>JAOAFU010000091.1 GCA_026416115.1 Bacteroidales bacterium | reverse complement strand
TTTTTAAAAAAGCAAAAATAGTTTTAATTAAACAATATGTATTCCAAAAATTTTACCTTTTATGGAATTAATCTTTTTCTATTCCCCCTTTATCAACGAATACCAGATGAAATATTTAACCTCTTAGTTTTGGCTATATTTTTCGAAGTAAACAATTCTCAAAACCAAACTGTTTAAGGTTAAAAAAGGAAAATGATAATTCAAAGTAAAGTAAGCAATAGTTCGGAACTATATCAAAAAAACTATGCTTATCAACTGCAACAGGTTAGCAACTTCAAGTCGATACTACAAAGCATTGTAATCCGAGATGAAGACGAAGCGGTACGACGTCATCGAAGTCGCGGTAAACTCACCGTACGCGACCGCATAGAACTTCTTGTCGATCCCCACACTCCTTTTCTCGAGTTTTCAGCTTTAGCTGCCTACGATCAATACGAGAATCAATTTCCCTCGGCAGGTATGGTAACGGGAATTGGGATTGTCCAAGGTTTTCCGGTTGTAATTATTGCCAACGATGCTACGGTGAAGGGCGGAACCTATATTCCAGAGACGATAAAAAAACATCTTCGAGCACAGGAAATAGCCATCCAGAATCGTTTACCGTGTGTATATCTGGTAGATAGTGGAGGGATATTTTTGCCTTTACAAGCCAAAGTTTTTGCCGACCGCGACAATTTTGGCCGTATCTTTTACAATCAATCGCGCATGTCGGCATTGGGCATACCTCAGATAGCTGTAGTGATGGGTTCGTGCACAGCAGGCGGGGCATACGTTCCGGCAATGAGCGACGAAGTTATTATGGTTCGCGAACAAGGAACCATTTTTCTTGGTGGCCCGCCGTTGGTCAAAGCAGCGACGGGCGAAGAAATCTCGGCCGAAGAGCTGGGAGGTGCCTTTGTTCATACCAGCATATCGGGCGTAGCCGACTACCTGGCAAATTCCGATGAACATGCCCTCTATCTCTGCAGACAAAGTTTAGCACATTTCTTTGCCGGTAAAAAAAACTATCAACCCCCTTTCCCTCCCGTCGAACCTAAATACGAAATAAACGAAATTTACGGTGTAATTCCCCCCGATAGCCGTCAAAACATCGATCCCTACGAAGTACTGGCCAGAATTCTCGATGGTAGCGAATTCGACGAATTTAAGGCCAACTTTGGTACAACTATCGTTACCGGCTGGGGAAAAATAATGGGTAATCCTGTGGGCATTGTTGCTAATAATGGCATTCTCTTTTCCGAATCGGCACTAAAGGCTACTCATTTCATCGAGCTTTGTTGCCACCGGAATATCCCACTGCTTTTTTTGCAGGATATTTCGGGTTTTATGGTAGGTAGGGAATACGAACATAAGGGAATTGCAAAAGATGGGGCAAAGATGGTTCAGGCTGTAGCCAATGCCAATGTTCCAAAGATTACCTTAATTATGGGAAAATCGTACGGTGCTGGAAATTACGCCATGGCCGGACGTGCTATGAATGCCCATTTTTTGTTTACTTGGCCTACAGCGCGTATTGCTGTAATGGGAGGAGAACAAGCTACGATCGTGCTTTCGACTGTTAAAAGTTCGGGACAGGTAAATCTGGTCGAACAGTTCGAAAATGAAAGTACCGCCTACTACGCCACTTCACGTTTATGGGACGACGGTATTATCGACCCTGCCGATACCCGTACTATCCTGGGATTGTGCCTTTCGGTAGTACAGTTTGCCCCTCAGCTTCCCCCTCAGTATGGCATTTTTAGAATGTGAAAATAGGTAATCGAAAATCAAATCACCAACTTCAAAAACTTACCCTATGCATAACATGAGTGGCCAGGAATTTAAAGATATTATTGTAGAAATAGACCATACCATAGCCCGGGTTTGGATTAATCGCCCGCATAAAAGAAATGCCCTTACGGGAAAAATTTTCAAAGAATTACTAAAAACTTTTAAAATGCTTCATAATAACCGCCAAATTCGATTGGTTGTATTACGTGGTAAGGATAATGTACTCTCTGCCGGAGCCGATATTGAGTGGATGCAACAAACCGGACGCGAAGGTTTTATAAAAAATGTACTTCAGAGTAAGCTAATAGCCGATTGTTTATATCATTTTTTTAGCTTACCTCAAATCACCATGGTAGTGGTCGAAAAAAATGCATTCGGGGGTATACTGGGATTTATTGCAGCCGCCGATATTGCTATCTCGGAACAGGATGCCATACTTTGTTTTCCCGAAGTTCGGCTTGGTATAGCACCTGCTGCCATTATGCCATACGTCATGCACAAAACCAAAGGATTGCATCTAAATCCCTGGATTTACAGTGGCCGAACTTTTACAGCACGACAAGCGCTTGGATCTGGATTAATAGACATGATTG
Organism: Bacteroidales bacterium; assembly: GCA_026416115.1. Taxonomy (GTDB): domain Bacteria; phylum Bacteroidota; class Bacteroidia; order Bacteroidales; family DTGW01; genus JAKPGM01. Next base: position 6,731 of record JAOAFU010000091.1, on the reverse strand, counting down.
TACCCAATTCCGAACTCGAAAAAAATATCAACGAGCTATGCGAAAGCATAGATAAGGTATCGTCGCATGCATTACGCGCAACAAAAAGGCTTGTAGGGCTGTTCAGACCCCCCATAACTTTCCGTATCAAAACATATACCTATCTTTTACTGGCACGCCTACGACGCTCGCGTCACGGACAAGAGGGACTGAAGGCCTTTCTCGAAAAACGCGAACCCCGATGGGAGAATTAAACAATTGTTATCCAAACTTTATTCACAAAAAAGTTTTAAATGACAATATCCTTATACTGAATTTGAGTGAATAGTAGGGGCTAACCCTGCCAAAAGTTCAGCAAAATTATCCGGTTGTAAATCTTCAAATTCTTTTTGGAGTACTTTAACATAATTCCAATCAGCACCTGTTAAACGAGAAGCTGTATTGCACCAATTAATCGCTGCATTATCTTTGAGTTTTACTTCAATGTCTTCACGTCCTTTGGTTTCAATTATCCAACAACTTCCATCTTCAGTTATCGCAACAAAATCGGGATAGTAATTGCGTATGTTGGCAAGCGTGTCGGTATACTGAACGCAAAAGCCAAATTGTTCGGGGAGTTTGGCAAACGTTCTGATATCTTTGGCATTATCAAGAAATTTAGCAAATGCTATTTCATACTCATTATCGCATGGTGTAAAATTGAAAACCGTCTTTTTGGCTTCAATCACTTTTTTAGAAGTTGGGAATGGAGGTGTTTGTGAAAGAAAACGTTCGGCTGATATTAACTGGGGTTGCTTCTGTTCAACCACTAATTCGCGTAAAGCCTTTTCGAATTCTTTGATAACTACATAACTGGCAATGTTGCTACTCATGGCTTTAACCACAACAGGGTCATTAAAATCAACTGTTTCGCCAAAGGCTTTTTTCTCAAAAAATTCGCGAACTTTCGGAGCTAAAACTGCAAATTGTGATGGCAATTTTACATTTTGTGCAATTCGTCGGGCATAATAACCAATTACTTCTTCTGCCGTCTGTGCCTGAGGTATAGAATATTCCCGCTCTAAAAGTTTTTCGTCGGTAAGAATATCTCTTCCCTCGTATATGAATTTCTTTGTGTCAATAATCTCTTTAGCTTTTAATGGTAATGTATTAATATTAAACTTCATTACATCAATTGCGGCTATTTCTTCGGCTAAGGACTTTTTTCTCGAAAGTAGAGGAGATATTTCCGGAATACTAATATCAAATCCCATTTTACTTTCGAGTGGTTGAATAGTTAGGATGCTGAGTTTGTCTTTTCCAAGATGAAAAGTTTCAAATTTTAAATCTTCCAGCTTTTCAAGCTCATCCACAAACTCCATGAAAGCCTTGTTGCCGATAATATCGACCCGTTCGGCGTAAGTTTCATACAGGTTACGGAACATTAAACGGAGCCCGCGGCCTATAGTCTGTTCGGGCAGAATATTTGCTTTAGCCGTATAGGGACGCAAACCTACTACTACCGTTACGTTTTGTACATCCCACCCTTCGCGTAGCATAAGTACCGAAACTATTGCGTTAACTGGGCTTGTATCGTGGTCTACTTCTCTTGCAACTTTTCGTGCAATATCTAAATCTTTCTTAGAAATTTCTCCGGATTTGTCGGTATGAATAATTAAAGTTTTATCGCCTCCAAATTCACTTGGGTATTTTGTACGAAGCCAATCGCCTATGTCGTCGGCTTCGTCGGTATTGTTCATCATTACAAATAAAATTGGTTTCTTTTTAAGTGATGCTAATTGTTCGGCGTATTCTTTCCAACGTTCAACTGCGGCAACTAAATACCCGCTGTAACGAACACTTGCAATATCACTTTTTGCTTCTACTATTTGCGCAATACCTTTAACAGGTCGTTTGACTATACGGTCGAGAATAGCCTGTTTTAAAGGATAATCGAATATGGTCCATGCAAACAGGCTTCCTTTGCTGTATCGGGGAGTTGCAGAAAAGTCCAGCTGTGCTGTTAATGGCTTTTTTTCGTGAAGTTTACGAATAAATTTGTTCCATTCACTATCTTCATCGTGGGTGTGGTGTGCTTCATCATTGATAACCATGACATGCCCATCGCGTTGAGCTATGCGTTCGTCAAAGTCGCTTATTTCTGTTTTTTGTGCAGGGGGCATAGTTCCCAATATGGTTGTCATAATTTCTGTTTCTTCATCGTTATTTCGGGTGTTTCTTTCGTAAAACTGCTGTATGTTGGTCAGATACAATGCCCCTTGTGAATACGAACGTTCGGTATCGCCTCGCATGTAATAATCCATGTCCCATAGCCACTGCAAATGCAGGGGAATAAACGGATAACGCCTGAATACATTGCCTCCTTCAAAATCTGTCTTAAGCCTGTCGAAAACAATGACGTTGGGGGCAATAATTAAAAACGTACTGGCATATCCTTCTTCGCCTCGTAAATAGTTGGCAAATTGCCAGACAATACTCAAGGCCATTACAAACGTTTTGCCACTTCCGGTAGCCATTTTTAGGCAGTAACGGGCAAAATCGTCGTAGGGTGGTAGTCGTAAATCTTTATTGTTGAATGCATATTTCTCTAAAAGTTCTTTTCGTGTTCTTACTTTAGCAACTTCGTAAATATAAATTAGTGTTTCGATAGCATCTTGTTGCGCCTTGTGAAATCGAAAGGGTTGTCCATTAGATAAAATATGGTCGGTATTAAACCAAAAATTTAACAGTTCACGAGTAGTTTCTGTAATTCCTAAATATCCACTACTCCGCCAGGCTTTAACTGCTTCGCGTATGGCAGGCACGCATGCGGCAGTTTTTAATTGTTCCTCTATGTTGATGTTTGTTTGTTTAGTAGTTTGTGTCTTTTTTGCCATATTTTAATGTATTTTTTTAAAACCGCAGAGAACGCAGAGAATTCGCTGAGGTTTTTTCTCTGCGTTTACTCGGCGGCCTCTGCGGTTTATTATATTTTAATATCTAAAAATTATTAACTACTCTCTTTAATCCTTCCATTAGTCTTAAAACATTAAAATTTATGAGCAAGCCAACCTTGCATCCCGATAATTTCAAGTAGGTTAGTATTTGAGCCATATGTATATCATTTAGTGTTTCAACAGATTTTATTTCAACTATTACTTTTTTTTCTACCCATAAATCGACTCTATAACCACAATCGAGTTTTACTTCTTCATAAATTAATGGCAATCCTTTTTGACGTTCTACTTTTAATCCTGATTTGAGAAGTTCATAATTTAAGCATTCTTCGTAGGCAGATTCGAGTAAACCAGGTCCTAATGCCTTGTGCACCTGAATGGCTTTGCCAATAATTATTTCTGTTATTTGGTTTTCGTGCATATAATTTAATTTTTAACCGCAGCGTACTATTTATTCTTTGGTACATTTTTTCTTTAACCGCAGAGATCGCGGTGAATTTCGCAGAGGTTGTTTTTCTCTGCGTTTACTCTGTGCACTCTGCGGTTTATTATTTTTCTTTAACCGCTGAGTAACGCAGAGAATTTCGCAGAGGTTATTGCTCTGTGTTTCCTCTGCGAACCTCCGCGGTTTATTTTTTTTTTATAAAACATGTTTAAAAGTCATGTATATTTTTTCTCATTTTTTATACACATAATTTTAGTCATGTATATTTTTTCTCATTTTTTAAACAATTGGGGGATTAATAGTTTTTATAGATTCCGATGGCTGTATACTTGTTTGCCCATCTCTAAACAGATTAAATAGTGGTTCGTTGATATAAAAATTACTTTTGCCTATTTTATATTTACTAAGAAGTTTGTTTTCCACGAGTGTATCCAAGTAACGGGTTGCTGTAATACGAGTTACCCCCAAATCGTTCATCAAAAATTCAATTTTAGTATAGGGATGTTTGAACAAATTATTAAGCAAATCTTGGCTATAAATTTTAGGCAATTTTTCTCGTATATAAATCTTATAACTTTGCATAAGCTCGCGAATACCTGCAATTAATTGTATTGTTTCCCGGGCTGTTTCTTGTACTCCCTGTAAAATATATAAAATCCATGGCTCCCAATTTTCATCATCACGAACCTGTTGAAGCAAACGATAATAATCGCCCTTTTTGCGAATGATATATCGGCTAAGGTATAACACGGGTAAATCTAACAACCCTTGCTGCACCAAGTATAGTATATTCAAGATTCTTCCCGTTCGGCCATTACCATCGTAAAATGGGTGAATTGATTCAAACTGATGGTGTATCAATGCCATTTTTATCAGTGGATCTAATGCGCTTATTGAGCTGTCGTTAATAAATTCTACAAGATTATCCATTAATTTACATATAGTATCGTAATCCTGTGGAGGAGTGTAAACGATTTGTCCTGTACTCTCATTAATAAGCGATGTACCCGGCAATCGTCTATAACCAGCATCGTTTTGTTCTAATGTGCGTTGAATGGTCAGGAGGGTTTTCTGCGTGATCAATTTTTCGTCTCTAACCAGTTTAAAACCTAATTTCAGGGCCTCGGCATATCGGCTAACTTCTTTTGCTGCACTGCTGATAACAAGATTCTCAAATAATACTGTCTTATACAGTTCATCGTGAGTTGTGATAATATTTTCAATGGCCGAGCTATCTTTAGCTTCCTGCAACGATAGGGTATTAATGAGAATGGTTTCGTTGGGTATGGTTGCAGCTTTACCTTTAAGTTCTCCAAGGTAACGGTGTGCCAATGCCAGGTTACGAAACACTTCGGGTGTTTCAACGTTAACAGAAGGGGGTAAAGGCTTTATTATGTAATTCATATTTCTAAACTAATTACCTTGGTTGTGTCGTTTCCAAGAATATCTATCACTTTAACCAAAACGGTATATTTTCCGTTTTGACCGTAGGTGTTGCTTGCCGAAAGCTCGATTTTGGGATTTTGGCGCGTGCGATAGCTTTGCCATTCGTTATGGAACGTATCGTTGCGGTAGTTCCAGTCGATACTCCAGTAATCGATCCACTGGCTCCAGTGCGTAATGCTGCCTCGCACTTCTTCGGGGATATCGTCGGGCGATACAATAAAATTTTTTAGTGTAATTGTAACCGATTGCTTATTTTTTTTAAACTCCACATCGAGATAGGCCAATTCGTAAAACTTAATATCGCCCTGCTCAACGGCCTTTTTCTCGAGTACCTCGCGGGGTATTTTTTTAAACTTTACATCCACTTTATTGCTGGCAGCAAACTGCGCGGCAGTTTCGTTAATGTCGAAGGCAAAGTCCCATCCCAAAAAGTCGATGCCATTGGTTGCAACGGTTTTTTCTTTACCAACAAGTTTCCAAAACTCAATAATGGTTTGCTTAATATCTTCGACAGTTACGGGAGCCTCAACGCTGCCTACGTGCACCATACGGCCGGCTTTAACGCCGTGTATCCAGGTGTATCCATCTAATGGCGTGCCATGGTATAGCTGACAAATAAAATTTCGGTAAGCCTTTTCCTGCTGCAGGCGGCTTTGCGGGTTATCGAACTCGGCTATCATCCATTGCTGCCGCTCGTATTTACCCAGGTTTTGCACCACAAACGGCCGCACATCGGGTATGCCCAGCAGGCGTTTGCGGGTGGTGTGTATGGCAAAGCGCCCCAGGTCGCAGGTTATCCAGCGGCGTTTTAGCTTTTCGGCCACGGCCGCCGTAGTGCCGCTGCCACAAAAGCAATCGAGTACCAAATCGCCCTCGTTGCTGCTGGCTTTAATTATTCGCTCAAGGAGGGCTTCGGGTTTTTGGGTGGCGTATTCTACTCGTTCCTTATCACCTGCCGATAAATAAGGTATATCGTCCCAAATATTCCCCAATGGTCGGCCTTTATATTCATCAGCATATATCTTGTAACGAGGTCGGCCCTCTTTTGTCCAGTAAATAATATAAGGATTTTTTGCAATTCTTTCATCAAATGTTTCTTGTGTCCAGATCCAACCTAAATTTGTAAATATTTCTTTTCCCTGTATGATTCTAACATCTCCTCTGCTACTGAAGTTTGCTGATTTTTCTAAAGCAGCATGTTGATATCTTCTTCCCGTTTCACGCTCAATATGAGGGAAACGTTTTTCAATTTCCTGTTTAGACAAATTTTGCAACTGAGGAGATAATTTAACGTCTTCGACATTTTTTGCATAAAGATATATATGATCGGAAATAGCATCATATCTTGAGGTTGATAAGGAATGAGCAGCATAGCGTTTCCAAACAATTTCGTTTAAAAAATTCTCATACCCAAACACTTCATCCAGCACCACCTTGGCATAGTGGCCCACATGCCAGTCGAGGTGCACGTAGAGGCTTCCGTCGTCGGCCAGCAGTTCGCGCAGCAGTACGGCGGTTTCGTAAAACCATTGCAGGTAGCTGTCGAGGCCGCGGCCCCAGGTGTCGCGGTAGGCTTTTTGCTCTATTATGCTGGGTTGCTTAACGAAGGTGGTGGTTTCGTCGTCGTCGGTATCGGGGTTGTCGGGGATGGTGGCGGTAAACGAAAAGTCGGCCCCTACGTTAAAGGGCGGGTCGATGTAAATGAGGTTTACCTTGCCTGCAAACTCGGGCAGGAGGCTGGGCAGCACATATTTTTTGTCGCCCCAGATGAGGCGGTTGTACCAGTTGCCCGTATCCTGTCGGAAATCGAACAGGCTATTAAGACGTTTTTCGCGGTCGGCAGCACTTTCGTTAATAGTTTCGATGGTTTGAAAAGGAAGGGCTATGCGCACGGGACCTTGTTTTTTGCCTTCCCTATATTTTCC
>JAOAFU010000085.1 GCA_026416115.1 Bacteroidales bacterium | reverse complement strand
GAAAATAACCAAATAAACATTCCTATCAGACATTTATAAAACCATTTTGACAATTTTAGCACTGTATATATGTAATAAGCCATCTATCGAAAAATTTCGAGAGATAACTCATGAGGAGGTATTCAAATAGCCAAAAAAAATGCTATTAATTTTGTATAATTACTTTACAGCGATAATTATCACTTCCAGCTCTGATCAATAAGATATAAACACCCCTAGGCCATTGACTTGTATTAAGTTTTAGCTGATCGTATATTTTACCCTTTAAACTTCTAATAAAAATAGGTTTACCCTGCATGTTATAGATTGCCATCTGATCGAGCTTCAAACCTCGTACCTTGATATTTAGATAATCGGAAGCAGGATTGGGAAAAACATCGCAGAAGATAACATTAAAATTAACAGCATTGGGTTTTACATACGACGAATCGTCATCGGCAAAAGGCGAACCAAAAAGATAAACAGAGCTACGCCAGTACGTTGGGTCGTTGGGATTGCCTGTAGGATTGGGATCGTTTGGTACCAGAGAATAGCCTGGAAGGAGAGTTGGCCAGCCTAAATTTGGTTTGTAACTAACGTCCGTTAAAAGTTGACCATTATCGTCGAGCAATACAATACGCTCGCCTTCGTTAGCCAGATTTCCCGAAAACCTGCCTGTTGGGGTAGTCCAATAAAGACTCTCAAAAGCACTAATATCGGCAGCTACAACTGCAAAACCATGGGGAGGAACTAATGTCGGAGCAGGAAAAACATATTTAATAGCACTATCGAGTCGGCATCCACCTATATCTACCCAAACATCGGAAGTATTTTTCAGTTCGATATATTCGAGCGATTTATCACCAAATCCAGCAGTTGCCATGGGCATGTACTGTATTTCGGTAATTTTAATTTTATCTCTATTAGCCTTATTGGTAAATACCACCTCTCGTATGGCACTCCAGTTATCATTCTGAAAAACACGAGCTTTAATGATAACAGGCGAAGAAATAGAAATGGTTGTAAAAGTAGTAGCTGTTTGCGCTGAAGCCGATACCATATTGTCGGAATTCCGTGGATCTTTGCCATCGAGTGTATAGTACAAAACACCACTGCTATTGGGATTACCAAATGTAACAGTAATTTTTTTGGATAGATTTACAAGGTTAGTATTTACTTCGGTACCATCGGCATAAATTTTTGGAAATTCGACTGTAGGTAACAATCCAGCAGTTTTAAGCTGATTGATAACTATAGGTGTACGTTTTTTAATAAAAAGGTTAACTGTGTTATTTACTGCTGGGATCCAACTATCATCGCGCGTACGGAGCGTACCAAAGTTTGTATCCCCCCATCGGGCCGACTCGCCAATAATAGCAAGATCGATTTGTGAGGCACGTGCTCTAAAAACTTTCTCGACCTCGGTAGGCGTAAGAAGCCCATTATTATATAAATACTTTACAGCACGATCGGCAAAACGTAAACGATAATTGGCATTTTCGGTAAGACGATGGTGAAGCCATTGAGGATGAAAAAAATTGAAAGGCGGCTTAGTCATTCCATCGTTAGCAAGATTTACCCGATTTTCATTTACTCCTTCGTTTTTGCCCTCTTCGCTCCCTGCAACATAATTAAATGTATGCTCGGCGTCGTGAACAATAAAAAAGAAACCCTCACGGCGAGCATTTCGGTTTTTAATTGCATAGAAATTGTTGGGCTGATTATTACCCATAAATTCACTAACAGGTGCATCAAAATTACCAGTATAAAAAATGTTGATCATGTAATCGATAAGATTATCGATATCAACAAGTTTTTCGAGTGAAGTGTCGATATATCCCTGCGCATTTAATCCTTGAAGACGAAAATAGTTGGCATCGGATTTAAATCCTGTATTACAAGCATTATATACCAGTCGCCACTTATCGAGTGTACCATCGGTAGCTTCAATATTATAACCATTGTCGGTAGCTACTTTTACTACATCGTAATCACCTTTATCCCCTCCTTTGTAACTTTCGGCAAAATTGGCTTCTGGACGTTCCTGAAATTCGTACAATCCCCAATACATACCATTAAGGAACAAATGACAATATCTACTTCTAGAATATGGATGACCCATGAGTCCCTGAAGATCCCTACAGGTCTCATCCTGGGCATAGGTCATCATAGGATTGTTGTAAAAACTCCAAGAGTAGTTCTGTGCACAACGCAGATCGACCTTTTTAAATTCTTGTGCCGCATCTGTTGTACCAAAAAGAGGATATTTTAGTTTTTTCTTGCCATAGTCGTTACTAAAGAAAAGTCGGAAAGCATGCTTAGGATTCCAATTGTTTCGACTCCATCCCCCTCTGATACGCAATCCTGCATTAACCGAAAAAGCCATTGTGTTATCGGTATCAATCAATTCGACCGAGGCAGGTCGTTCCCATGCCTCACCATGTTGCATTGCATTAACATAGATTCCGATTGTTGGATCGAAAAGGTTTGGATTTTCTGTAACTACCGAAACTGTTGGTATTGAAGAAAATACCTGAGGAATAAGGTTTTTATATCGATTATCATTTATTACCCGTGCATCCATCTTATAATCGATATACTGTCGGTTGTTGTCCGATAAATTTTCTTCGGGCCAACTACCGCCAGGTATTCCCTGTGTTTTCACTTTTTCGAGAAAAATATACGTACGGGTTTCGGGATTGGCCGATTGAAAACCGCGTTTTACCATTACCGCCCTAACTACGACTGCAGGAGTTGCAGGACGTTTAGTAGTATTATCGGGGTCAATATTTATTTTTAGAGGCGATAAACCAGAAATAGCAGTCGAAGACGTTCGAGGGTCGGAATAGTCGAGCGTGTAGAGAATAGTATCGCCAGGTTTTTGACCGGTTAATGTAAGCATAAAAGGTGCATTGTAATATCCGCCCTGATGACTAAAAACCACATCGGGGGTTTTAGGTATTTTTTTCGACAACGAAAGCTGCATATCGAAGTATACATCGGAACTTCCGAGATTAACATTAAACAGAAGCACACAGATAGTATTTTTCCCTTGAACCAGGTCTACCTTACCCGATGAAACAGAATCGGTAATGGGTGTAGAAACCATGTTTACCGAGGTAGGAGCAACATCGTTGTAATTATTAGTTTGAGGAGCATTACGCTCGAAAGCTAAGTTTCCGTTAATCCATATCCTAAAACCATCATCATATTTAAAAGTACCAACCAAATAACCCATCAGACTATCGGGAGTAGTAACTTCGAACTGTTTTCGTAAAAAGACAGTAGTGTAATTATTCTGCATATCGGCTAACTGCGTACCCCCAGTTCCCGCTCCATACCAGAAAGGTGCTAAACCCACCGACCAGCTAACGTCGTTATATGTAGACAGAATCCAGGAATTTGAAACAGCAGTAGTGCCTTTAAAAAATTTCCACGAGCTTTGATATGGTATTAGAACCTGCCCCCCGACAGAAGCAGAAAAAATTAACATTGCAACTATGAGCCATTTTTTTGCGAAAAAAAACTGTTTACGGATTAATTGGTTAGTTTTCATTTAGTAGTAGCTTTTATTTTTTGTATTTCACATTTCATCAAATAAAAAGGTCGCCTGTAACTGCCGACCCCATAATATTTTTCTACACTTGTTAAAAGATATTCAAAATTTTTCAATGCAAAAAATTTACTTTTCGAATCGAACTCGAGGATCAAGTATTGCATACGTAATATCGGTTAAAATGTTTACAATTATAAAGATGACTGCTATCACCAACACTCCACCCATAACAACCGGCAGGTCGAAATCCTGAAGTGCATTAACAATAAGGTATCCCATTCCTTTCCACGAAAAGATATATTCGATAAATACAACCCCGGCAAGCATGGAAGCAAACCAACTGCTGAGTGATGTGACAACCGGATTTAATGCATTACGTAAAGCATGCCTAAAAATAACCTGTTTCTCGCTAAGACCTTTAGCTCGAGCTGTGGTAATGTATTCGAGCGATAATACTTCGATTAACGAGTTACGCATCAATTGCATAACTACAGCCAACGGACGAATACCAAGAGTCAGTGCGGGTAAAATAACATTCTTCAGTGCAAGGTATCGACCATTACCCAGATCGTCCCATTCGTATAAACTACCTGTTAAAGGCAAATGAGTTATGGAGCCCAACACATAGGCAAAAAGCCAAGCAAAGATAATAGCTACAAAAAAAGAAGGCATTGCTATTCCAAACGAGGATAGTGTTAACATGGTTCGATCAATCCATGTGTTACGCTTCCATGCGGCTAAAATTCCAAAAGTTACTCCAAGAAAACTTGCAAGAATGATGGAGAAAAATGCAAGTACTAAAGTAGCAGGCAATGCAGCCTGAATCATTTCCGATACATTGCGCTGTTGCTGATACGAACGACGTAGGTATGGAAATTTAAGAACTAAAACATGCTTATCCCATCTTACTAAACAAATATATGGATGGTATACTTTTGGATCGAGATAAAAAAAACTTCTTTTATCCACATAATTATGTAGGGAAAGAGGCGAAAGATCATTGAGATATTTAGTATATTGTATGGTTAAGGGCTTATCGAGTCCAAGGTCGGCTCGAACAGCAACTAACGAAGCACTATCGGATCGTTGACCCAGAGTCATCCGGGCAGGATCGCCCGGAATGACATTAAAAATCAAAAATACAAGTGTAGCTACCCCCCAAAGTATGCTTATCGAATATAAAATTTTTGCAGCTATATATCGTATAATCACTTTTTATCCTGTTATTCAATTTCTATTTCTCTGCTTTTCGATCGTCTGAAACAACAATGCATTAATCGAAAAAAGGAAGATGAAAGCAAAAATAAAACTAAGCGTTACAAATTTTTCTTTATTCTTCCGATGTAACTCTACTACTTGTTTTAACACATCTTGGTCCTTGTAGTTCCATTTAAACTGAGCATAATGCCATTTTTTTAAGATAGTACCCTTATGAAGCAAAAATATACCAGGGTTTGAACGTATCATAGTTTTCAAAAGCGTTTCGTCGGCAGTAAGGAACGAATAACTAATCTGTAGTAATTCAGACTTTCTCTTAACTGTTCCAATTGGCGAAGCAGTTACAGCATAAAAGCGAATGTCGGACGAGGCAAAAGCATACTGTGCCAATGTATCGAGAGTTTGTAATGCACTATTGTTTGCTTTTTCGATATTATAAGCTACTACCAAAAAAACATAGGCGTTCGTTCTTAAAATGCTATCGGTCATGTTTTCGCCCGTTTCGGAATAAAATGCAAAATCGTGAATAGGAGGAGTATAGCCCTTTTTCACCAATACGCTTTTGGTTTCGACCCACTGCCAATTAACCGTATCTTGCCATGGGTAGTTTGTCATATCGAATGCTTTCACTTCGCCGGTCTTTTTGTTTTTATAGAGCAGCTGAGTAGCATACTCATCGGTTGGTGCTCCCGGTGGAATTGAACTTTTTTCAATAATATTATTTCCTTCTTTAAAAGGCATAAAATCGATAATAGGTAGATGACGATAGGAGTATATCGAAATGAAGGTAAAAGCAGCAGTACCTATAAGGGTAACCGACCATGGGTATAAGTTGCCAAGGGGAGATTTAAATTGTTTGCTAAAAATAAAAATATAAACAACTAGTGCAAGCAAGACAACATTTTTATAAAAAGTCTCCCAGTTGCTCATTTTAATTGCATCGCCAAAACATCCACAATCGCTCACCGGGTTAAATATGGCTAATATTAATGTTAGAAAGAAGAAAAAGATCATGAAAATAAGTGCAACCGATGAGGTAAACTTAGGCCATATACCGGTTAAAAGCGCGACGCCGATTAAAAACTCGGCTCCACTTAAAAGAAAAGAGAGGAAAAGTGAAAGTGTCTCCATCCGTGGCAAATGCATTGCCGTAAAATAATCGCTAAACCTGTAAGCAGTCCCTAACAGGTCGATCCCTTTGACAAACCCCGAAAAAATAAATACCAGCGCTATCAGTATACGCACAAAATATAGAAGATATA
>JAOAFU010000048.1 GCA_026416115.1 Bacteroidales bacterium | reverse complement strand
ACATGTTAAATTACAAGAAGCTTTCTTTTACTGGCAAATTTTATATTGTGTTTATTTATCGTTTATTTATTGTTTACTTATTGTTTACGATAAGTCGACTAATTTTTTATTTGTACAACCACAGCCATTTCGATATCAGTTTCGAGCGTTTACTTATCATTTTTGTTGGGGGATTAAAATTCGACACCGCAGCCATTCTTTATACCAATTTGCTATTTATAGCTCTTAGTATTTTACCTTTTCGTTTTAGGCATCATCCAACTTATCAACGAATAACCAAGTACATTTTTTTTGTTACCAATGGCATAGCGCTAATGACTAACTATATCGATATTCCCTATTACGATTTTGTGCTCGAAAGAACTACTATTTCGATTTTTGATCAATTTAAGCATGAGACTAATCTTCCCGGTTTATTTGTAAGGTTTATATTCGAGTATTGGTATATAACCATTCTTTATACTCTGAGTATTTGGCTGATGGTTTGGCTATACAACAGGGCCAAGCTGGACGAACCCTTCCCCCAAAAAAGAATTTTGTATTACCCTTATCATACTGTATTAGCACTTGTTACCATTGCTTTAACCATTGGAGGTATCCGGGGCGATTTCAAGCATAGTACTCGACCAATTACTATGAGTAACGCAGGTGAATATGTAAGCCATCCTAACGAGATGGCTATTGTCCTTAACACCCCTTTTTGTTTGATTCGAAGCACCGAAGGTGCCCATTTTACAAGACAAAATTTTTTCGATAAAGAAACACTTCGTCAGATATACAATCCAGTACATAATATTAATCCACCAGATACTACAAAATTTAAAAGGCTAAATGTCGTTGTTATTATTGTTGAAAGTCTGAATAAAGAGTTTGTGGGTCGTTTCTACCCCTATCTCGATGGTGGTACCTACAAAGGCTACAGTCCTTTTCTTGATTCGCTTGTTGATGTGGGATATACATTTAAATATTCCTTCGCCAATGGCCGTAAATCGATCGACGCAATGCCATCGGTATTAGCCTCAATTCCAGCAATTGAATCACCTTTTGTTCTTTCCTCGTATTACAATAATCATATGACTACTTTACCCAATCTTTTAAAACCCTTGGGTTATAAGTCGGCCTTTTTTCATGGCGCCCCAAATGGCTCTATGGGGTTTCTGGCATTCAGCCGACTTGCTGGATTTGATGAGTACTATGGAAAAAATGAGTATAACAACGATAAAGATTTCGATGGAACGTGGGGTATTTGGGACGAGGAATTTCTGCAATTTATGGCCAACACCCTCGACACTTTTCAACAGCCTTTTATGGCATCGGTTTTTACTGCAACTTCTCATCACCCATTTGTTCTACCCAAGCGTTACGATAGCGTGTTTAAATCGGTCGACTTCCCCCTGCAGCGTTGTATCGAATATACCGATTATGCAATCCGACGTTTCTTCTATACCGCCTCGCGTATGCCATGGTATAAGAATACGCTCTTTGTTATTACAGCCGACCATGTAAGCCTCAATCAACGCGAAGAATTTAAAAATCCTATAGGGTATTTTTCGGTTCCTATTATTTTCTTCCAACCCGAAAGTAATTTCAAAGGTATCGACACGTTGATGGTAGCACAGCAAATCGATATTTTACCTACTGTCTTGCATTACCTCGGGTATAACAAGCCCTATTTTTCTTTTGGACAAAATCTATTGGGTACACCCTATGAGAAAAAATTTGCTGTAAACTATCTCAACGGAGTTTATCGACTCTATCATAAGGAATATATGATTGAGTTTAATGGTAGCCAGGTATTGCATCTATACAATTTCAGGCGAGACCCTTTATTGCAGAGAGATATCTTTGGGGAAAACCCCGATATTGACAGGGAAATGGAAAATTTAGTAAAAGCATTTGTACAACAATATAAGAATCGAATGATAGACAATTGCTTAACAATGAAGAAAGATTGTGAATAACAGTTTTAGTTCATTTACCTACTTAATTCTAACGATCCCTCTAAATCCCCGAGAAGCATAATAGGATTCGGCGCTATTGTGGTATACAAAAACGGTATCGTAACGTCGGTCGCAAAATAGTGCACCTCCCAATTCTCGTATTCTGTCGGGTGTTTTAATCCAACTTGAAGTTTTTTGGTCAAAACTTCCTAACTTTTGTAGCTCCCTGTATTCTTGCTCTGTAAGAATATCGATACCCATACTTTTTGCCATATCCAAAGCGTTACCAGCTGGTTTATTTTCTTTTCTCGATTCCCATGCCCGTCTGTCGTAGCATAGGCTACGACGGCCCTTAGGGCTTTCTTCCGAGCAATCGCAAAATATTAGTTCGCCTGAATTTTTATCATATCCTATTACATCGGGCTCTCCTCCTGTTTTTTCCATTTCAGAAATCGACCAGAATTTTTCGGGGTTATTTCTTAGCTTTTTCTCTACATCCTCCCACCTTATATCCTTGTGCCTATTGATATGAGTTTTGAATCGTTTTTCTAAAATGGATAACAACGTTTCCTCTTGATGCTTTGAAAGTATTTTTTGAGCTATATCCATGTCTTTTCTTTTTTTATATAAACTTCACTTTCAAAGAAAAGTTTTATACATATCCAATTCAAATTTATATAAAAAACAATTGGATGGATAAATGGCTGATAATCAATCTAAATTTTGTGATATTGGTCGATTTAAATAAATTTATTTGTTTCGCTCTTCCGGGATATTTAAGGAGAATTTTGACAGCTATTGCCATAATTCGTTACAAAAAACTGATTATAAAAGTCGACATGCTTAGATATAGTCCAAAATATTACTAAATTAAAGAAGTAGGAGTGAGCTTTGTAAATATTTTCATTGTTTTTCTCAATTTTGTTTAATTAGCTGTTTGTTTTAGGTTCGAATATTCTTTTTTTTAAAGGTCAATGGCGAATGAAAGGTATTTTTAGCAAATGATATTCGAACAATTGCGTTCAAATTCTTCAAATTATATAATTAAAACTCCTGATGAATAAGTTCCACAAGTTGGTCGAAACTTTGAAAAAAATAGTAATTTTACAGCCAATAAATTTGTTGAAGTTTATGGCAAAAGAAAAAGTTGTATTGGCCTATAGCGGAGGTTTAGACACCTCGGTTATACTCAAATGGTTGCTCGACAAGGGCTATGAAGTTATAGCTTACATTGCCGATGTTGGACAAGACGAAGATTTTGAAGCTGCAAAAGATAAAGCTTATAAGATAGGTGCTTCGAAAGTATACATTGAGGACCTAAAGCGTGAATTAATTACCGATTATTTGTTCCCTGCAATAAAAGCCAATGCTATATACGAAGGCCGTTATTTGCTGGGTACTGCATTGGCACGTCCTGTTATAGCAAAACGTCAGATAGAGATAGCCGAAAAAGAAAAAGCTAATTATGTGGGACATGGAGCAACAGGAAAGGGGAATGATCAGGTTCGTTTTGAGCTGACCTATTATGCATTAAATCCAAAAATCAAAGTTATTGCTCCTTGGAAGATGCAAGAGTTTCTTGATCAATTCAAGGGACGTACAGATATGCTCAAATATGCGGAGAAAAATAACATACCTGTAAAAGCTTCTTTAAAAAAGCCATACAGCGAGGACGACAATCTGATTCATATCAGCCATGAAGCGGGAATCCTCGAAGATCCTAAACATCCATGGAGTGCCGATATGTTAACCAAAATGGTTCGTCCACAGGATGCACCCGATAAAGAAACCAAAATTGCTATAACTTTTAAAGATGGTATTCCTGTTAAGGTTGTTAACCTCGATGAAGGAATTACCTATACCGATCCTCTCGAGCTCTTTGTTTACCTCAATAAAATTGGCGGAGAGAATGGAATAGGGATATGCGACATGGTTGAAAATAGATTTGTGGGTATTAAGTCGCGTGGTGTTTACGAAACCCCGGGAGCTACAATACTTCGCGTTGCCCATATGGATATTGAAGGCATTGCCATGGATCGCGAGGTGATGCGTTTGCGTAACATGCTTTCCGAAAAATTTGCAGAACTTATTTACTATGGTTTTTGGTTTAGCCCTGAGATGGAATTTCTTTTAGCAGCCATTAATAAGAGCCAGGAACTTATTGATGGTACCGTATACTTAACGCTATACAAAGGAAATGTGCTGGTCGATGGACGCGAGTCTCCAAGTTCGCTTTACAATCAGGATTTGTCGAGCATGGATATCGAAGGTGGTTTTGACCAGAAAGATAGTGCCGGATTTATCAAAATCAATGCTATTCGCCTGATGGCTCATAATGCTATCTTGAAACAGCAACGTGTAGAGCCTTTTAAATAAGAATAAAAATTGACTAAAAGGAGCTATTATGTTCCTTTTAGTTTTTATAAAACACTCAGGATGGCCATGTTAAAGGACCTGATTGTTCGGAATAGAAGTTATAGACGTTTCGACGAAAGCTATAAGATTTCTATCGAAACGTTAGAAGAATTTATAGAACTTACGCGTTACGTAGCATCGGGTAGAAATGCTCAGCCGCTCAAATATATTCTTTCGAACAACCCCGAAATCAACCAACTTATTTTTCCGGCTCTTGCTTGGGCTGCATATTTAAAAGACTGGCCTGGTCCGTCAGAAGGTGAGCGACCAACAGCCTATATCGTTATGCTGTTGGACAAAAACATTTCCGAGCAACCTTTTTGCGATCATGGTATTGCTGCTCAGACCATTCTTTTAGGAGCAGTAGAAAAAGGACTTGGC
>JAOAFU010000032.1 GCA_026416115.1 Bacteroidales bacterium | reverse complement strand
TTCGCATATAATACCTGCAATTAAAAAAATCGTTATTTCTTTTTGCGATAAAAAAATAGACCAATCAGACTTTTCCGTATCTTCCGATACAGAGTTTTTGTTTCTTAAAACCGATGCGGACTTAAACGAGATCCATGCTGTATTAGAAAATTTATGCAGAATATATCAAGGAGACAATGTTAGGCTTGTGATAGATTATACCTACATGCATAAGCGCATATTAGGCGCCATAGTTAGCTTTCTTACTCTAAATGAGTTTACTTGTGAGCGACTTACAGTATACTTTTGTTGTAGCGAGTTACCGGTAAGTGAATTAGAACAATCGTCGGCCGAAGCTGTCTTGCAGCCTATACTTCTGTACGAGAATTATAAACATAATCAGCGGCCTATAGCTTTAATCGTAGAGTTAAACAGTTTGTATCTTGTCGGACAGGTTAAAGAACTATTTTATTCATTCTGTCCCGATAAAATATTTTTCTACGTATCGTCGCATCTTGAAAAAAGAGCCACACGCATGGCTCTCGAACATTTCCCAAAATCGAAAATATACGAATATAATCCTCGGGATATGGAAAAACTGGACGAGGATTTGCGCCAGCTATGCCGAAATCTTCGATTAGAAAACCGAGTAGTTATTGTATCGATGGGCTCAAAAATTTTTTCTATGGTATCGTTTTTGATAAACGCCCGTTATCCCGATGTAGAAGTTTGGCAATACGGTTATCCGGGATATATCGATACCAAAGAGCTATGCGAGGGAAATAAATACGTTTTTAGGGCAGTACTCTCAGACGATTTTCTGGAAGATATAAATTAAAAAAGAAGCGGGTCTATAAGCCGGGTTCTGTATCGCGTTTTTATCGCGATTTCTATCATTTATCTAGCCCTGTTGTTGCCAACAGGGTCATGCGGCCTACCCTTCTCAACTTTTCTGCCTTTAGGCAGAAAAACAGAACGAGCAGCTCTGCAATTCATACGAATTATTGAGATATACATGGCCTTGCAACCCATGAGGTGTACGGCTTCTGATGTCACCACCAGAACCGGTGGGCTCTTACCCCACCTTTTCACCCTTATCTCGCAAAAGCGAGACGGTTATTTTCTGTTACACTACTATACCCTTGCGGATATCTTCCTGTTAGGAAGCATGGTGCTCTACGTTGCCCGGACTTTCCTCCATGATTTAAAACATGGCGATAGAACGACCCACTTCTTTTTTAGACTTATTTATCGGGACTTTTCACCTTAACACTTTTTTGCCACACAATCATGTTGCGAGCATGATTAAGCAACTCCTCTGCCATCGTTACATTACCTTCCTCCATCAAAAGTTTTGCATAAAAACGTAAAGTTTCTGGTGCATGTTTATCCTGTGCACGTAACAAAAAAACAGGTTCGTCTTCAGGTATCTTTCCTTCAAGATCGACAATACGTCGGTTGTAATCGTCTCGAGTAAATTTCATAGCACATTCAATCTTGTTTACTATACAAAAATAATGCAAAAATTTCAAGGTTAAGGGAGCTTGTCTATACCTTATTTAATATTATCTTTAAATGTCTCAATCGCTTTATGTAATAAACTGATAACCGTATCTGTTGTTATTCAAAATTATTATCAAAATATCACAAAAACGGTTTTAGCTGACTGTTTAGTTTTTCAATTTTCGTCAGTTCACCTTAACTTCATCAACCTTATTTTTCATTTAATCATAAAAATTTGCGACTATGAAGCTTTCGAT
The DNA here is from genome assembly GCA_026416115.1 of Bacteroidales bacterium. Classification (GTDB taxonomy): domain Bacteria; phylum Bacteroidota; class Bacteroidia; order Bacteroidales; family DTGW01; genus JAKPGM01. Next base: position 24,821 of record JAOAFU010000032.1, on the reverse strand, counting down.
AAATTCTCGATTCGATTAAACTTTCTTTACTACTATGAACCTAATATAAACTTTGCAGGATTTGACTGGATGAGATTCTCGATAACTCTTAGATAAAAGAAAAACCAGTAATAGTTTGTTTGAACATTAAAAGAAATGATGGCCATTCAGGCAATTTGCAGAATTAATAACTGTTTTAAGATTTGGAGAAATATTTTAAGATTTTTTGTAACTCATTTATTGTTTGATACGTAATAATTTATCGAACATTACCACAAATGTAGGTATTAAAGGCATAAATAAAATATAGACCAGAGCCAAAAAATATGCTACAGAACACATTTTTAAACAAATGGATGTCAGAAACGGCAGGCAATAACCATCCTATGCACGGGGAATTAATATTATATACCATCGATATCACAACACGAGAGTGGAAAGCCAGAGGAGATATAAAACAATTAACTGGTTACGAAGCGGGCGACTTTATTGGTTGTACGATAGAAAAGTTTGCTCAGTATATACATCCCGATGATAGAGACGCCTTTTTCGAGATTCATAGAATTTCCGATACTAAAAGTGGTAATTATAGTATCCAATATCGTTTTCTGAGAAAAGATGGGAATTATTCATATTTTCTAGACAAAGGAAGCTACGAAGAAAATAATTCTGGAGCTAAAACTGCCTTGGGAGCAATTCTGGATGTAAGTCGTATTATTTTAACCGAAAAAAGACTTGATACAAAACTTCGACTCGAGAAGCTTTTTAATCAGGTAGTAGATATTGCACACCAGGTAGATTCAGCCGAAGAACTGATCGTACATACATTAAAGCATATTTGCGAGGTTACACAATGGCCCTTGGCTCATGCCACAGTTTTTTATCAGCTCAATCACAACTTAAGAATTTCACCAACCATCGTGTATAGTAAAACACCTGAAAAATATCTACAAATAATTGAAAACTTCCATCATCTCTCCTCGAGCCAGATAACAGAATTTCATGAAGAAATATTTGAAACCAAGAGTGCACGGTGGATAAAAAATATTCACCAACATGAGGGCTATCTATATAGGCATCTATTACAGCAATACGGTTTAAAACATTTGATTTTATTTCCTTTAACCTTCGCCAATGAAGTAGTAGGAATTATTGAGTTTTATGCCGATAATATTGAATCGGACAACGAATGGATGCCTGAACTAATTAATCAGATTGGATATCAGTTGGGGTTAATCATTGAATTGAAATCGTCGATAGAACAATTACGTAAGCTATCCATGGCCATTGAGCAAAACTACACTTCGATAGAAATAACAGATGCCAACGGTGTGATAGAATACGTTAACCCTATATTCTTACAAATTACAGGGTATAATCTTGAAGAAATAATAGGTAAGAAGCCTTCGATATTGAAATCGGGTATTCATCCTGCAGCTTTTTACGAACAAATGTGGCAAACTATCAGTTCGGGAAAACGATGGCAAGGGGAAATCTGTAATCGAAAAAAAGACGGAAGTTTATTTTGGGAACAGGTAACAATTTCGCCGGTAAAAAATAACAGACAAGAGATTATAAACTATGTAGCCGTAAAAATTGACATAACAGCGAAACGTCAGTACGAAGAGCAGCTAAAAAAAGCAAAAGAGGAAGCCGAAACTGCCAACAAAGCAAAAAGCGAGTTTCTTGCCAATATGAGCCACGAGATTCGCACCCCAATGAACGCAATTTTAGGTTTTGCCGAAGTATTGTCGCAAAAAATTACGGATGAGCAACTTAAATCGTATCTCGATTCGATAAAAAGCAGCGGTAGAAATTTACTAACCCTTATCAATGACGTACTCGATTTATCGAAAATCGAGGCAGGAAAGATGAAACTTTCGAGAGAATTTATTGATCCATTTTTAGTATTTAAAGATATTGAATATTTATTCTCATTAAGAGCACAAGAGAAAGGACTTGAATTTAAAGTAATAACAGATCTAAATCTGCCCATGGGGATTGAGATTGACGAAGTTCGTCTTCGCCAGATCCTTATCAATCTTATAGGCAATGCAATTAAATTTACCGATAAAGGTAGCGTTATTGTTCATGTATCGACAGTTCCATCGGCTACCGAACGCATTGATTTAAAAATAGAGGTAAAAGATACGGGTATTGGTATTGAACCCGCTCACTTGCAGAAAATTTTCGAACCCTTTACACAGCTTGAAAATGCTTCGACTAAAAAATATGCAGGAACTGGATTAGGGCTCGCAATTACTAAACGACTTGTAGATCTTCTTGGTGGGGAAATTTCGGTTGAGAGTGAACCCGGCAAGGGCACCAATTTTACTGTAACATTCAAACAATTGCCCAGTACAGCAATCCGTCAACAAAATCTTGAGATGATTAGTATTGACCCTAAAAAAATAATGTTCAAGTCAGCGACCGTCATTATAGCCGATGACGTGGATAATAATCGTAAATACTTAAAGACTGTTATACAAGACACCAACCTTGAAGTCTTGGAAAGTACTAATGGAATAGAAACGTATGAACTTGCAAAGATAAGGCGTCCCCAGCTCATTATTACCGATTTAAAAATGCCGGGGATGAATGGTTTTGAATTATTAAGTAAACTGCGAAACGACCCCATAACCCGTCAGATACCCGTAATTGCCACAACAGCCACTGCCAGTATTGAAGAACAGGACAAGCTCAAGGTCCATCGTTTTGATGGGATATTAATTAAGCCTATACAGGTGAACGACGTTTATATAGAGTTGATGAGATTTCTGCCACATGAGATCAATGATGAAGAGATTAACGAGGAAGAAATGCAAGATGTTGCCATTGTGGCCAAAGCCGATGCCGAAATTCGGGTTGTTAGAGCAATACTTGAAAACGAACTAACGAGCATGTGGAAAACTTTTGAAGAGCAGCAACCTTTAAACGAAGTAGAAAATTTTGCCTTTCAGATTAAAGAATTAGGGAAAAAATATGATCTTGAGATATTAGTTAGCTATGGCAATAGGCTTTTAATGGCAGTTAACAGCTTCGATATTGACCAGATGTTAAAAATTCTCTCCGATTATCCAAAATTATTAAATACCTTTAAAGTAGTAACAGAAGAAGAATAATAAAACATGAATGGGTTCGATCCAAAAAGATTTACCATTCTAATGGTAGACGACAACCCCAAAAACCTTCAGCTGTTGGGAACAACTCTTAGGAATGAAGGTTATCAGGTTGAATTTGCCACAAGTGGACGTATAGCCTTAAACTGGGTAAGTAAAAAGAATTTCGATCTAATCTTGCTCGATATAATGATGCCAGAAATGTCGGGTTATGAGGTTTGCGAACAAATAAGGAAAATACACGACTATGACGATGTACCCATTGTTTTTTTAACAGCAAAAACCGAAAAAGAAAGTGTAGTTTATGGATTTAAAATTGGAGCTCAAGATTACATAACCAAACCTTTCGATACAGCCGAACTCCTTGCCCGGGTGCGGACACATCTCGAACTTCGTTACAACAAGCTTGAGCTAAAAAATATTAATAAGCATCTGGAAGAATTAGTTGAAGAACGCACCCGTGAGTTACATTCGCTTAACCAGAAGCTTCAGAAAGCTAATGAAGAGCTAAGAGCTCTCGATAAAGCCAAATCGGAATTTTTGCATATAATAGCTCACGAAATACGAACCCCTTTGAATGGAATAAAAGGATCGATTGACATCATGAAAGAGCTAAACGAGCATCACTCATTTGGCTCATTGTTCAGTATCTTGGAAGAATCGGTAAACCGTCTGGAGAAATTTGCTCTCATTGCTCTAAAAATTACCCAGTTACAAATAGGAAAATACGAACTTGACTTTGAGTCTGTTTCGGTAATGTCGGTTGTACAACATATTTTGCAGAGATATAAAGAGACTTTACAGCATAAAAATATTAATATCAACTTTAAACTGAAGAATGATATTAAAATAACAGCCGACTGGGAGCTAATAAATACCTGCTTTTCCGCAATTATCGACAATGCAGTCAAATTTTCACCTCCATCAGGTAATATTACAATTGAGGCAGAAGATGAAGAAAATCATGTTTTAATAAAAATTATTGACGAAGGACCAGGCTTCTCTGAGAAAGCTATGCAAAATCTCTTTAAACTATTCAGTCCAGGGGTAAAACACATTAACGAAAACGAGGGCATCGACCTAGCCATGTCTAAGCTCATAATGGATGCACATGGTGGCGAAATCCAAATAAGCAATTATTCGAATGGAGCAGTTGTAAGTCTTATATTTCCAAAAAAAGAAACAGATTTTACCAAAGAAAACCAAAAATCGGTAAACATTCTATCCTAAATTGACCTATAAAAGTTATTTCTTATTATAAAATGCCTCTTGCAAAGAAGCAGGAGGCACTTAAAATGAGTTAGCTTTTACACAAATTAAAGGTTTACTTGGCTGCAAGAAGAAATAACATTCAATCAAACGTTGTAGGTGGTAGAGGCTGTATTTCCTCCTCTACCCGTCCAGTTGGTATGAAAAAACTCGCCACGAGGCTTATCGACACGTTCGTAGGTATGAGCGCCAAAATAGTCTCGCTGAGCCTGAATAAGGTTTGCAGGTAACGACTCGGTTCTGTATCCATCGAAATAGGCAAGTGCCGAAGCAAAAGCAGGGATGGCAATTCCATTTTGAACGGCAGTAGCAACCACTTCGCGCCAACCTTTCTGAGCATGAATTAATTTCTCGCGGAAAAAATCATCGAGCATCAAATTATTTAGTTGCGGATTTTTGTCGTATGCTTCCTTTATTTTTCCAAGAAAAGCTGAACGGATAATGCAACCACCTCGCCACATAAGTGCTATATCGCCATAATTGAGGTTCCAATTATATTCTTTAGCAGCAGCTTTCATTAAGGCAAAGCCCTGTGCATAGGAAACTATTTTTGAAGCGAATAATGCATCGCGTAGGTAACCTATAAACTCCTGTTTGTTTGACGAAAAGAATACATTGGGTCCGAGAAGGATTCGTGAAGCAGCTGTTCGTTCTTCTTTGATGGCGGATAGAGAACGGGCAAAAACAGCCTCAACAATAAGGGTAACAGGGATCCCAAGCTGGAGGGCTTCAATTCCTGTCCACTTGCCAGTGCCTTTTTGTCCAGCTGCATCTAAAATTTTATCTACCAAATAACTACCGTCGGCTTCGCGGTACGAGAGAATATCGCCGGTAATTTCGATAAGATAACTATCGAGATCGCCCTTATTCCATTGGCGGAAAATATCGGACATTTCGCTATTCGAGAGCCCGAGTAGATTACGCATAATAAAATAAGCCTCGCTTATGAGCTGCATGTCGCCATATTCGATACCATTATGAACCATCTTCACAAAATGACCAGCTCCATTCTCTCCAACCCATTCACAGCAAGGAACATTACCGTCGACTTTAGCGGCAATTGCTTGAAATATTGGTTTTACATAGGGCCACGCTTTAACCGAACCTCCGGGCATAATGCTCGGACCTAGCAATGCACCTTCTTCGCCACCCGAAACACCAGTGCCAATAAAAAGAAACCCCTTCTCTTCGAGGTAATGAGTACGACGTATAGTATCGGTAAAATATGAGTTTCCACCATCGATTATGATATCGCCTGGTTCGAGATGAGGTATTAGCTGCTCGATTAAATCATCGACCGGTTTACCCGCTTTTACCATCAACATTATCTTTCGGGGCTTTTCGAGCGAATCGACTAGTTCTTTGATTGAATGCGCCCCCCTGATATTTTTACCCTTAGCTCTGTCTTTTAGGAAGGCATCAACTTTTTCGATTGAGCGATTGTAAACAGTTACGGTAAAACCTTTACTTTCCATGTTTAGTACCAGATTCTCGCCCATTACGGCTAAACCTGCTAATCCGATATCAGATAATTGTTTCATATAATTATTGCGTTTTTTTCGATTACAATAACAACAGATGTTTGTAAAATGTTATTTTGCTCAATGTTTTATCTTATTCGACAAACTTTTCTTTAGCTGCCCAAAGCCCAAGAGCTGGATTAGATATGAAATAAATTTCCTCATCATCTACAATATTAAATCCTTGTTTAAGTTTATCAGGCGGATACTTTTTTAGCATTTTGCTCAAAGGGGCAAAATTATATCCAACACTTTTTATTTCGTCGCTCGATAGCAATGAAGTACAGTAAGTAATTTTAAACCTTCCATCAGAGCTACCATGAATAAGATGGGCAGCGGCACTAAGATTTTCCTGTAATTCGGAATTTTCATTAACAGCTTTGAGTGTAGCCCGAGTGCCCTTATATCCGTATTTTCGTATTAAATAATCTATAGTTTCATCTTCGCCAAACCTTTCTACTGCAGGTGCCAAAACGACAAGTTCGGCATTGTCGGCAAGAGCCATACGAGTACGGTAGATGCTTTTATTACCCAGCCAAGTACTCTTGTATTCGTGAGGGGGCAGAAAAACAACTATTTTATTTAAAGGATGATTGAATAATTGAAAATTTACTTTTAGCGACAAATTTGCAGCTTTTTCGAAAACATCGATGCCAGTTCCTATGAACAGTCCTTTAACCACCAATTTGTTATTAGCATTATGACCTATTACCGTGAGAATATAAACAATAGGCAGATTTGACAAATACAGATTATCGGCATAGTTTAGCAACTTGCGCACAGGATTGTGGCTGCGTCCCATAATACGTTCCATCCCGTAGGCAGCACCCAGGAAATGGCTTTTGTTAATAGCTTCGGCACCACCACACCCAACTAAGATATTCTTGTTATAATTAGCCATTCCCGTAACCTCATGAGGCACCACCTGCCCAATAGATAGAATCAAATCAAATCCACCCTTTATTATCAATCGATTTACCTGAACTGGCCATGAAAAATTTACTCTCCCCTCAGAAATTTCGTAGATAAAATCAGCAGGAATTCGGCCAAGCTCAACTATGTCATTTCGCCAATCGTGTTTTCGAAAGAGATCTACTGGAACATTTTCAAACATATTTTGTATCTCTTCGCGACTCATTGGAGCATGAGTACCTAAAGCTGGAAGAATGTCGGTTATATTTGATTTGTAATATTCGTAGGCAAAAGAAGTAATCTCGCCCGCTACAGAATGTTTACGAGTAAAATCGGGAGGAATGACCAAAATTTTTTTAGGAGATCCCAAATGATCAAATACCGAAAAAAGAGCTACCTTTATTTCCTCGTATGATATTTCGTCATTTTCAGATCCCCGTTCAAAGTAGACCATAAAAAAGAATTAAAAATATTTATACTAACGAATTACACGCGCATTCCCCGCCCAGAGGTTCCAAATTTGCTCTTCGTTGAGGGGTTGGAGGTAGTCGGTAGTAAGAGTAACAGCCATTGCCCCACACGCCCATCCAAATTGTAGAGCTTTTTCGTGCTCCCATCCTCGAATCAATCCATATAATATACCCCCCACAAAAGCATCTCCACCTCCAATTCGGTCGAGCACCTCTATGGATCGAGGATCGATTTCGAACCAATTGGTTTGGTCGAACATTAGAGCCCCCCACAAATGGTTGTTTGCACTTAGAGTTTCGCGCAAAGAAGTAGCAAAAATATTTACCTGGGGGTAACTTTCCCTTAATTTTTCAACGGCATGCTTGTAAATTCTTATCCTTTCTGTTATGTTGTTTTCGATAGCAGGAAGATTTACATGAAGGCATTTAACAAAATCGTCGGTACCAGCAAAAAGAAAATTGGTTTGCTCTACAATACGAACGAATGTATGATGCAGTTCCGCTTCGCGGTTATACCAAAAAGACGGCCTATAATTCATATCGAAAGATATTAAAGTGCCGTTCTTTCGGGCTATCTCGATAATTTCGAGACAAAAAGCAGCTGTTTGATCAGAAATAGCTGCAATTAATCCTGAAAGATGCAAGATCTTAACCCCCTCATTTTCGAAAATTTGTTTAAGATTATAATCCGAAGCATTTAGGGTGGCACCAACCTCCCCTGCTCTATCGTTATAAACACGCGGTCCTCTTGGGCCAAAGCCCATATCGGCGATATTAAACTGATGCCGGTAACCCCATGGACCCTCCTGCATTACCTCTGGAGCATCGATATCAAAACCTCGCGATTGCAGATTATATCTAATAAATTGGGCTATCGGACTATCCTTTACAAAACGAGTAAGAACTTTGACTTTTAAACCTAGATAGGATAATACGCTTGCTGTATTAGTTTCAGCGCTGGTAGCCTGCATAAAAAATCTATCGGAACAATACACGGGCTGTCGATCTACTGGTGTAAGACGTACCCCCATGCTGGTTGGAACTAAAAGGGCATATCGGCAATTTTCTCGAAACTTCATATTCATCTTTTTAGCCCAAATGATACATAGTTAAAATAAAAATAACGTAAGCAATCATCGGTCAAAGTTAAGAAAAGTAGATAAATATATTTCCCATTTTTTCAAGTGTTTGGTTATGATAAAGAAACATAAAAACAATGCAAAGATTTCAATAATATGGGACTTCTTATCATATCCCATTTATTGGGAAAACTCAAAAAAGATTTTAACTTTATGGAACAAATAGAGATGTATTATGGCCTCAAGAATGGATGTAAAAGGGACTTCCGTAAGGTCGGTAGTTGAATTTGTAGATAAGTTTCACCCCACACGAAAACAAGATTGGCTAAATTCGTTACCTGAAGAATCGAAAAAAATTATGTCAGGGTTTCTGTTTACCAACAACTGGTATCCGGTAAAGGAGTCGTTAGTGGTTCCGATGCAAGCTATAAGCAGGCTATTTTTCGGAGGCGATGATTATAAAACCGCACGAACCATGGGGCGCTATAGTGCTGATGTAGCTCTTGGAGGGGTGTATCGTTTTTTTATACAATTCGGTTCGCCGCGTTATATAATCGAAAAAGCCAGTAAGGTTTTTGCCACCTATTTTCAGCCCTCGGAGCTAACAGTTATCAATGTCGAAAAAAACGGCTTAATATTACATGTGACTGTATTTCCTGAGTCGGCCACTATCTTAGAAGAAAATATTGCAGGGTGGATGGAGCGTGCCTTAGAAAAATCGGGTTGTAAAAACGTTACCGTAAAGATTAGTCGGTCGATTGCCAAAGGAGATGTACTTACTGAGTACATCATCCGATGGGAATAGCACAAATTTTGTACGCTTTGAAATAAAAAACGAAAATGTCAGTTATAAGGACAAGCCTATTTTTTATTTTAGTATTAATTGGTTTAAAGACCTTTGCTACTACAGACGAAGTACTGATATTAAAATTTGATATTGCGCAGGAGATAACTCCTGGCGCATGGCAGATAACCAAGAAAGCTATTTCAAAAGCCGAATCGATAAAAGCAGATTTTATACTTATCCGTATTAACACGTATGGAGGTTTGGTAAATTCGGCCGACTCGATACGCACAAGGATTCTCAACACTTCTATTCCTGTAATAGCTTTTATCGATAACAATGCCGCATCGGCAGGAGCGCTTATAGCCATAGCAGCCGATAGTATATACATGCGTAAGGGAGCCAGCATTGGAGCAGCAACTGTTGTTGACCAAGAGGGTAAAGTTGTGCCGGACAAATACCAAAGCTACATGCGTGCCATTATGCGTTCTACCGCTCAAGCGCATGGTAAAAAGCCTGTTATTAAAAATGGGGACACTCTGTGGGTATGGCATCGCGACCCCGATATAGCACAGGCGATGGTTGATCCCCGCATTGAGATAAAAGGAATAAATGATTCGGGAAAAGTTCTCACCCTAACAACAGCCGAAGCAATAGCAGTAGGATATTGCGAAGGGGAAGCAGAAAACATAGAGGAGGTACTAAATCAAGCAGGTATTAAAAAATATCGCCTGGAAGAATATCGTGCTTCATTTCTCGATAAGATTATTGGTTTTCTAACTCACCCTTTAGTTCAAGGTATATTAATAATGATTATAGTTGGTGGGATATATTTCGAGCTCCAAACCCCCGGTGTTGGTTTCCCCCTCATTGCGGCAGCAACAGCAGCTATTCTGTATTTTTCTCCCCTTTATCTCGAAGGGCTTGCTCAACATTGGGAGATCATTTTGTTTATTGTAGGATTAATATTAATTGCACTCGAAATATTCCTAATTCCAGGATTTGGTGTAACAGGAATTTTGGGGATAACTTTGGTAATCATTGGGCTTACCATGGCCATGGTTGAAAAAATCCCTGACGAACCTATCCATCTTAATTTTCTGACACCTGTTTTAAAAGCATTTGTAACTGTGGTTGTTTCTATTACCCTATCGTTGGTACTATCGATATATTTGAGTTCTAAAATAATTGGAAGCAGACAATTTCGACTAGCCCTTCAGGCCGAACAGAAAAAAACTGAAGGTTATGTGGGAGTTGATGTCGACGTGCTTTCTGCTCTTGTGGGTAAAACTGGAAAATCTGTATCCATACTTCGACCAGCAGGAAAAATTGAGATCGACGGAAACGTATATGATGCTATCTCGGAATCGGGCTTTATTGACTCAGGTGCTGCTGTGAAAGTTGTTAAGACACTTGCTGGTCAGTTATATGTTGTAAAAATATGAACACAAAAAATTTCAATATTAGAGTTTATGCCATTATTTACAATGATGATGAAACAGCTATACTAGTTGCCGATGAGTATCAGAAAAACATGTGGATGACTAAGTTTCCTGGAGGGGGACTACACTATGGAGAAGGAACCATTGAGTGTTTACAAAGAGAGACAGATGAAGAGCTTAATGGTCGATTGACTAACATAGTACATCTATATACAACCGATTTTTTTCAACAAGATGTATTCAATCGAAGCTCGCAACTAATCAGTATATATTATAAGGCAAAATTAATTACCAACAAAACTTTTCCTACTTCGTCCACTCCACTTATACCTGAGACAAAAATTTCCAATGGTTTTATAACTTTTCGTTGGGTGCTAATAGCCGAACTTAACAAAAAAATGTTCACCTTCCCTATCGATCAGCATGTTTGCGATTTGATTGGAATGAAATGACTACTGTTTAGCTTTTTCGAGCGCCGGAGCATACCTGCGTAAAAGAATAGCAAGTATAATTCCCAAAAAGCCACATACCGAAAAGATCCACATACCAGGGATATAACCTTGCGGGTTATCTTGTCCGGCGGCAAAAGCATCGTTTACCAGGCCTATCATCAAGTTAAATACAAAAAGACCAATGTTCTGAATCATTGTCATAAGGCCATAAGCGGTGCCCAGTTTCGAGGAGTCGACCACATAAGCTACCGATGGCCACATGACAGCAGGTACCAAAGAAAAAGCAAGACCCATCATCGACATGGGAATAAAAAGATTGGTAGGTATCACGGCATCTATATCAAGGAGCGAAAACTTAATATTCAGTGTTTCGGGCAAGTTTAACCAACCACTTATATTAGCCCCGTATCCCATCAGCAAATATACTGGTACAATAAGAATAGATCCTATTAACATAAGAGAAGCCCTACGTCCTACTTTGTCGGATAGTGCACCAAAAATAGGAGTAAAAACCATAGCCGATAGGGTAAGTATACTGGATAGCAAACCTCCAGCGTCGCGAGTTGTATGGTGAACATGCTGAAAAAACTTTACTGCAAAGGTTTGAAAAGGAAACATGGCTGAATAAAATACCACACATAGCGAACTGATAAACCAAAAAGAAACAGGAAACTGAAAAACTTTTTTTAATTCAATTTTATCGGTATTTCCTTCTTTTGGAAGATCGTATCTTTTTTCGGAAAAATAATCTATAAGGCTATAAAGGGAGATGCATAGCAGGGCAAGAGTACCGGCAACGGCAGAGATAATTAAAGGATACTGCCAACCCATGTCATATAATTCTCTCGCCCAACTTGGAGAATTGAGAGCCATAAATGAACCAAGGCGGGCAATAGTAAGATTTAGACCGAAAGCTAAGGCAAACTCTTTTCCCTTAAACCATCGCGCAATAGAGGTAGTAATAGCAACAATCATAGATTCGGCGCCCAACCCAAAAACAAGTCGCCCTGCTGCCATAACAGTAAGAGACCCTCCAATCCAAGTTAGTAAAGCACCTGCCATGATAAGAAATGAAAAAATAAATCCAGCCTTACGAATACCGATGCGATCGATAATGATACCACCAATAAGCACCATAATAACATTAGGCAGGCTATATATTGCATTAAGTGTACCAATTGCAGCATCGGAAAATCCTAGCTGCTGTTTTAGCAAGTCGGCTAAAGGACTAATACTGTCGTAGATATAATAGTTGCCCATCATTGCAACGCTAACAACAAGCAAGACTAACCAACGAAGCCACACAGGAGGGGTATTTTTAGTACTTTGTGTCATATTCAAAAATATTATTGATAACGTAATTTACGACCAGGACGTAAGATTGTTTTTCGACTGATATGGTTAAGCTTACATAATTGACTAACCGTTGTATTATATCTTCGGGCAATTTTGGACAAGGTATCGCCCTTACGAATAGTACAATATTTAGCTTTCCTAAGTTCTATAAGATATTCAAAATTCGAACGAGTAAGGACCAGCGTATCGGTTTTTAACTTGTATTCGTTAAAATCGATAAAATAATTTGGATCGAAAGGTTCCCCTCGGTATCTAATTTCGAAATGCAAATGCGAACCAGTTGATCGGCCGCTATTTCCGCCTAATCCTATTATATCGCCGGCTTTTACTTTTTGCATAGGAGTTACCAAAGTTTTAGAAAGATGACCATATATCGTCTCGAGCCCGAAAGGATGGCGAATTACCACGACATTGCCAAACCCCCTACGGTCGTATTTGGTAAGCCTAACTATACCATCGAAAGCTGCGCATACCGGATCACCTTTGTATAGCTTTATATCAACACCATAATGGAAAATGAAGCGACGAGGACCAAAATTGCTACTGATGTAATTTTTAAAGGGATGGCAATAACGCAAACCATTTAAACTCGAATCGTTAAGTGGGATGCGAATAGTATCGGTCATAGCTTTCGAGTCGAACCGTCCCGAATTTATCATTTTACAATTCCAATAAAGCGTATCAACCCCCATAAAAACAGTATCGAGAAAATTCTGAAACTCATCCTCTTGTTCCTCTACAACTCGACTACTATCTTCGACAACAGTTTGGGGAATATTATCGGTAATATCGGTAGCTAAAACTGCAATATTTGTAAAAAACAAAACAGATATAATGTTAATAAACTTCAAATTCATCGGATCAATTTTTGCGATTTATAACACTTTTTCTTTTGGCAATTAATAGATTCGACGGATTGGAATACCCTATGCGAAAAGGTAATGGTTTAATTTTTGTAGTTTTAAAAAAGTGAAGATAATCGGGTTCAAAGAACTCTTCGAACAGTTTAATAGGACGTGAGTATTGACCATACCCCTGAAGCTCCCATGTGTTTCTGTCGAAATATTTAAAGGCTATCCCCGAATCGTCCTGAAGAATAAAAGAAGAACGATTAAGGCATAAATTTCTTATAAACGAGAAGTAAGGTTTGTGCATGAGATACGTAGCCGATTTAATGAGAGTAACACATCCACTGTCGACGTTAGATAGAAAGTTAGACACATGAATGTTCTTTTTTAGTGAAGGATCGGCCAGATTAGTTGAAAGATATAAAAGTGTACGAGAAGAAGAATCTTTCTTAGCTAAATATTTTATCTCTACCACTTCGGCTTCGCGTCTATTTACATAAGGCAGTGGCTGTAGGCTCCCATCAGGCTTTATTTTATGATAGGTAACAGATTGCACTATCATCTGCGAGCGAGCTAAAAAAAGTAACAGGATAGGTGTAGTGCCATCAATAACCCGATTAGCAAGTTCTTTATTCATGTCGAGCGTTCGGAAAAAACTAAGTTGAATTACGTCTTCAATAGCTACTTTATATAATTGAAGCGTCTTGTTTAAGCTATCATTGCGTAATGGGAAAACAGGGATACTACCAGGCTTTTCGAGGCCGATCAAGATCATTTTTCGTACGTTGGGAAAAAATATATTGGCAAAAAGGAAGTCGGGACCACTAAACGGATAAAACAACGTTTTTACTGTATCGAAGGGAGAGGTTATTTCGGTTTTGGCAAAAATCCTGAAACTTTCTGCAACTTTTTCGAACTTAGACCAACCCAAATTAACATCCTTTTGATATTTTTTCCAGGCAGGTGTTTGAGCCAATTGATACAAGGAGGATCGATCAGATGGTTGATATCCAGCAACAAAAAGAGCGACATCATTTACATTTTTGTCGCTTAGTACAATAGATTCGTTCGAATTTGAGGCTGATAAATTTGTTTGTCCTTGCAACGAAACAAACCAAACCCCAAATACAGTAATAAATACAGTTAATCTCATGCTATTTGCTCATTTTTTTTAATGTACCATAAATTGATTAGGTAAATGATAATACCTGAGAACAAAGTAATAAAACCCATCAAAGACTCGTATGGTCGGCTTACTATAAGATAAATTAGGGTAAGTAAAATAACCAATAGGTAAATTAATGGGACGTATGGATAACCCCAAGTTTTATAGGGACGTTGGACAGTTTTAAATTTTTTTCGATGAATAAACACCCCCAATACCGTTAAAAAAGTAAAAAGGTTAAGAGTAAATCCTGCATAGGTTAAAACGCTCTCGAAGGTAGAGGTTAAAATCATGAAAAAACTTATTGTGAATTGAAGTAATATAGCAAATACTGGGGTCCCACGTTTTGATCTTTCTGCGAGAAAACCCAGGATTTTATAATCTTCGCCCATAACCTGGGTTACGCGAGGGCCAACAAAAATCATGGAACTAACGGTGGAAATAAGCAAAATTGATATGAGAATGGCCATGATTCGCCCCCCAGCCGAACCAAATATTTTTGCTGCAGAAATATAACCAACATCGAGTTGCCCTTTCAATTCGATAGTAGGCGTAGTAAGTAAAAATGTAAAATTAAGTAGGAAATACAATAAAGTAACTAAAAGAGTACTTACCAGCAAAGACAGGGGCAAATTTCGTTGCGGTCGTTCAATTTCGCTGGCAATATATGCCGATGCATTCCAGCCCGAAAAAGCATAGGTAACATAAATAAGAGAGATATAAAAACCAGGTTTAGAAAGCTCACTCACATTAAAAGCTTGAAACGATGAGCCAAAATTCTGGAAATTTTCTGTAAGCAGTAACCCGCAAATAATGAAAACTAAAATAAGTAAAACTTTAAAGCTTGTAAAAAGTAGCTGAAATTTTGCACCAAGACGAACATCGAGGGCATGAATGAGAGTAATAAAAAGCAAAACTGATAATGCAATATTTTGTGGCGACAAAGAGGGTAAAATTCTGGCAGTATAGCTTCCTAACGCCATTGCAGCAAGAGCAACCGGTGCAGCAAAGCCCACCGTTAATGAAACCCATCCGGATAGAAAACCTACCCATGGCCGATAAATAACACTCAAGTAGTGATATTCGCCTCCCGAACGAGGCATAGCTGCACCCAGCTCACCATAAACCAAAGCTCCGCTTAATGCAATAATACCACCTAAAATCCAAAGAAGTAGGATGGTAATAATATTTTCAGTAACATTCAGTTGAAAACCCAACGAAGTAAAAACGCCTGTGCCAATCATATTGGCAACCACGAACGAAACAGTTGTCCAAAAACCTATTTTCTGAATTGGCTGGGCACTATCAGATGACATGGCCTGTTATTTTGCCGCTAATGTAATACTTTTTTTTAACCAGCCAGTTAATGATAAAATTTTTTAACCCTTGTAATTTTTATATTTTAGCTTTTCCTCAATGTAATATTGAATAATAAAATGTTAAAGTGTATCCATCAGAATTTTATAGCCCCACTAACACCGACTTCAAATTCGATATTGAAAATGTACAAATCATTAATATGCAAATAATTTACATCTATTTTATACTATCGGTACGGAAGGGCGAAGCAGGTAAGCCTTCACGATTGTACAAGTTAGCACCATCGGGATTGTCGGCCCAGGCATAACGCACAGCAACGGGATGAGGGATATTTTCGTGCCAAACGACTACCCTATCGTTTTCGATAATCGCATTCGCCCAAACGAATTTTCCATCGGCACCTGCAATGGCAAAATGTCTCAGCTCAGTACCATCTTTAGCTACAAGTCCACCATCGACATGCGAAAAGGTAAGAATTACTTTGTTGCCAATAATCTCCATCGACCTAAAAATGGGGCCAGAACCGGTAGTAGAGGAATCGCCATATACTAATCGACGTGCAGCAAGAGCAAGACGAATACCAACAGTTTTTTTGTCGAGTGGATGAATGTCGTTCCATTCGCCGACGTCGATGGTTACCGCCATAGCTGTATTTGGCACTCTTAATACTTTTAGCTGAGCCTCACGTAACAAAGCCCATTTACTCTCAGATGGTTCGTTTTTAGACTCAAGAAAATTTGGCAACTGAACATAGATGAATGGGAGTTGAGATTGACTAAAGGTAGTTCTCCAACTATCTATAAGCTTTGTAAGCAGTTGTTCGTACTCTTCGGCACGCTCGACATTCGACTCTCCCTGATACCATAAAACGCCTTTTAACCGATAATTTGAGAGTGGAGCAATCATGGCATTGTAAAGTCCCATTGGCTTCCACTGAATAAAAGTTTGAGGTGACAAAGGTTCGCTCGTACACCCCACCTGATAGTACCATTCTCCCGATAGCTCAAACTTTGTATTGCCAATGACCAAATGATAGGGTTTATCGGGGACAAAACCACCATTGTAAGAGTTACTAATAATTTTAACTGCTATAGTATTAGAACCCTCAGATAATAAACCTTCGGGAATTTGATATCTGCGCGGAGGATACTGATAGGAAGTTGTACCCACAAACTTGCCATTGACAAATACCGAATCGGCATCGACTATTCTGCCCAAGATAAGTAAAGCTGGCCTATGCGCCAACGAATCGGGGATTTGAATTTCTTTTCGAAACCACACAACACCACACAATTTGCCGAGCGGAGTAGGATTCCAGTAACCAGGAACTATTGTTTTTTGCCATCCATTCAAGTCGATCGACTGGCGAAACCATTCCTTCCCCGGAATTGCATAAGCCTTATCTTTTCTTTGTAGTTCAGCATACCATTTTGCACTTCGTGATCGATCGTTTTCCTGAATCGTCCTGACCAGTGCAGTATCTCTAAAACGTATACCTTCGTTAAGGTATTTAGGAAACTCTTTAAGATCTTCTTCATTCAACCATGCCTCTATTGGCGAGCCTCCAAGGCTAGCGTTAATTATCCCGATAGGAATTCTATACTTTTTATAAATCTCGGTTGCAAAAAAGAAAGCAACAGCCGAAATGTTTAATACTTCCTGCGGATTGACACTAATCCATTTACCTGTTGGCAAATCGACCTGTGGTTTATCAAAATTATATTTCTTGGGTACTTCAAAATAGCGAATCTCGGGATAATTAGCCTGTTCAATTTCTTTGGGAAATACCCAACTTACACGTCGCATAGGAAGTTCCATATTCGACTGTCCGGAACACAGCCAAACATCACCAAACCAAACATCCTGTAGAACAATTTCATTGCTTCCCCTAAAAACTAACTTATAGGGTCCTCCTGCTTTTCGTGCCGACAAAGAAACTTTCCACCTACCCGATTGATCGGCTTTTGTACTAACCTTCTCAGACGATATTACAACTTGTACTTTTTCACCTGGAGATGCCCAACCCCATAGAACTACAGGCATCTCTCTTTGCAAAACCATGCCGTCGGATAACAGCTTAGGTAATCTAATTTCAGCATGAACAGGGTTTAAAAAATCACAGCTAACTAAGACAAAGCCAATAAAAAAATATTTGGTCAAAATCGACTTGAGTTGGTAACCAAATTTCGGCCAACTGATTTGCAACCAAACAATTTTAGGTTTCATTTCAAACATATATTTTACGATTATTTTAGACATATTTACTTGCTTCGCGTATGCTAAGGCGCGACATCTGCGCTTTGTTTTTTTCAATAAAAGTTTTTACCCACTGTTTATCTGTCTTACTGTATTCTCTTAAGGCCCACCCAATAGCTTTATCTATAAAAAACTCGCCCGAACCCCAATTGTTACCAATTATTTTCTCGAGCAAAATCGTGTCGGTGCTTTTTCGATACGACAATTGAAATAAAATGGCTGTTCTTCTGAGCCAAATATTAGTACTCGAGCTCCAAGCAAGCATCTCCCTAATAAGCTCAGGGTATTGTTTTACAACAATTCCGACTATTTTGCTCAGCATGTCGACCGTGTCCCACCACGATTTGTTCATTATTAGTTCTTTAAGCTTATACATGTTGTCTGCATTAATTTTTTTGGCAACTTTTACCAAATAGCTCATAGCAACGTATTGGGCCTCTCTGTATGGTTTATTCCAACATGCTGTAACAAAATCCCAGTCGACATCTTTTTCCTTAGCTGCTTGCTTAAGATATGGTTTGCTTAGGTTTACTAGTTGGGGATGCTTAATTCCCAAAAATGGAAACAAATTACGCATATATGCTGACATTTTCAGTGCATTTTCAGGATTAGCCTGCCGCTCCAATACATCGAACAATTGATAATACCACATTTCGAGATTACTTTTTTAAAATTCGATTGTAACATTTTGCTAAGATAAGAAGCGTAAAGCAAACAAAGGGTAATAAATTTTGTTGAAAAGGGTATAATTTGGTTTTTTAGATACAGCAATTACACAAAAAAGCCAATATTTTCTTGTACTTTTGTAAAAATTTTTAATCAAAATGTCGAAAGCCAACATTTACGAAGAGATAAAGAAAAGGATTCTGATACTCGATGGTGCCATGGGTACCATGATACAGCGTTATCAACTTAGCGAGGAACAGTATAGAGGCGAACGGTTTAAAAATTTTGCTTACCCCCTAAAAGGTAATAACGATATACTTTGTCTTACCCAACCCAACATAATTAGAGAAATACACGAACAATATCTCGAAGCAGGAGCGGACATTATAGAAACTAATACTTTTAATGCCAATGCAATTTCTCAAGCCGACTATCATCTTGAAGAAATAGTATATGAATTGAACGTAGCAGCAGCTCAAATAGCCAAAGAGGCGGCCGATAAGTATACCCTACAAACCCCCGAAAAGCCACGATTTGTTGCTGGCTCAATAGGTCCAACGAATAAGACAGCCTCTCTTTCGCCCGAGGTTAACGATCCTGGGTACCGAGCTGTTACTTTCGACGATCTTGTAAAAGTTTACAGCGAGCAAATAATAGGGCTATTAGACGGTGGGGTTGATATTTTACTTGTAGAGACTGTATTTGACACATTAAATGCAAAGGCAGCTGTTTTTGCAATTGAAAATGTTGGCAAACAACGAGGTATTAAAATTCCTGTAATGGTCTCGGGGACTATAACCGATGCCAGTGGTCGTATGCTTGCAGGACAAACTGTAGAGGCGTTTATGATATCGCTGTCGCATGTTGATCTGCTGAGTATTGGCTTAAATTGTGCACTGGGGGCACTGGAAATGCGGCCGTACATTCAGGAACTTGCAAAAAAAGCCAATTTTTATGTTAGTGCGCATCCCAACGCTGGACTACCCAATCAATTTGGACAATACGATGAGACTCCCGAACAAATGACCCCCCACATTCACCAATTTGCAAAAGAAGGACTGGTGAATATTGTTGGAGGTTGCTGCGGAACCACACCGGATCATATACGGCGTTTTGCCGAAGCTATTAAAGCCGAAAAACCACGCCCAAAGCCAGCACCCGAACATATAACTCGACTCTCGGGGTTAGAAGCACTATATATTACACCTCAATCAAATTTTATCAATATTGGTGAAAGAACCAATGTAGCTGGTTCTAAAAAGTTTGCACGTCTGATAAAAGAGGAAAAATACGAAGAAGCCATTGCTATTGCCCGTCAGCAAGTTGAAAACGGCGCAAATATTATCGATGTAAATATGGACGATGCCATGATTGATGCCGAAAAAGCCATGGTTCGTTTTCTTAACCTGCTAATGGCCGAACCCGATATTGCCAAGGTTCCTATCATGGTCGACTCGTCGAAGTGGGAAGTCCTTGAGGCCGGTCTAAAATGTTTGCAAGGGAAGTGTATTGTAAATTCGATAAGCCTAAAAGAAGGTGAAGAAAAATTTTTGCAACAAGCGAGTCTCATCAGGCAATATGGAGCTGCAGTTGTAGTTATGGCCTTCGACGAACGAGGACAGGCCGACACTTTTGAACGTAAAATTGAGATTTGTAGCCGGGCATACAAATTACTTACCGAAAAAATTCATTTTCCACCCGAAGATATCATTTTCGACCCCAACGTATTGGCAATCGCCACAGGGATTGAGGAACATAATAATTATGCAGTTGATTTCATAAATGCTGTCCGCTGGATAAAGCAGAACCTTCCGCATGCCAAGGTAAGCGGCGGAATTAGTAATATATCTTTTTCTTTTAGAGGAAACGATGCTATTCGTGAAGCCATTCATTCGGTTTTTCTCTATCATGCCATTAAGGCCGGACTCGATATGGGTATTGTTAATGCAGGACAACTACAGGTATACGACCAAATCCCTGAAGATATACGCGAAGCGGTAGAAGATGTTGTGCTCAACCGAAGAACCGATGCTACCGAAAGGCTGATGGCAATTGCCGAAAATATAAAAAGTAGTGGCCAATCGACGAACGTTAATGAAGAATGGAGAAATTTATCGGTAGAGGAAAGATTACAACATGCCTTAATTAAGGGACTAACCGATTTTGTTGAAGAAGATATTTTAGAAGCTATAGAAAAATACCCCGATCCGCTCGAAATCATTGAGGGACCACTGATGGCTGGGATGAACGTGGTAGGCGACCTTTTTGGTGAAGGAAAAATGTTTTTACCCCAGGTTGTTAAAAGTGCCCGTGTGATGAAAAAAGCTGTCGCTGTATTGATGCCCTACATTGAAAAAGCAAAAGCAGCAAGCGGGAAAACCAATACTTCGGCAGGAAAAATTTTATTGGCAACCGTTAAAGGCGACGTACACGATATAGGAAAAAACATTGTGAGCGTAGTTCTAGCCTGTAATAATTACGAAGTAATTGATCTGGGAGTAATGGTTCCCTGCGAAAAAATTCTCGAAACAGCTAAAAAAGAAAAAGTAGATATCATAGGTTTGAGCGGGCTGATAACCCCTTCGCTCGAAGAAATGGTACATGTAGCCACTGAGATGGAAAGACAAGGATTCGATATTCCTCTGCTTATTGGTGGTGCTACAACCTCGCGAATCCATACCGCAGTAAAAATAGATCCTGTTTATCAACATCCTATCGTGCATGTAAAAGACGCCTCGAAAAGTGTTCCCGTGGTTAGTAATCTACTTTCAAAATCGCTTAAAAAGAATTTTATCGAAAACGTCAAGCGAGAGTATCAGGAGCTGAGAGAACAATACGCAAGCTCTAAGCAAAAACAACTCTACATTTCACTCGAAGAAGCAAGAGCAAATAAAGTGAAAATAGATTGGGAAGCCGAACCACCTTTTCCACCGAGGTTTGTAGGTACAAAGGTTTGGAAAAATTATCCAATAGAAGAAATTCGACAATATATCAATTGGATGTTCTTTTTTATTGTCTGGCAGCTAAGAGGAAAATTTCCAGAAATTCTGAATGATCCTGAGAAAGGAGAAGAAGCACGCAAACTATACGACGAAGCCAATCGAATGCTCGATGAAATCGAAAAAAAGAAATTACTGAAAGCCAATGCAGTGTTTGGGATATACCCGGCCAATTCGGTTGGCGACGATATTGAGGTGTATACCGATGAGAGTCGTACTAAAGTTCTTAAGGTTTTCAGAAACCTTAGGAACCAGGTGGCCAAACCTTCGGGTGAACCAAATCCTTGCCTGTCGGACTTTATAGCACCCAAAGAAAGTGGAATAAAAGATTACATAGGCGCATTTGCAGTAACAGCCGGAATTGGATTAAACGACCTTATTCAAAAGTTCAAACAAGAACACGACGACTATCATGTAATAATGGTTGAAGCCTTAGCCGACAGATTAGCCGAAGCATTTACCGAACTGATTCACCTGCGAATAAGACGCGAAATTTGGGGCTATGCACCAGGAGAAAATTTAAGCTTCGACGATTTGATGCTCGAAAAATATAAAGGGATTCGCCCAGCACACGGCTATCCAGCCTGTCCCGACCACAGCGAAAAAGCAACACTATTTGAATTACTCGACGCACCTAAAAATGCAGAAATAACACTTACCGAAAGTTTTATGATGTTACCTGCAGCTTCGGTTAGCGGCCTCATTTTTGCTCACCCAAGAGCTCAGTATTTCTTTGTCGATAAAATTTCGCGCGATCAGGTTGAAGATTATGCCAAACGAAAAGGAGTAACACCCGAACAAATCGAGAGCTGGTTGACCGCTAATTTGAATTACAAGTAAAAACAAATTCAGCTTTCATAGAAATTCTTCTTTCGTAAAACTTTACTGGCAATTTTTGAACAAAAAAATTACATTTATGAAAAAATTGCCATGGGTAGTAACATTCAATTTTCAAAAGTTGAGAAACACTTCAGTGAGCAGTCTCCTACTCGTTTTTTTTTAAGTCAATCATTTAATATATCAACATTTGTTGTAGACAATTATATAACCTTAGGACAGATTACTGCTCTTCGTTTTTTAGAGTGGGTTTGTAAAAATCCTGAGGGAGTTATAGCACTGCCTACAGGAAAAACCCCCGAATTTTTTATCCAGTGGGTAAAATATTATCTGGCTAACTGGGAGAAAGAAGCTAAAGAGGGTATTATTTCCAAAATTGGATTATCCTCATTCGACAAACCATCGATGCATAAGCTTACTTTTTTTCAGATCGATGAATTTTTCCCTATTTCACCTCAACACGAACGGTCGTTTCAATATTTTATTAAAAGATTTTATGTAGATGGTTTTGGGCTCAATCCCGAACGAGTAAATTTTATCGATACATTCAACTTACCCGAACGGCTAAAGAAAAAAACCGGACTTTCGAACACGTACGAAGTTTTCGGCAACGAAAAAGTTGATCTTCAACTTCGCTGGCGTAAACCTTCTTCAATGGCCGAGCATTATCAGAAAGAAGTTATAACCTACTTCGATGATTACTGCCAGGCCTACGAGCAAAAAATAAGAGATGCAGGAGGTATTGGCTTTTTCCTTGGAGGGATTGGACCCGACGGCCATATAGCTTTTAACATACAAGGTTCGAGCCACTACAGTACAACACGCCTAACCGAACTCAATTACGAAACACAAGCAGCAGCTGCAGTAGATTTGGGTGGCATTGAAGAGATTCGCAAAAAAGCAGTTATCACCATAGGTCTTTCAACAATCACCTATAACCCCGAAGCCGTTGCTATTATTATTGCTGCAGGTGAATCAAAATCGAAAGTAGTTGCTGATGCTTTACAAAAGAATATTTCGGTTCAGCATCCAGCAACAGCTTTGGCACAACTTCCACATTCGAGATTTTATATTACCCTGAGCACCTGTAAACATTTGCAACTTGATGAAAATACCATTTCCGAGCTTCAAAAAAATGTGATTTTATACCCATCTTTTGCCGAAAAAAAGATAGTAGAAACTTTTTTGCAGTTAAAAAAGCCTCTTCAAAGTTTGACTGAAAAAAAAGCTGATGTTGATAACCCCGAATTTACTAAACTTGAAGCTATTCGAAAACAGCCAGTTCATATTATTGCACAAAGACTATATAAACATATCGACGAATCGATTCGAAAAGGCATAAGTATGCCCGTTAATCAGCGCATTTTACACACAGCACCACATCACGACGATATTGAATTAGCTTATTTTCCTCTTTTACATCATCTTGTACGCTCGGCTTCAAATAAGAATTACTTCGTATACTGTACCAGTGGGTATACTGCTGTTACAAATGCCTATCTACTTACCTGCTTGCAAGGTTTAAGTAGTATCCAAACAAATAGTTTTCTGCATAATCGGTTCACATGGGAAAACATATGCTGTGCCGACGACGCCTACACGGATATAACAGGATATTTAAATGGACTTGCTCAACAGGATAGAGAATTACAAAATTTTTATCTTTTTTGTCGAGTTGCCCGTCAATTAATTCAATATTATTCTTTAACTAACCTAGACCAACTGTACGAAAAGCTAAAAGAGTTAATTGAAGTATTAGCATCAATAGAACCCGGTAGAAAAGAACCCGCTATTTATTACACGATAAAAGGATGGATAAGAGAATTTGAGGCCGAGCTTGTATGGGCGCACTTTGGAGTAGATTTTCAGAATATCTATCATTTACGTCTGCCTTTCTATTCCGACGACATATTTCCTCAATACCCCGACTTCGAGAACGATGTAAAGCCTTTGTTACAATTAATGGAAGAGATTAAACCTACCATTATTACAATGGCACTCGATCCCGAAGGCAGTGGACCCGATACCCATTTTAAAACATTAATTGCCATTGCCGAGGCTGTAGATCATTACAAAAAAAATAATCCCGATCTCGAGTTGGCACTATGGGGTTATCGAAACATTTGGTCGAGATACGAAATATATGAGTGCAACCGAATTTTTCCAACCTCATTGAATTCTTTTGCAGTACTTCACAACATGTTTAATAATTGCTTCATAAGCCAACGCGAAGCTTCATTCCCCAGTTTCGAACACGACGGCACCTTTAGTGAATTAGCCCAAAAAATTTGGGTCGAACAATTTCAGATGCTCAAACTGCTATTAGGCGAAAAATATTTTTACGAAAG
>JAOAFU010000232.1 GCA_026416115.1 Bacteroidales bacterium | reverse complement strand
CAAGGACGGGTTATTTCCATTTGACTAAAACCTATTAGCATGTTTGAGCAAATTCCCAATATGCTCATAAATATGTGTTTTCTCATAGGGTATTATTTTTAAGTTGCTGGTCTTATTATCTTTATATCAAATTTAATGATTTTTTTTTACCAGCAAAAAATGTTAAACAGAAAAATAACGTAATGATATATTAAATAAAAAATAAAAAAAGATTCTATTTTATTATTTATCTTTGAAAATTAAAATCATTGCTAAAAGCTATTAAATAGAAAATTAAAATTTCAAACATTTTTTTGGCATTAACGTTGTATTAATTTGAATGTAAAAATGATGTTTAATAAAATTTAGAAATTATGGCTGTATTAGTTGGTAAAAAAGCACCTGTGTTTCAGGCAAAAGCCGTGATAAATGGTGGTGAAATTGTTGAAAATTTTAGCTTGGAACAATACTTAGGAAAGAAGTACGTAATTTTCTTTTTCTGGCCTGCCGATTTTACGTTTGTATGTCCGACCGAGGTTTTAGCTTTTCAGGATAAGCTTGCCGAATTTGAGAAACGCAATGTTGCTGTAGTAGGTTGTTCGGTCGATTCGGAGTTTACACACTGGGCGTGGCTCAATACCGAAAAACGTAACGGCGGTATTAAAGGAGTAACTTTTCCAATAGTTTCGGATCTCTCGAAAACTATCTCGGAAAATTACGACGTACTGGCTGGTCGATATGATATTGACGATGATGGTAATGCAGTATTTGAAGGAACACCGATGGCCTATCGCGGCTTATTCTTTATTGATAAAGAAGGGATTGTACGTCATCAGGTAGTTAACGACATGCCCCTAGGTCGTAGCGTTGAGGAAGCTCTCAGGATTGTCGATGCATGGCAATACTTCGAAAAACATGGTGAAGTATGTCCTGCCGACTGGAAACCTGGTAAAGAAGCTATCAAACCTACCCACGAAGGAATTGCAGAATATTTGAGCAAAAACTAGCATATCCTAAATAGTTTTAAAAGCGTCTCTCACGAGGGACGCTTTTTTTGTACTTTTGTGCCCCAGAGTTGAATCTATAAACCATGCGAAAAGTCCTATCTACAAAAGTTGAAAATATAGGACAAGTTAAGCAAAACCTTATCTATCTGGGTAAGCTTTTCGATTATTTCATCTTACTCGATTCAAATGACAACGCTGGATACGAATCTTTACCACCTTCATACTTAAATTATCAATTTTTGGCAGGTGTGGGAGCGTACAATAAATCGCTTTTACAGCAAGAGATTTTTTCCTCAATTCAGCATTTTACGCAGCAAATTCCCGATTGGTATTTTTTGCATCTCACCTTTGAGGCTAAAACCGAAACACATGGAATTCCTACTAAATATAAAGATTTAATAGGTTTTCCTGTTGCCTTTATCTTCTCTCCTGTATGGCTAGTAACGGCTAAAAACAATGTATTAAGAGTACAGTATCCTCCTAATATCGACGATAGCGAAGCTCGAAATTTTTTGAACAAATTAATTAAGCCTGAAAAACGAAGACTTGATAATTTAGATAAAAAAAGTCCGATTAACATTCAACAAATAACTTTTAAAGAATACAAACAAACTTTCGAACATGTAAAAGATCGCCTTTCACGTGGTGATATATACGAAATGAATTTATGTATAAACTTTTTTGCAGAATCGGTTAAGATTGACCCCTACTCTACCTATCTGAGACTTAACGATTTTTCACCAGCACCATTTGCTGCTTTTTATAAGTATAACGATTTATTTTTACTCTCAGCAAGTCCAGAGCGTTTTTTGAAAAAAGAGGGAAATCAAATCCTTTCACAACCCATCAAAGGAACTATAACTCGAGGAAAAACAGCTGACGAAGACAATCGATTACGTGAATATTTGAAGAATAATCAGAAGGAACGTTCGGAGAATATCATGATTACCGACTTGGTTCGTAACGATCTTTCGCAATTTGCCGAGGCCGGTTCGGTCGAAGTGATGGAATTGTGTGGCATCTATCCTTTCAGACATGTTCATCAGATGATATCATCTATTAGGTGTAATTTGCGTAAAGAAATATATTTTTCAGAAGCAATAAAACTGGCTTTCCCTATGGGTTCGATGACAGGCGCCCCAAAGCGAAACGCACTTAAATATATTGAGCAATACGAAAATTTTAATCGAGGGCTTTATTCCGGTTCGCTTGGCTACATAACACCCGATGGCGATTTTGACCTAAATGTAGTAATTCGAAGTATTCTATACAACAGCACTACAGGTAATCTTTCAATCCCGGCAGGAAGTGCTGTAACTATCTACGCCGATGCAAATAATGAGTATCAGGAATGTTATCTTAAAGCAAAAGCTTTGATTGAAATCCTATCCTGATATATTTTAATTATCTGTTGATAATCCGAAAGTTTTTATTAATTTTGAGAAAAATCCTGCAGCCATGAAAATGATAGGTAAACTCCGAATTCCCAACAAGCAGACCGAAAAGAAGTTGATGAGCAAAAAATATCATGTGCCCGTTATTGGTCATTTTGCCAATAAGAGTGTTGAGTTTCGTAGTATTATTGAGGCATCTGCTGCAACAGGTATCCACTATTCCCTTATTTTTGAGGCTTGTATAGGTAAAATTTATACTGCCCGAAATGTAATTTGGGAATTTAAAAAGGGTAATCACTACATAAAATATAAAGCCTTTTACATTAATGCCTCAACCAACTATAAACGCAAGGTAGGCTTTAATGGATAATATGCTATAACTGGAAATTTTGAGCAAATTCGTGCGAAATGTAATTATCGTAACTTAAGCACACATCAGAAGCAAAGTCAATTCCTGTTTCTATTAACTTCTTGGCATCGTCTGTAGATAAGTTGGTTATGTGAGAAGAATCAATTTGTTTACTATAGAGATAATATAGAAGTCCAGCACTAAAACTATCACCAGCTCCAATGGTACTGAGGGGAGTAATTTTTTTAGTCGGCTTCTCGACCTGTATAACAGGGCTTTTGAAAACAACTTCGTTAGAACCTTGCGTATAAATCAGAACAGGGCAATATTTCGAAACAATTTTATAACTCTCATTAAATCCTTTGGATCCGAAAATCATCTGAAGATCCTCATCGGAGGCCTTAACTACCGATGCCAATTGCATGTTTTCCTCAATCATAGGCAATAGTAAAGGCAGTTCGTTTAAATGCGCCTTCCGGAAATTAGGATCGTAGATAATGGTTGCACCAGCATGTTTTGCTTTAGAGATAATAGTCAGAATTTTATCTCTTATTTCGGGATTGATGGCATAAAATGACCCAAAAAGCACGTAATCGTTTGCTGAAAATTCGGGTATATTTATTAACATCCTTTCTGATGGAAGATCTTTGTAAAAGGAATAACTTGCATTTCGATATTCATCTAAAAAGGCCAAAGCAATAGAAGTTTTCCCTTTTGTGAAATGATAAATAAAATCGATACCGACACCGTTTTTTGTAAGAAAGGAGTCGATCTGAAGACCTAACAAGTCTTGTCCATATTCACTAATAAAGTAAGTTGGCAACCCCATTCGGCCACAGGAAACTGCACTATTAAGCATAGAACCACCAGGTCGAGCCGCTACAGGTTGTCCAGCCTGAAATATGATGTCATATACTGTTTCACCTATACAGAATATTCGTTTCATTGCAATTTTTCTTCAAAAATATAAAAATGCCGGAGAATTAATTTTAGTATTAGATATCATCCAATTTCCTACCCATTAACTTGACTTAATCATTAACCTCATATTATTCTAGAAAAAAGGCATAAATTTCGACAGCAAACAATTTGTTCGCTTTTTCTGTTGTTTAGTTGCAGTTTAATTTTATTGAAATATAAAATACTGAATCGGTACAATAAAAAAAATAAATAATATTGCATAAAAAAGTAAAAACTTAATTATGGAACAGGTATCATATCGAGTTGCAGCATTGTCGGAATCATCGACTATTGCTATGAACACCAAAACAAAAGAATTACAAGCGCAAGGTATTGATGTTATAAATCTTACGGTTGGTGAGCCCGACTTTTACACACCGCAGCATATTAAGGAAGCAGCCAAAAAAGCTGTTGACGACAACTATTCGTTTTATACCAATGTAGCTGGATATCCCGAGCTTCTGGAAGCAATAAGCAAAAAACTGAAGAGAGAAAATAATCTGGATTATGCACCAAATCAAATTATTGTTTCTAATGGTGCAAAACATAGTTTGGCAAACGCAATCCTTACATTAATAAATAAGGGCGACGAAGTGATTATACCAGCTCCGTATTGGGTAAGTTATTCGGAACTGGTAAAACTAGCCGAAGGCACAAATGTGATAATTGAAACAGAAGTAGAAAGCGATTTTAAAATTACCCCGGAACAATTAGAAAAAGCCATAACTTCTAAGACAAAGGCTTTTTTACTTTGCTCCCCTTCGAACCCAACAGGTAGCGTATATACTCGAGATGAACTAAAAGCTCTTGTCGATGTTCTGGTAAAACATCCAAATATTTTTATCATAACTGACGAGATTTATGAGCATATCAATTTTATTGGTGGTCATCAAAGTATTGCCCAATTTCCAGAGATAAAGGAAAGAGTGGTGCTTATCAACGGCGTTTCAAAGTCGTATGCTATGACTGGATATCGTATTGGATATATGGCTGCTGCAAGCTGGATTGCTAAAGCATGTAACAAATTACAGGGACAAATGACCACCAATGCTTCAACCATAGCACAACGTGCCGCTATTGCTGCACTTAACGGAGATCAAAGCTGTGTTGAGGAATTTCGAAGCGCTTTCGAGCGTCGACGCAATTTGGTATACGATGCTATTTCAAAAATTAAGGGAATCAAGTGTAGCAAGCCAGCAGGTGCATTTTACGTATTTCCCGATGTTAGCTCGTTTTACGGAAAATCTTTTGAAGGCAAGGTTATAAAAAATTCCGATGATATGAGCATGTATCTACTCGAGAAGGCTTTCATTGCTACCGTACCAGGTTCTGGATTTGGAAACGATAAATGTATACGTTTGTCGTTTGCTACCAGCGATGAAAAATTAAAACTGGCAATGAATAGGTTAAAAGAAGCATTAGAGCAACTTAAATAAAAAATAATTAGGGGTTTGAAAGCCCCTATTTTTTTCACAAACAACTATTCCTCAAATAATCTAAAATCAATTTGTTTTTTAAGAAGATTTGTACGCCAAACTTTTATGGTTACCGTATCGCCTATTTGAAATTTACGACCATATCTTCTTCCAATAAGGCAATATTTTTCTTCGTCAAAATAGTAAAAATCGTCGTCGAGCTCACGAATGGGAATCATGCCTTCGCAAAGGTTTTCTTTAATCTCAACATAAAGTCCCCATTCGGTTACTCCCGAAATGATACCTTCATACACTTTTCCAATTTTATCGCTCATAAATTCAACCTGCTTATATTTTATGGATGCACGTTCGGCTTCGGTAGCTCTACGTTCCATATCTGAAGCATGTTTGCACATTTTTTCGTAGCGATTTTTATCTTTGGATGCCCCATTGTGCAGATAATGATCGAGCAAACGGTGTACAAGCATATCGGGATATCGTCGAATAGGAGAAGTGAAATGGGTATAAAAATCGAAAGCTAAGCCATAATGTCCTATGTTGTTTGTCGAATACTCGGCCTTTGCCATAGCTCGTAAAGCAAGGTTTTCAATCACCCCCTCTTCGTTTTTACCTTTTACATGTACAAGCAAATTGTTAATGCTTTCGGCCGTTTTTCGAGCATTAGCAGTACTTATTTTATATCCAAGATTTTTCACAAAGTCGGCAAAAGCAGCCAATTTCTGTTCATTAGGTTTGTCGTGTACCCGATACACAAAAGTAGGCGCTTTGTTACCTTTTAATTTTTTCCCAACAAATTCGGCAACGCTCCGGTTGGCTAAAAGCATAAATTCCTCTATAAGTTTATTAGAGTCTTTATTTTCTTTAAAAAACACCCTCAAAGGACGCCCCTCAGAATCGAGTTCGAATTTAGGTTCCAGCCGATCGAACTCGATTGCCCCTTTCTTCATTCGTTCGTTTCGTAAAATTTTTGCTAGCCGGTCGAGTGTTTGTAAAATTTCAGCAAAGTCGCCCTTACCTGTTTCTATAATCTGTTGAGCTTCTTCGTAATTAAATCTACGATCGGAATTGATAATAGTTCTTCCAAACCACTGATTTAATACACGAGCATTAGCATCCATCTCAAATACAGCCGAGTAACATAATTTATCCTCGTTTGGTCGAAGCGAACAAACGAAATTTGAGAGCTTTTCAGGAAGCATTGGGACAACTCTATCGACAAGATAAACCGAAGTACCTCTTTTAAGAGCCTCTTCGTCAATAAGGCTACCAGATTTTACGTAATAGGTAACATCGGCAATATGCACTCCAATCTCGTAATTTCCATTGGGTAAGATTTGAAAACTAATGGCATCGTCGAAGTCTTTAGCATCAATAGGATCGATGGTAAAAGTAGGCACAGTTCGAAAATCTCTTCGATTTCGTATTTCTTCGGCCGAAATTCTATCGGGTATTTTTTCTGCTTCTTTATTCACCTCTTCAGGAAAACGATAGGGAAGCTCAAATTCAGCTAAAATTGCATGAATCTCGGTTTCATTTTTCCCCGGAGCTCCAAGAACTTCAATGATCTCGCCGAAAGGATTTTTTACATTTTCTGGCCAGTCGGTTATCCGAGCAACCGCTTTTTGACCGTTTTTAGCTTTGTTCAATTTGTTGAGAGGGATAAAAATGTCGTAAGGGACATCCTTGCTATCGGGTACAAGAAAAGCAAAATTTTTGGCCACTTCAACACGTCCTACAAATTGTTTTCTTTTGCGCTCGATCACTTCAACTACTTCGCCTTCGAGTCTACGACCAGGTCGCTTGGCATAAAGATAAACTTTAACAGTATCTCCCCCTAAAGCATGATTTAAATTTTTAAAAGCGATGAATACCTCCTCATCAACCTCATCGCTAAGAACAAAACCATTGTTACTACTGGTAAGTTGGAGAGTACCGGTAATGTAACGAGTTTTTGAATGAAGTTTATATTTTCCAGGTTCTACCTCTTCCAATTCTTCATTTTGAGCCAGTTGAGCCAATAATTCGATAAGCTGTGCTCGCTGGCTATCCTGTTTTAAATGTAAACGTTTTGCTACCTGCTTGTAATTAAACGATTGTGTAGGATGGTTAGCAAATAGATCGATTATTGCGTTAATAAGCTGACTGCTGCTATTATTATTGTTGCCTTTTTTTTTGCGTTTTCGTGACATGAATAACGTAATTTTTGGCAATAAAGGTAGTTAAAATATTCGGGAATCGTGCAATCTCATTATTTATATGTTTAAAATCCAACAAGTTTAGCCTTTATGCTAAACCTCATACAAATTAATTTACCTCTAATCGCTTTGTTTATGTGGTGCCTCAACATACTTTCATTACGAAGTCTTTTAAAATTAAAATCTGGGTTTAAATTCATTAATAGTCTCATATTATTAAAATTATTTACATTTTAACGATTTTTTAATCTTATTATCTTTTATTTAAGTAACTTTGATAAAATAACCTTTAAATCAAATAATTATGAAAACTTTTGTATTTTTTCAGTTTCTCCTCCTGTTCTTATTCTCATCCTTGCAAAGTGCAGTCCTGACAGTTAGCAATAACCCTTCGGCGCCAGCACAATACAACAACCCAGCTTCGGCGATAGCAGCATCGAATGTAGGCGATACAGTCTATATCCTTGGCTCGAACACTAGTTATGGTGATATAACGATAACAAAAAAACTGACTATTATAGGAGCTGGTTACGACGTAGCCGGAACGGATTACAATCTTCCTTCAGTAGTTAATTCAATTTACCTCGACAGTACCTTAAGTGGTCCAATCGACGGAATCAACCTTATCGGATTAGATATATATTACTTGAGCTATGCTAGTGGAGACAGAGGATTTATCGACAATTTAATCATTCGTCGCTGTAAAATTAGAGGATATCTTTATGTAAGCGGCCAAAATTGGAGTATATACAACAATATCATCAATGGTGGAATGGATATTGGCAATTATACTAATATCTATATATCTAATAACATTTTTTACAATGGACAGATATATAATTCCAATCAATCATCGGTGTATATCCTCAATAACCTGTTTCTTTACTACTCTAGTACGCAATTCTACAATATAAATAATGCTAATATTTACAATAATATATTTTATGCCAATGTCGTCTCTGTATATGGATCGGCCAACAATGTTTTTAACAATAATATATCCTATAATTCTACAAATTTTACTTTACCCCCATCGGGCAATTCTGGAACAGGCAATATTCAGCAAACCGATCCGCAATTTATTTCGCAAAGTACTATTCCTGCACCTGGTTCGGGAACTATTGCCATTGGCGATCTAAAAAGCTACAATTGGCGTTTAAAGGCAACCTCACCAGCAAAAAGTGCAGGGACTGATGGAAGCGATTTGGGTATTTATGGGGGTAGTTATCCCTGGCCAGATTTTTCGGGTATGCCCAACGTTCCTGTTATTGAAAAATTTTATATTAAAAATCCCGTAACCCATAAAGATAGTACCCTTAAAATATATATAAAAGCACGTATTCAGCAGTAATAACCCCATAAACCAATTAGTATGAAAACATTTATTAAAACCACTTTAGTTGGTTTAGTGTTATGGGGTAATACTATGCTTTTACATGCTCAAAATATAGCTTTCTGCGAATACTATATCGACAATGATCCTGGATTTGGGATGGGAACTCCATTATCCATTACGCCAGACACCTCGGTGATTGTTTCGGCACAAATTTCTCTTCCCGTCCTTAATAGCGGTTCGCACAGGCTTACCCTGAGGTGCCGAGACCAGTCGGGTCGTTGGAGTATTCAGCAAACTAGAACCTTCAGTACCTATATACCCCAGCCACAGGAAAACCAGCTAACTGAAGCTGAATATTGGATTGGCAACGACCCTGGATTAGGCAATGGTACACCTTTACCCTTGACTATCGACTCGGCAATCACTCTACTTTCTAACTTAACAATTCCATCTGCAGGTAACAATAGTCTTTCTGTTCGATTCCGCAGTAACCTTGGAAAATGGAGTATACCTCAGACTCGAGCTTTCCAGGCATTAAGTCCAGAAACAATGGCAAGTCAGTTAGTTGCACTCGAATATTATTTTGATAATAATGAGAGTATTAAACAGACACTTTCTGTTAATCCTGCAACTATCCTCGATACTACTGTCCGTGTTAGCACTAGTGCTCTTAATGTAGGTGTCCATTCTTTATCCATTTCTACAAGGAATAATCTCGGAAAAAAAAGTTTCCCCGAGATACGATGGAGCAACCTCAACAAGATGCAACCACAAGACAGTCTTTCGATGTTTGCTATCTATCTCGACGACACTCTTCACGTGGACAATCCTGTTCAGAAAAAAATTATTGCACCGGCTACTGCATTTAACGATACTTTGCGTATAAAGCTATCGCCATCAGCAGGCGAAT
>JAOAFU010000168.1 GCA_026416115.1 Bacteroidales bacterium | reverse complement strand
TTCAACATTAAACTCGTTTTGTCTGGAAAGACCAGCTTGTGTTAAATTGCTGCTACCGGTGATAAATAAGTTTTTCCTAATTTGTCGATCGTCCAATTTAAAAAGATAAAGCTTGGCATGATTGGGCTCAAAAGTTTTCCGTATTTCAATTCGACCTTGAGCAATAAGTTGTAAGAAAAATCCTACCTGTTCGTAAAAGACTTTGTTGTCGAAATCATCGCTGTTTATAGCCCGTCGAATGGATTGATAGAAACATTCGATTTTCTCATCATCATTAAGACATTCGTTGTTGGCATACTCGACCAATCGGCCATTGAACTGATCTACATTGAGACCTACAAGAATTTTAAGTTTGACATCCTTATTATCCTGCAGCGATTGCATGAGCTCACGCAAACCCGAAAAATAGAAAAAGCCTACAAGAAATTTCAACTCTTTGCTTACACCAATAATTTCGGTAATTCTTTTTTTCAGTTCTCGGGTTGGACTGTTGGTAATAAAGTTCGACATAGGAATGGATATTTATTCAAAAATAGGAATTTAATTTTTCAAGAGAACCTGGAAACTATTATTTTTTAACTACTAATCAACCATTTTACCTCCGACATCCCTATCCGAGACTCCACCGGCAGGGATGCCAGTGTCACCCTGTAGTGTACCTCGGGCATCCTGCCCGAGATTTTTTTCAAAGGCAAGAATGCAGAGGTTACTTTTGTTTTCACCGGCAAGATGCCGGTGTTACTTTTATTGTACCTCCTACATCCCTGTCGAAGTTTTCACTGGCAGGGATGCCAGTGTCACCCTGTAGTGTACCTCGGGCATCCTGCCCAAGATTTTTTTTCACCGGCAGGGATGCCGGTGTTACTCTTTAGTGTGCCTCCGACATCCTTGTCGGAGTTTTCACCGGCAGGGATGCCTGTCTCACCCTTTAATTTGCCTCGGGCATCCTGCCCAAGATTTTTTTCACGGACAGGGATGGTGGTGGCACCCTTTTAATTTAGAGCAAAAGTAAAATACCAAAACGACAGATTGTGTCGTTGAGAATTTTTTTTATACAAATTTTTAACATTTATACAAAACCGTTAATGTTTAATTCCTAACTTGCTAAAAAATAACGAATATGGCAAAAAAACAGGAACAAAACGAACTACAAGAACCTATAACTCAAATCTCGTTATCGCAGGCAATATTGGCTCCTTTGCTTTCGATTTTTAAGGCACAGGTACACGCTGCACGTTCGTTTTTAAGCTTTTTGCTGCAGATTGGTACCCCACATATTCCGACAAATGCCGCAGGAGAACCTTTAACCGACGAAACTCAGAAAGATACCCTGTATATGCAAACCTTCCGCATCAAACAAACCAATGCCGAAGGAAAAGAAGAAACGGTAGAAATTAAAATACCGAGCCTTTCGCTCGTTCCTATTGCTCCGCTGGGGGTCGAGTCGGCTGAGTTTGAATTTGATTTTCGGGTCGAAAACTATCACCATCATCGTCAGATGCAAAAATCGGAAGAAGATGCCTTGAAAAAAGAGGAAAAATTTGGTATTCACTATCGGCCTTGGTACCTTATCGATAATCCCATCAACTTTGATGGCAATGTGGCCCCATCGGCCAAAATCGAAGAAAGCAGTAGCTCGGGACAGACGATAAAAATAAAAATTAAGGTTTCGCGACAGCCTACTTCTGCAGGGCTCGATAAACTTTTAACCAGCTTTAACCAGTATATATCTATTGCATCGCCTCAGGAAAAAGCATAGTAATCCATGACTTTAAAAAATAAAACCATAGTATCCCAAACAATGAAGATAAATATTTACGGTAATCCTGCCGGTGAAAAAAACTCGGGCAGGGATGCCCGAAGCACCTTTAAAGAGTGACGCTGGCATCCTTGCCAGAGGAAACCCGAACAGGAATGGCGAAGGTACATTGAAAAAAATATTTTAACCTTTAAATCAAACACTTATGGAACCGAAAGAATATGCAATTGCCGAATTTCAGGCTTTACCGCTTGAATATATAATAGCAGCCCCATTACTGGGAGTAATTAAAGCACAAGCCGCGGCAGCTGCAGCCACGCAAGCCTACATCCAATCGTTAATCGACAAAGATAAAGGCAAGCCTATAACCGTTGATTTGAAATTACAGGTCAAAAAGGATAATACGCAAAAAGAGGTAGAAATTAATGCTCCGCTGCTGTCGTTAGTTCCAGTGCCCCACATACGTATCGACTCGTTTACCACTCATTTCAAATACGAGATTTCGCAGGTAACCAAGCTAAGCAAAGAGCTAACCCTCGATGCCGAAGGTAGTGCCAATATCGTTAAAAATCCTATCATAAACTTTAGCCTTAAAGGCACCGTTGCCAGTAAGTCGTCGGAAGAGTCGGTAATGAACCGCAGCGGAATGCTTGAGATTACGGTACATGCCAGCGAAGCGCCTATCCCCGAAGGCCTATCAAGGTTACTCAATGTGTTGGCAAAGGCTTTACCCGAAGAATAATGGCTATCGAATTACATCGGCTGATCGAAAGTTATTGTACTACCCTGCTGAAAGTGCACAGTACCTTTTTGGTTATGCAGCGATCGGCTTTTTTTGAGCTTTTTCAGGATGAGATCAATCGCCTGGCACTAAACGAAAACTATTTTCTTGGTCTCGACGAAGTTTCGTTCAGCCTTCATCTTCGACCACGAAAGCCACCGCTGCTGTTACGATGGTGGAATAAATTACTTCGACGTACGAGTCAGCCTGTTTTCGATTTGGTATCGCCCACATGCCCCGATGCTATCCTATGTACTGTAATTTTTAGGCGACAAGGCAATGAGTTTAAGGCTTCGATAAAAATGAACGAAGAAAATGTAAAACAACCCATTTATGTTGACCTCGCATGAAAAAGGCTGGTATAGCTTTGCTGGTGGAATATGCTGGCGTACCATAGCCCCCAACTTCCTTTGCGAAGTAAACGAAGAGAACAACATTCCTTCGTACATGCATGTACCTTCGGCTGTATCGAAGATCAGACGCATAAAGGCTTTCTATCAACGCCATTTACGAAATTTAGGTCAACTCGATGCATTGGGAACTGGAATTGATATCATGGTAGCCAATGCCATGACCGAGTCGTTGGGTACTGTACCCTCTCCTCTGGAATATGCCCATCTTAATGATTATTATAAATTGCAGCTGGGCGACGAAGGCGAACGCCTTGATGCATTGGTACGTTATATTGCAGGAAGTCCGGGGGCCCAATATCTCGAACGACGCGAACCAGGGTATGTAAACCCTGTGGCAACACCCGGACGTGTTTCGTTGGGCAGCCACCATATGCTTCTTTCGACTGCACTCGATATCCTTGGGGCTAAAGGCTTACCTATAACCGAAAAACAGGCCGCCATTCGCGAGCTTTGCCTAAGCCTACCATCACAATCGATACGTGCTGCAGAGCTTGCTGCCAAATATCTCAATCGATACTTTAGTCGTCATCAGAATCAGCTCCCATTAATTGCCGCAACCTATAATGCAGGCTCGCCACGTTATACTTCATCCAATCCATGGCATCTGGTGCAATATGGCCAACACATCGACCGTTGGATAGCTTATTATAATACCAGCAGAAAAGTATAGTTTAAGTCGTAGTGGAAGATTGAGTAGTTAGTTTGTTGACTAATGTTCTATTCCAAGGCAATTTTTATAAATATCATAATATTGCTGGG
This sequence comes from Bacteroidales bacterium, assembly GCA_026416115.1. GTDB lineage: Bacteria > Bacteroidota > Bacteroidia > Bacteroidales > DTGW01 > JAKPGM01. The sequence continues at coordinate 332 of JAOAFU010000168.1, read as the reverse complement.
CTATGGTACGCTCATGATAGTTGGCAACCACTTTCTCCCGGGCCGAAACGGCAATTTTAAGGTAATCGGTTTCAAACAAACACCAATAAATACCCTTTGCTAAAGCATGGGACGATTTAAAGTCTGCAACCCAACCATTTTGCATATGATCGATCATTTCGGGTATTCCTCCAACGTCGAAGGCAACCACTGGCACACCACAAGCCATCGACTCCATAATAGTGTTGGGTAAGTTTTCCTGTAACGATGAGGTTACATACAAATCGGAAGCATTGTATATGTCAATCATGGTATTTGCCTGTACATTCCCAAGCAGACGATAAGGAAGCGAC
>JAOAFU010000127.1 GCA_026416115.1 Bacteroidales bacterium | reverse complement strand
ATAAGTCGGGTTACAGTATCCTGCCAAAAAGATAGATTGGGTAAAGACTCCAAAATTTTTCTCCATTCAAGAGAAAATTTTATTCTATCACACTGTGCCCTAGGAGACCACATAGCGGGTCCTTTCGACCTATTTAACATTCGAAACTGAATCATAGAACGATCAGTAACAATTGCTGAATAACCACCTAGGGCATCGATCTCGCGTACAATTTGACCTTTTGCTATACCACCCATTGCAGGATTACAGCTCATTTGAGCAATTTTCGTCATATCCATAGTAATGAGTAGGACTTTTGCCCCCATGTTTGCTGCTGCAGCAGCCGCTTCTGAACCTGCATGGCCAGCTCCCACAACAATTATATCGTAGTAATCAAAAAAATTACCTTGCATAACCTGTATAAATCTTTAAATAAAAATTTTCTTTTTTACGCATTAATTGCTTCTGGATATTAGTTTTATCTTTATATCCACATAAATGTAAAATCCCATGCAAAATTACCCTTATTAGTTCATTCTGAAAAGTTGTATGATACTTTTTTGCATTTTGTTTTACCACATCAACTCCAATAAATATATCTCCAGAAATTACAGAATTAAAAGAATAATCAAAAGTAATAACATCGGTAGGATAATAATGTTTCAAATAATCGATATTTATTTGAAGTATATATCGATTATCGCAAAAAATTACACTGATTTCACCCAGTGTCTTTTTTTCATATCTCAAAAGCTGATTAAGGGTAAAATTGAATCTACTTTTTGAAAAATGTATATTACTAGGATAAATTGAGTGAAAACGAATTCCCAATGTTATAAATTAAAAGTCAGAACAACTTTTGATCCATTATCGTAAAATTCAGTATTGTCAGATAGCTTTCTCATTAAGAAGATACCACGACCACTTACATTCTCGATATTTTCGGGTGCTGTCGGATCTGGTACATTATTATAATCAAATCCTTTTCCACAATCTTTAATTGTAATTTTTAGTAATTTATCATCGTACTCAGCTTCTAATGTTACAGGTAGTTCTTCTTTAAGCTTATTTCCATGGACTATAGCATTATTAGCTCCTTCTAAAACAGCAATGAGTAAATTTCCATATAATTCTGAATTTAACTTACAAGTAGAAGAAATTTCATCAACAAACTTTTCTACTTTTCTTAATTCTTCAATTTTGGAATTAATGACCAACTGATTTTTCATTGTCCTCAACAATTAAACTATAACATGTATACTGAGGTTTGCTTAAATAGGTTACCAAATTTAATACATTATTTAATTATAAAAATAGATAAAGCAATAAAATTTAAAATTATCTCGATAGCCATACAGAAGGATCTAATTTTTGTAAATCTTGCCATAATTCGAAGTGAAGCCTACTTACCTGTTCATTTTCAGGGCACGATAAATAACCTAAAACAGTATTTATTTTAACCTCTGCTCCAACATTAACGCTAACAGATGATAAATTTTGATATACAGTATAGTAATCTCCATGTTTCAAAATTATAGCGTAATTTGAACCTTTAATGAAAAATATTTTTGAAACAACACCATCAAAAACCGACATAACAGGGACATTACAATCTGTAGAAATATCAATACCATTATTATTAATTTTTATACCGCGATACATTGGATGAGGTTGCTCACCAAAATCGGATACAATAATACCCTTTTCGACGGGAAACGGCAATTTTCCTTTATTTTGCTCAAACCTCGCAGAGAGCTGAGAAATTTTACGAAGATTAACATTTGATCCAGTCTTTTTTGCATTCTTTACCTCTGTTTCGATTAAATTCCGAATTTCGTTCTCGATTTTTTTTGCATTTGATTTTAACTGCTCTAATGATGCTTGCAATTCTTTTGATCGTTTTTGAAATTCTTTAAGTGATTTCTGTGCTCTAATCAAATCATCATTCAATATTTCAACTTCCTTTGACTTTAATTCAAGTATTCTTAATTTTTCATTGCGTTTTCGATTTATAATTAAAGAAATTGAGTATAGTCTTTCAATTTCAGTTCTTAGATTATTTATCAAATTTTTACGATGGTTATGATACTGTTTTAAATATATAATTCTTCTATAGCCAACAGAAACATTAGGTGCTGATAAAAGTAAAACTAAAATATTAGCAGGTTTAAAATAAAAATACGATCGATAAATAATTTGCGCGTACTCTTTTTTAATATTGTCGATTGAATGAGAATTAGATTCGATAAGCATTGACAATGAATCTACAGCATGCTCGAGGTTTGATAATTCCAAATTAAGATTTTCAATTAATTCCCTTCTTAATTGAATTTTTTTATTAATTAAAGATAACGAATTGAGTACCTCATTTTTTCCTTCATTTGCCTTCTTTAAGAGTGTCTCTGTTAGCGTTATATCTTTCAAAATTTTATCTCGCTTTTTAAACAGATCGTCCTTCGATGCAGAAAAAAGATTAGAATAATTTATGATAAGTAAAGAATTTAGTAGTATAAAAAATCTAAATTCTTTTAATAAAATACGTCGTACCTTCATATATTAAACGACCCTCGTTGAAATAATAATGAGTTCTTTTTTTATTAAATTTATCAAAAGTGATATTAAAACATGAAAAATTATCGCAAAATTGACTCGTAAATGCTATTGAATCGTTGTTATAAGAGGATATTTCGATACCGTATAAACCTGAATTAAACAAATCATAAAATTTCTTTTTATTTAAATTATAAAAGCGATAAAAATAAGAGAGATACTTTTCATTGTAAATATAGAGTATTTCGCACGAATCGGAATAAAATTTGGCCTGAAATAGTTTAATACCGACAATTCCATAAATTGAAAGCATAACAGCGGAAGTATCGGGCTTTAGAACTATTGTAAGACATTCATTATTTGAAGAACAAACCGTATATCGGTTTGATTCACCAATGTGTGTTTGAGGACCTCTAGAACAACACACACAGACAAATATAGTAATATAAAAAATTATCTTTTGCATTCAACGCTGTTAAAAAAAATAGAATAAAGCTTATCATCAGTAAAGAACCTTCGGATAATTCTTTTAGCTTTATCTTTTTTTCCTAAACAATATAGTATAATTGCATAATGTTCCATAATTTCACGATTGTCTTCCTTTTGGTATTTAATTGCTTTTTTTATTGCAGCTAAAGCTTCGTTGTATCTATTTTGCTTGTAAAGAACCCATGCGTACGTATCAAGATATGAAGAGTTTTTAGGATCTTTTTGAAGTGCAGATTTAGCTAAAAATTCAGCTTTAGCAAGTGCTTTTCCTTGTAAGGCTAAATAATAAGCATAATTATTCATAGTCACCTCATCAGCATAACCCTCTCGGAGTGACAATTCAAAGAAGTAGAATGCACTGTCAAGCAAATTTTTTTTATAGTAGATATCAGTGAGTAGATTAGTAGCATAAGTTTTAAAAAGGAAATTTCCACTACTACGCAAAGCACCAATTAAATAAGGAACAGCATTTTTTTCATCCTTATTTCTATAATAGGCCACACCAGCAACATATAATCCAAAAGGTGATTTAAAAGCATCGGGTTGATATACAAGCAATGAATCTATTATATCGAACTTTTCAAGGACAAACAAAGGTAAAAGATATCTTCCCCAAGCTGAGGAATTATCGGGATATTTAGAAACGAAGATTTTTCCGAGTTCGAGCAAAATAGACATCATATTTAGATTAGATAAATAATTAAAGGATAAATCATATATAGTTTCGGAATAACTATCACTATTGAGAATTTTTATTAACCTTTGCTTTAAATACGATGCAAGAACAGGATTATTAAAATTTAAAAATTGAGATAGAATATTGCTCTTATAATTAAGATCAGTTGTAGAGAAAAAGAATGAATCGAGAGTATTGTATATGTAAATACGATCACGGTATTTATTATGGTAAGTTACAAAAACTTTAACAGCATATAAATTCAGATTATTATAATTTATCAAAGATTTTAAGATAGTTTTTGACTTTCTAAAATTATTATTTTTAGCATAAAGTTCGGCTTTAATAACTAATAGACTTGTATCATTTGGGTGTAGACTCAACGAAGAATCGATAAATGAAATTAGCTCATTAAAAGTATATCCGAGTTTAGCTTTATAAAAGAACATTAATCTAATCGCTTCAGGTAACTGAGTCTCGGTAAAAACTTTTAAGAGTTCATTATATCCCTCAAGTAAATTGCTTCCATCATAAAGTATTAATTCGGCAAAAGTTAAAACATCATCGTAGGTGTGCTCAGGTAATAGGATAATTTTTCGAAAGATTGATAAAGAACTGATAGAATCGCCAGCATAAAGAAGAAAATTAGCATAGTTTAGAGCAAACCAATAATTTGATGTATCGATAAAATAAGCTTTTTGGGCATACTTAAGCGCTATATTGAGCTGACCAGATTGAAAATATATATTACTCAAATCGTAATAACAAGACCCACACGTACTGTCAACGCGAATAATCGAATGCAAAATAATTGCAGAGGTATTAATATTACCTGAAGTACGATTTCGAATAGACTCAATATATGAATACTCTACATCATAATTTCGTTCAATAGAAAATACTTCAATCGAAATAAATATAAGAGAAATAAGAACAATAAGATTTTTCATAATTCTATTTTCCAGTATGACCAAAACCACCCTCGCCTCTTTTAGATTCTTCTAATAACTCAACTTCTTCCCATTCGACCATAGAATATTTCGAAACAATCATTTGACATATTCTGTCGCCATCATTTATTTCGAAATATGTATCGGAAAGATTAATTAAGATGACTTTTATCTCCCCTCTATAATCGGCATCGATCGTTCCAGGAGAATTTAAAACGGTTATTCCATGCTTAATCGACAAACCACTTCTTGGACGAATCTGTGCTTCGTAACCTTCAGGTAGTTCGATATATATACCTGTTGGCACCAAAACCCTTCCTAAAGGAGGAATAATAATTTTATCATCAATGTTTGCTCGAAGATCCATCCCTGCACTATGCACAGTTTGGTATTGAGGTAGTGGATGCTTCGAACGATTTAAAATTTTAACCTTGATTTTATCGACCATAAACTCCATTTAAAAGAATTAAATAATTTTTCAGATATAAAGATATAGAACAAATATACAACTAAAAGTGCGTTATTAGCAATCAACAAATATGGAACATCTATAAGTTTTCCGAGAAATTGTTGGATTGTGTAAACAGCGAGGGCTATAATAAAATACTTTAGCATAGTCATAAGTCGATAAGGTATTTTATAGAATTTTTGACCATATAAAAGACAAATAAAAGTCATAATAACATAACTAAAAAGGCGAACATAAGCTGCTGCAGTATATCCATAAACAGGCACAAAAATGAAATCGAATACTACAGTGAAAAAACAACCTATTAGCATAATGTATAGACCAAATGATGTTTTATCAGCTAACTTATACCACATCGAAAAGTTCAAATAAAGGCCAGAAAAAACATTAGCTAACAAGACAACTGGGACTATATGAAGACCTCTCCAATATTCCGAACCGATAAAAAACTTGAAAACAGGCAAATTAGCAAATGTAAAGAGAAATACAAGCATACTTACAACAAGATAATACAGACCGATGCGAGCAAACATCTCTCGCCCTTCCTTTTCATCGGCATGACGAAAGAAAAAGGGCTCAGCCGCATACCTAAAAGCTTGAATAAAAAGAAGTAAAATAACCGCTAATTTTAAATTAGCAAAATAAATTCCCATGGAATCGAGAGAATCGACGCCTTTTGGAGAAAGATATTTTATGAACTGTCGATCGATAACATCGTTAATAGCTCCAACAATACCGGATAACATCAATGGAATACCATAACGAAGCATGTTAGTTAAAAAATTAAAACTAAAATAAACAGGTGAAGGAATATGTCTAAAAAGAGTCAATAGTGTTGAAAAACTAGCTAACAAATTGGCAATGAAAATATAATCGACGGTTAAATTAAAATTTAAAACTTGTTTTTGACTAAAATAAGGCAAGAGTATTATAAAAAGTACGTTTAATAAGATATTTACAATAACATTTAAAATTTTAAGAAGACTGAATAAAAGAGCTTTTTCTTGGAGTCGTAACTTGACAAAAAGAATAGCAGACAACGAATCGAAAAAAATTATCCAAGCAAAATATAAAACATACTGTGGATTTGAAGAATAGCCTAAATAGGAAGAAAGTTTAGAAGAAAATAAAAAAACAAGTAACAAAAAAATTAAAGAGGTACTAAAAATGGAATAAAAAGCAGTGGACAAAGACTTTACAGAATTACCACCTTTTGAGAACCTGAAAACGGAAGTTTCCATTCCATAAGTTAGCAATATATTAAGTAGAACAGCCCAACTGTAGAGATCGGCTACGACACCATACTCAGCGGGTTTAAAATAATAAGTATAAAGCGGAACCAACAAAAAATTTAGAAAACGGGGTACAATGCTACTTAGACCGTAAACTAATGTTTGCTTAGCAAGCTTTCGAACAGAAGCAGACATGTAAAAAAAATTATATATCTTCGCAACACAAAGAAAAACAAATTATACGACAATAAAATCAAAAAAAAAATTAAAAGAAAATAAGATGATAGATAAAATACAGAAAATAAAAGATGAGATTGAACATAAAATAATAAATAACAACGAGGAATTAGAGAACTTTAGATTGAATTATTTATCAAAAAGAGGTATTATTTCTCAGCTTTTTGATGAATTTAGAAAACTTGATCCTGAATACAAAAAAAATTTAGGAAAACCACTTAACGATCTTAAAAATTTGGCAGAGCAAATTTTTAAAGAGAAACAAGAAAAGTTATCGGAAAGAAATAAAAATGAACGATTTGAAATAGACTTTACCCTACCATCATACAACGAAATTATTGGCAATCGTCATCCAATATCAATTATTCGTAAAGAGATTTGTGACATATTTGAGCATTTAGGTTTTACAATAGAACAAGGTCCAGAAATTGAAGATGACTGGCATGTATTTAGTGCATTAAATTTTCCTCCTGAACATCCAGCAAGAGATATGCAAGATACCTTTTTTATCGAAAAAATGCCTGACATTTTATTAAGAACCCATACTTCATCCGTTCAAATAAGGGCAATGGAAAAAACACCCCCTCCATTAAAAATTATTATGCCAGGGAGAGTTTTCAGGAACGAGGCAATTTCGGCTCGCGCACACTGCATTTTTCACCAAATAGAGGGATTATATATCGATACGGACGTATCATTTGCCGATTTGAAACAAGTACTATTATATTTTGCAAGAGAATTTTTTGGCAAAAACAGCGATATCAGACTTAGACCATCATTCTTTCCATTCACCGAACCATCAGCCGAAATGGATGTGTCTTGTAGTATATGCAACGGTAAAGGCTGTAATGTTTGTAAATACACTGGTTGGCTAGAAATTTTAGGATGCGGAATGGTTCATCCCAATGTATTGAAAAATACCAATATCAATCCCGAACAATATTCAGGATACGCTTTTGGTATGGGGATTGAACGAATCACAATGTTGAGATATGCAATTAGAGATTTAAGGCTATTTTTTGAGAATGATATTAGATTTCTCGAACAATTTTGAACCATTAAGTAATCTAAATTAAAGTAACCTTATACAGGATAGGTAAAGAGGGTGCGAGCGTATTCCATATCCCACAATATCTATCCTTTGACAACTCAATAGCTTTTTGAACCTTTTCCAAATTATCTGGAGAGGTATCCAAAATATACTCCAGTAATATATTTTGATATTTTTTTGGATGATCATCAGCAACCTGAGCTATAACATTGACTGAAAAATTAGTAAAATTGACCCTCATCTTGTTAAGAATAGAAACAACATCCATAGCTGTGCAACCCGCTAAAGAGACCATCAATAGCTTTTTTGGCGATGGACCATTAGATAATTCATCCTCCTTTTGGCTATCGACAATAACCTCATGACCATCGACATTAGCAGTAAATGTTAAATTACTTTTCCATTTTAAGTTAATTCCTAATTCCATAGTAATATTAATTAAAATAAGGTTTGCTGACGGGGAAATAATTTATCAAATCCAAGTACTGAAAAGGCTTTAGGTGTAGCCTCACGACCACGGGGGGTTCTATTAATATAACCCTCTTGAATTAAAAAAGGTTCAAATACATCTTCTATTGTTCCGGGATCTTCACCAATAGCAGTAGCAATAGTATTTAAACCAACAGGACCACCATTAAATTTTTCGACTATAGTTCTCAAAATGCGTATATCAGTTTCATCTAATCCATTCGGATCGATCCGAAGAGCATCTAAAGCATATTGAGTGATATCACTGTCAACCTTACCGTTTCCAAGTACCTGTGCAAAATCTCTAACACGACGTAATAATGCATTAGCTACTCGAGGTGTTCCCCTGCTCCTAGAAGCAATCTGATATGCTGATACATCGTCTATTTGAACGCCTAATATAGATGCAGAACGGACGACTATAGACTTTAAATAATTAACACTGTAATAATCGAGATGTAAATTAATTCCAAATCGAGCACGTAAAGGACTAGTTAACAGACCAATACGAGTTGTTGCGCCTATTAAAGTAAAGGGATTGAGTTTAATTTGAACGGAACGAGCACTTACCCCCTTATCTATCATAATATCGATAAAATAATCTTCCATGGCAGAATATAAGTATTCTTCGACAATTGGAGATATACGATGTATTTCGTCAATAAACAAAACGTCGCCAACTTCTAAACTAGTGAGTATTCCTGCCAAATCACCGGGTTTATCGAGAACAGGACCTGACGTTATCTTCAAATTTACACGCATTTCAGAGGCAATAATATTAGCTAAAGTTGTTTTACCTAGTCCAGGAGGTCCATGCAAAAGAACGTGATCAAGAGGTTCTGAACGCATTAATGCGGCCTTAACGAAAATTTTAAGATTTTCGACAACATGTTGTTGACCGGTAAAATCGTCAAAACACGTAGGTCTAATACGATTTTCAAAATCTATATCGGCAATTGAAGAAGCCTTTCTTATATCAAAAGTCATACTTTCTGAAATACATTTTTACCTTCAGATAACTCTAACATAGCTTTAATGGACTTTTCAGCTTTCACTCTGATCTTTTCATCAATAATAACTTCGGGTGTAAGAGTAACGAGAGAACGATGAATTTTTTCGAGTGTTATAAGTTTCATAAATTTGCAGTCATTACAACCACAAGTGCTATCGGTAGGAGGTGCAGGGATAAAAAGTTTTTCAGGGCAATACAATTGCATCTGATGTAAAATTCCTGATTCGGTGGCTACAATATACTTTGTAGACTTATCTTTAGTAACAAAATTTAATAACGATGAGGTTGATCCGATGTGATCAGCAACTAATAATATAGGTTTCTTACATTCGGGATGCGCAATAATCTTCGCATCAGGATGTATAGTCTTAAGTTCTAAAATACGTTCTAATGAAAAATCCTCATGCACATGGCAAGCTCCGTCCCAAATTATGAGTTCACGTCCAGTCTTTGCAGCAAGGTAATTGCCTAAATTACGATCGGGTGCAAATATAATTTTTCGATCGCGTGGAATAGCATTAATTACATCGATAGCATTGGACGAAGTACAAACAATATCGGTTAAAGCCTTAATTTCGGCCGAAGTATTAACGTAAGATACAACAACAGCATCAGGATATTTAGAACGAAACTCTGCAAATTTATCGGCTGGACATGAATCGGCTAAAGAACAGCCAGCGAACGGATCGGGAATTATAACTTTTTTATGGGGATTAATAATTTTAGCAGTTTCGGCCATAAAATAAACGCCTGCTAAAATTATAACATCAGCGCTTACTTTAAGGGCATGTTGTGCTAATGCAAGACTATCACCAACAAAATCCGCAATATCTTGTATATCGGAAATCTGGTAATAATGAGCCATTATTACCGCATTTTTTTCTTTACGTAATCGATTAATTTCCGATATTAACAGCTCTTTATTATTCATTATTTATTAATTTATATTTAAAACAAGAAGAAGAAGAAGGACTGTTAATTGGTTGGAAAAATTTTGTCAAAATTAGTGCATTTAACAACATTTTTCTATTGTAAACTTTATATTAACAGATTAAATTTCTAAAAGTTGCTGATAAAGAAATAACTTGTGAAAGTTATCAACATTTGTTGAGGATAGATATTTTATAGTACTGTTAATCTTTTTATAGATAACTGTTGTTAAATAAATAGCATAAAACTGTGGACATTAGGTAAAAAAAATATTAAGCATTTTTGAGTAAAATAATTATATGATTAATTTTGATTCGCAATTCAAAGAAGTTATAGTTCGTAATAGAAATTTTATAAACAGAATATGAACAACTGATTTAACAAAATAAAATATGAGCATTAGAAAAATAGGAATTGCTTCGGATCATGCAGGATATAAAATGAAAGAGGAGATAAAATCGTGGCTAGCCGAGCAAGGATATGAGATAGTGGATTATGGGACCTATAGTGAAGAGAGTGCCGATTATCCCGATTATGCACATAAGCTAGCTGACTCTGTCGAGAATAAGCTTGTGGATATTGGAATTTCGCTATGTGGTAGTGGTAATGGAATTAATATGACTGTAAACAAACATCAAGGAATTAGAGCAGCGTTATGTTGGAATACAGAAATATCGAGATTAGCAAGAGCACATAATGATGCAAACATATGCTCTTTGCCTGCACGATTTATAACGCTTGAAGAAGCTAAACAAATAGTAGACATTTTTTTACATACGACCTTCGACGGTGGTCGCCATTTAAATCGTATAAATAAAATACCTCTTAAAACCTGTTAGTATGCTATCTAACACTTGTAAATATGCTATACGTGCCTGCATCTTTCTGGCACTCGAAGAGAACCGAAGCAGAATTATCGGTATAAAAGAAATTTCAAAAGCGCTCAATATTCCAACGCCATTTCTTGGTAAAATTTTACAAGTTTTGGCTAAAAATAAAATTTTGCGTTCCATAAAAGGCCCAAACGGGGGATTTACACTGGCTGTCCCTCCAAGTCAAATTAAGATGATGGATATTGTAAATATCATCGACGGAGGAGATTTTTTTAACTCTTGTCTTATAGGTGTAGCTTCGTGTTCGAGTGAAGAAGAACACTGTCCTATCCATCCTCATTATAGCCCCATACGTGAGCAGCTAAAGAAACTTTTTAATGAGCAAAATATTGAATCGTTGGCTAACGAAATACATCATCACGCTCATAAAGTATTTATCTAAAAAGAGTGGCTGGAATTTATATTCACGTACCATATTGCCATAGAAGATGCCATTATTGTGACTTTTATACTCAGATTAATCTATCTTCATTATCGGACTTTTATAGTGCCTTGCTCGAGGAGATTGAAATTAGAAAGGATTTTTTTTTAGAAAAAACCCCTATAGAAACCATATACTTTGGAGGTGGTACACCATCCATTTTACATGCGAATGCTATTGCACTGCTTTTGGAAAAAATTTCCAAAACATTTACTCTGTCAAATGATTTGGAAATAACTATTGAAGTTAATCCTGAAGATGTTTCGGAAGAGTACTATCGACAGATTCGAAATGCTGGGATAAATAGATTGAGTATTGGAGTTCAGAGTTTCGACGACTGGATATTAAAATATTTAAATCGTCGTCATGGTTCAGAACATTCGAGCCAAAGTATTGAATGGGCCTATCAAGCTGGTATAATAAACTTAAGCATCGACTTAATTTATGGAATTCCTGGCATGTCGGAAGAGCTATGGGAAAAGACAATAAAAACAGCAGTCGGTTTTTCTGTTCAGCATGTATCTGCCTATCACTTAACCATTGAATCGGGGACTACATTTGGCATTTTAAAAGAAAGAGGAAAATTGTCGGAGATAGCTGAAGAGCAGAGTTGGAACCAGATGAAAATACTACACGAACTTTTGATAGCAGATAGTTATGAACATTACGAAATATCCAATTTTGCAAAAAAAGGTTACCGATCACGACACAATCAGTCGTATTGGGAACATAAACCATACCTTGGATTAGGCCCTTCAGCCCATTCTTTTGATGGAATTCTACGATATGAAAATGTTAGAAGCCTTAGTCATTATTTTGAAGGAATAAGAAAACGACAACCTCAGATTATCATTGATAATATTTCTACAGAGAATAAGATGAATGAAGTTATTATGTTGCAAATAAGGAGGAAAGAAGGGTTGATAAAGGATAAGTTTATAAGACAATTTGGTATTGAAAACTACAAAAAAGTCGAACTTCGAGCACAAAAATACTATCCTTCCTATTTGGACATAAACACGAAGGGAATTGTGCTTAATTTAAAAGGATGGTTTATTTCCGATACTATTGCAAAGGAGTTATTTTTTGGATGATGGCTTTTTACTTAAGACCCAAATAACAATGATAATTCCTGCGATAATAAAAGGTAAACTTAGAATTTGTCCCATCAAGAGAGGGAGTGAAGTCTCAAACTCTTCCTGGGGATTTTTAATAAATTCGATCATAAAACGGGCACCGAAAAGCAGGATGAGAAAGATACCAAAGACAAGGCCTTTGCTTTCGAACCACCAATTTTTCCGGTAAGCAGTAAAAAGCAATAGAAAGATCATAAAGTAAGAAAGTGCTTCGTATATTTGAGTAGGATGTTTGGGCACAGTTTCACCTTCACGTACAAAAATAAAACCCCACGGTAAAGAAGTCTGAATACCATAAATTTCGGAGTTCATTAAATTACCAAGCCTCACAAACATGCCACCAAGAGCAACAACTACAGCAATTCGATCGAGCAACCATAAAATATTTGTTTTATGCTTGCGAACCCATAAATAAAGAGAAATTAGTAAACCAATAGCCGCACCGTGACTTGCTAAACCACCTTCCCATACGGCAATAATTTTGAGAGGATTGGCAAAATAGTAAGAAGGATCGTAAAAAAGAACATGGCCTAATCGAGCACCAACGATAATACCCAAAGCCACATATACAGTCAGCTGATCGAGAAGTTCAACTTGATACCCCTCTTTTTTGAAAAAATATTTAAAAATATAATAACCCGTAATAAAAGCAGTTGCAAAAAGTAATCCATACCATCGAATAGCAAGCGGGCCGATGTTGAATATTTCGGGACTAACATTCCAATGAATATATTGAAGCATCATAACTTTTAGTTTTGCATTCAAAAGTACAAAAATGTTTATCAATTTCTGTAAATAAAATATAAAGTCAATTTTAAAAATCACATACCCGAAATCATGCTGGTTTAAAAAAAGCTGTCATTCGACAGCTTTTTTATGATAAAATGTATAATTTAAATGACAGCTATTCGACAGATTTAATAATCACTTTCATTTGATTTTCGAGAAGGGATTTGAATTTTTGTGCATCGGCAGCAGTACCTTCATATGCCCCCCAGTGTATTGGGATAGCTATTTCGGCTTTAACATCTTTTGCAGCTTCAGCAGCTTCTTCAACCGAATTCATAGTATAGGTCTGACCTAAAGGCAACATTGCAATATGGGCTGTAAAATTTTTCATTTCGGGTATTCGTTCAGTATCGCCAGCATGATACACTACTATATTACCAATTTTTAATAAATACCCTACCCATTGTTTTTCTTTGGGGTGGAAATTGGTTTTAACAACGTTGTAAGCAGGTACTGTAGTTATACTAATATTTTCAGCAACATTGATAGTTTGACCGGGTACAACTTCGATAAATTCTTTGCATGTTCCTGTATACCTGCATTCCTTCGGGCCATAAATTACAGTTTTGGATGTTGCAATTTTAGCAATATCGGCTGGAGAAAAATGATCGCCATGAGGATGCGTGATGAAAATAAAGTCGGCAGAGTCGGCTTTTTTAATGCCAAGGGGGTCAAAATAAATAGTTTTTCCATAAACTTGAAGCTTAATGCACGATTGTTTAATCCAGTGTAGGCTATCGGCCACACTTTGTGCAGTGTAACTGATCTGTTCCATTTCCTTTTGCTTACATTGAGAAAACAAATATAGCCCCAACGTAACTAAAATTAAAGTTACAAATACTCTTGTTTTCATAGGTGCTTAAATTTAGGTTCATAACTTTTTTAAGAAATTTTTCTTAATAACAACTTCGAAGCACGAAACCCCTATAATGTTAAAAGTTTTTCTTAAAAACAAAAGATTTGGATAATAGTTTAAGTCCTATATCGTAGGTCATGATATTTATTAAATTTGGTTGATTTAAGATTTAAAAGGGAAAAAGATTTATTAAATATGAGAAATCTAAATGATAACAGACTAAAAACATTGAATTTGTAAATATAAACTATAAAAATGAGCAATCCTATTTACATAAAACGAGAATAAATTTTAGCTACTTTTACCTAAATTTTGAACTTTAGATATGTCGACCAATAAGCGAAAGATAGTAAATGATCCAGTATATGGTTTTATCCACATTTATCATGATACAATTTTTGATTTGATCGAACATCCTTGGTTTCAACGTTTACGCAGGATACGGCAATTAGGACTAACCCATATGGTTTATCCTGGGGCAATGCATACAAGATTTCAGCATGCACTTGGGGCAATGCATTTGATGAACCAAGCAATTGAAGTAATCCGATCGAAAGGACACGAAATAACTGAACGTGAAGCAGAGGCTGCCAATATTGCTATACTTCTTCATGATATAGGACATGGTCCTTTTTCACATGCACTCGAATATAGCCTTATCGAGAGTTTTACCCACGAACATCTTTCGTTGCAAATTATGCATCAGCTCAATGAGCAAATGAATGGACGTTTGCAAACTGCAATAGAAATATTTACGCATCAATATCCTAAAAAGTTTTTAACCCAAATGGTATCGGGTCAGCTCGATATGGACAGGCTCGATTACCTGAGACGTGATAGTTTTTTTACTGGTGTTTCGGAAGGTGTAATTGGATCCGATCGAATCATTAAAATGCTCAATGTGGTAAACGACCATTTGGTGGTAGAGGCAAAAGGAATATACTCTATAGAAAAATTTCTTATTGCCCGACGACTCATGTATTGGCAAGTATATTTGCATAAAACGGTGCTATCTGCCGAAAATCTTATGGTTAATATTTTAAAAAGAGCTAAATACTTAGCATTGCAAGGCGAACAACTTTTTGCAACACCTGCTTTACAATTCTTTTTAACTCGGCGATTTAACTCAAAGAACTATGAGAATAAATCCGAGGAAATGGCTGAAATTCTTCAAAATTTTTTACTTCTCGATGATAGTGATATACTTTCGGCCATAAAAGTTTGGCAGCATCATCCCGATAAGGTATTATCAATGTTGTGCCAGCAGATGAATAACCGTCGATTGTTTAGAATAGAGCTTCATTCTAAACCTATAGACCCACAGCGTATTATGGAACTAAGAAAGCGTGTGGCGCAGAAATACGCTTTCACAGACGAAGAAGCCGAATATTTTGTTTTTGAAGGTACGGTATGGAGCGATACCTATAATATTGTCGACGACAGAATAAGTATTCTGTATAACGATGGTCATTTGGTTGATATAGCCGAAGCATCCGATATGTTAAACATACAGGTATTATCTAAAATTGTGAAGAAATACACGCTATGTTACCCTAAAAACCTTTAATGAAGAAGTTAAATATCATTTGTGTTTAATGTGCTTTCTTGAAGTTGCAAATTTTTAAAATCTTTTTTCGCGCCACCAGAAAAAAATAAAACGTAAACCAATTATAAAGTGACGCAAAAGTGTTGGAAAAAAACCATAGTTTTTCGACATAATCATAAATCTTTCTTTTAGGGCTAAGGGTATTTTTTGTTTATTTAAACCTCCATCAAGAAAACGACAAATGTAGATATTGCAATTAACAATATTGTTGGCTGCTTTCAAGGCATTAAGCACCCAATCGAAATCGGCAGCAATTTTGTATTTGAGGTTATAGGGTTTTACGATGCTTCGGCGAATGATAATCGACTGATGACAAACTAGCATACCATCGCGGAAAGACTTCCAGGTAAGTTTTTGTGGAGCTTTTAACCTTCGATCTCCAATAATATTATTTTTTGGATCGACAATCAAGGTTTCGCCATATAAGATATCTACAGTCGGATTCCAATTGCCGAAAGCCATCGTAAGAGTATGATTGTCATAAAAAGTATCACCAGCATTAAGAAACATAACATAATCACCGCTAGCTCGAGCTAAACCTTTATTCATAGCGTCGTAGAGTCCATTGTCGGGCTCGCTAACCCAGTAAGCTAAGTGTGTTTCGTATTTTTTAATTAATGAAACTGTTGAATCGGTCGAGCCCCCATCGATGATAATATATTCAATTGCCGGATAGGTTTGGTTGATGACGCTTTGTATGGTGCGTTCAATAAATTTTTCGCCGTTAAATACCACTGTAATGATGCTTACACGGGGTAAATTTGAAGAAATAGGCATAACAAGAAATTAGTTGCTTACCGTGCAAGGATAAGACAAAATTTTAAAAACTTAAACAAAGAGAAGATACTATTTTATTGAAATTTGATTAGACAAACAACTGTGGCATTGCCTCCTGATTTAAAGGAAGAGAAAGACGATTGAGCTCGTTTTTTCGAAAAACATAAACAATGCCATATTTTGAGCATTCGGAACGACGTTTCTCATCGGGTAAATCTTTAAAGTAGTCTTCCACTTCGTCCCAAATCTGGGCGATGAGTTCATCGGCCGTTTTGCGTAAAACAGGGAGCTCCGAGAAATATCGAGACGAATTTTTTTTCATAGTTTTTTGAGCCAGATAGGCATCTTTAAATCTTTCGAAACGAACACGAACGAGAGCAACAGTAGGATTTGTAATAGGAGATAATCCACGACGCATACGCTCTTGTTCACCTTGAAGTATATTTTCGCCCCACTTAAGAAGAGCCTCTTCGCTATTAAGAGAAGGTAAACGATTGTCGAATTCTTCAATGCCAAAGTAAGAACGAGTATTTGCAGGAAGTTCGCCTCTTTCTATTGCCATGTTCATCACCTGTAAAAAGTGAGAAATATAAATTCTAGCTTTACGCATGTGTTGTTGATATTCCTTGCTCTTTTTTATTTGATTTTCGTAGGTAAAGCGACTCTCAGCAATGTTTTTCTCGAGTAGAGGTAGAAACGACTGTAATTTTTGAAAAGTTGACTGCGAAAAAGCAAGTTTAAAAGGAGGCAATTCTTTACCTCTATCATATGCTGTGCGCATAGCTTTAAGGCGAGCAGCATCGGTGTTGGGTAGGCGACGGTACGGCATGGCTCTTTTTTTAGGTGTTAATAAGTTGGCTATAATTGTTGATAAAAATTCAGTAGCGAATATAACAATAATTAAAAAAATTGCAAGCCCATTCGTACATTATTTTATATTGTCCGATTTTCTATAACTATCTGAAATTAAGTTTATATCCTTAAAAGTTAGAAAATACATATTATACATGAAGTATGATAAATTTATTATATCTAAATTAATTTTTTAAATCATCAAAAAAATTTTTCTAATCCCCATTCGCTGGGTAAAATTTTCTTAAAATTTTTGTTTCTAAATATTTAAAAACTCGCTGAGAACTAAATTTGAAGTTTATTTCCCTACATAATGTTGCTAATTAGCTTGAAATCGAAAATTTAGCTAATTTTAGAGCGTTAATAAAGTATAGGCCGACTTAAAATTATCTATCATGAAATATTTCTTCATAGTTCAAGGCGAAGGAAGGGGCCATATGACTCAGGCCATTGCATTGTCGGAAATTCTTAGGAGCGAGGGGCATTCGGTCGTTCAGGTTCTGGTTGGCAAGAGTCCTCGTAGAGAAGTACCAGCTTTCTTCTATGAAAAAATACAAGCTCCCGTAGCAACTTTCGAAAGTCCTAATTTTGTAGTAGATAGCAATAACAAAAAAATTCATATTGGGAAAACTATCTGGGCTAATCTGCTTATGGCACCCACCTTTTTGCGGAGCATTGCTATGATTAAACAAATGGTAGATGAGACAAAACCCGATGTAATAGTTAATTTTTACGAATTATTGGGAGGGCTATATGCTCTCATTTATGGAAAAAAAGCTCACATTGTTGTTGTGGGACATCAGTATCTTTTGCAGCATCCGCAGTTTGTCTTTCCAAAAGGCTATTGGATTGATAAAAGGCTTATGTCGTTGAATTCATGGTTAGTTGCGGCAAGAGCCGAAAAAAAATTAGCCCTTTCGTTTCGACCGATGCCCGATGTACCCCGAAAAAAGCTTTTTGTTGTTCCTCCCTTGTTACGTAGTGAAATACGGAAACTTACCCCTCAGAATAGAGGTTATATATTGGGCTATTTGCTTAATGCTGGTTATGCCGAAGAAATTGAACGTTGGCATGCACTTCATCCCGAATATGAACTTCATTTTTTTTGGGATAAGAAGGATGTTCCAGATGATTTAAAAATTGATGAAAATCTTTGGTTCCATCGTCTCAATGATGTTAAGTTTCTTGAAATGATGAGCAAGTGTGGAGGATATTGCTCGACTGCTGGATTTGAGTCGATCTGCGAGGCAATGTACCTAGGCAAACCTATTATGATGGTACCTACCTATGGACATTTTGAACAAGCCTGTAACGCCCTCGATGCTACTTTAGCCGGGGCAGGTATTCAAAATACAGTTTTCGACCTCGACCCATTTGTTGCGTATTTGCCTCGTCATAAAGACGTTTCGTTTGCTTTCAGACAGTGGGCTGATTCGTCAAAAGACAGATTTATAGAACTGCTAACAAAATGTGATTAAAATTTTTTTCTACTTATCACGTTAATAGTTTATTGAAAATAATCTGAAATATTTTGATTATCCTTATGATTGCTTTTTTCAGAAGAGATGTTCTGATAAATAATCAATGTCGACTATCTATTCTATTATGAAGAATAAAATCATATTTTTACGATTAACAATTATTATTGTTTTCTTGCTAAAATCTGTATTATCAGAATCTCAAGTAGGGGGCTCTTCGACCTACGATTTTTTAAATCTCGTTACTTCGGCTAGGACAGCATCTCTGGGGGGTCGAATCATTTCGTCATCTAATGGCGATTTAAGTAGCATATGGCAGAATCCGGCCTTATTAAATGGAGAGATGAATAAAAATATAGCACTAAGTTACAATAGTTTATTTGCAGGAGCAGGTTATGGATTTGCTGCCTATGCTTTCGATAAACCAGGATTTGGAACATGGGGTATTGGAGCTCAGTATGTTGATTATGGTACTTTCAGAGGTGCCGATGCGTACGGAAACATACAGGGAGATTTTTTTGCAAAAGATTTTGCCCTTAATTTGAGCTATTCTCGTTTATTTGATAGCATTGTCGCAATTGGTCTTAATATTAAGCCTGCCTATAGTATATACGAACGATATGTTTCGATGGGCATAGCTGTTGATATTGGTATTCTGTACCATTCGCATGGTGGAAATTTTTCTGCTGCTTTAGTATTGCGCAACATGGGAACCCAGATTAAAAAATATGCTACGACACACGAATCGTTACCTTTTGAAATTATGCTTGGCTTGTCTCAAAAATTACAATATGCTCCATTTCGGTTTACCCTTACAGTTCAACATTTGGAGACCCCCGATCTTTATTTCGATAGTCAGCTGGAACAGGAAACTTTAGGTTCGTCGTCAATTGGTAAAACCGACAAATTAATTGAAAATGTATTAAGACACTTGATAGCTGGTGTAGAGTTTTTGCCTTCAAAGACTTTTTATATTTCAGCCGCCTACAATCATCAACGCCGAAAGGAGATGATGCTTCAAGATGCACCGGGCATGGTAGGTTTTTCTTTTGGTGCAGGTATTCGTACTCAGAGATTTTCTATTTGTTATGGTCATTCGGTTTACCATGCTACTGGCGGGTCAGATCATTTTTCTATTTTGATTAAGCTAGGAAATTTAACATTTAAACAATAAACATTACTAGCTTTCATTACCTTTGAGGCAAAAATAGAATCATGTCTTTGCCTAATGATGTTGTAATTGCTATTGATGGGTATTCGTCGTGTGGTAAAAGTACTTTTGCACGAGCTATAGCAGGAAAGTATCATTTGACTTATATCGATACAGGAGCTATGTATCGTGCGGTGACCCTTTTTGCATTGAGAAATAATTTTATAGGTGCAAATTTTTTTAATGTGGAAAGGCTTATTGAAATGCTTTCGAAAATACATATCGAGTTCGTTAAAAATGAAGATACGGGAAAGGAAGAAACATTTCTTAATGGAGAAAATGTTGAAGAAGCTATTCGCGATTTGCATGTAGCTTCGTATGTGAGCCAGGTAAGTGCTGTTAAAGAAGTACGCACTAAAATGGTTGAATTACAGCGGAAAATGGGAGAAAAAGGAGGTGTAGTGCTCGATGGTAGAGATATAGGAACGGTAGTCTTTCCCAATGCTCATATAAAAATTTTTATGACAGCTGATCCCAAAATTAGGGCGCAAAGACGGCTTAATGAGTTATTAGCTAAGGGCGAAAAAGCAGCATTTGATGAAGTTTATCAGAATTTGTTACAAAGAGATCATTACGATACAACTCGAGAAGAGAGTCCTTTGGTAAAAGCCGAAGATGCCTATATTCTCGATAACTCTTTCATGACCCCTCAACAGCAAATGGAGTGGTTTGATAATCTTGTATTGAAAATTTTTGGGAAACCATGAAAATATCTATCGACGAGCAGTCGGGTTTTTGTTTTGGTGTATCTAATGCAATACGCTTGGCTGAAGAGGAACTTTCGAAAACCGGAAAATTATTCTGTTTGGGCAATATTGTTCATAACCGGGCAGAAGTGGAAAGATTAAAAAACTTGGGACTTATTGTAATAGATCATCAAACGTTTAGAAATTTAAAAGATTCAACGGTACTCATCCGTGCACATGGCGAACCACCCGAAACCTACAAAATTGCCGCCGAAAATAATATTCGTCTTATCGATGCATCATGCAAAGTTGTTCTTAAAATTCAGCAAAGACTTTTAAAAACATTTCTCGAAAATCCACAAAATCAGATAGTAATATACGGAAAACCCAATCATCCCGAAGTTATAGGATTGCAGGGTCAGGTTGGAGGCAAAGCTTTGGTAGTACAATCGGTTAATGAGTTAGAAGCTATTAATTTTTCATTACCTGTACATATTTTTTCACAAACTACTATGCCGCTCGAAGGCTTTAGACAAATAACCGAAATTATTCGGAAAAAAATGATTGAATCGATTGGTGCTGAGAATCCACCGCTTTATGTTCACGACACGGTTTGTCGTCAAGTTTCGAATAGGACAGAACATTTGCGGAAATTTGCCAATAGCAATGATGTTGTGATTTTTGTAAGTAGTCCCGAAAGTTCGAATGGCAAATTGTTGTTTGAAGAGGTAAAAAAAGTAAATTCGCGAAGCTACTTTATTTCGCAAATAAATGAAATTATCCCCGAGTGGTTCGAAAATGCAGTTACAATTGGCATTTGTGGTGCTACTTCAACACCCCAATGGATTATGCAGCGAGTGGAGGAAGAGATTAAAAGGATTTTAGGCTAACAGATTTTTGCACACCAATTTTATATATTTTGTTTTTTTCGAACTTGAGTTGGAATTTTTTTAAAAAATTTTTTGTAAATATATAAAATACAATTAATTAGCAAATATTTTTTTGTTTTATTAGTCTTACTGCAAACGTTTGAAATAAGGGTTTTTCGAATAAAAATTCGAAGTTTTTGGGTAATATTGATTTCAATTTTCATAGTTTATTCTTGTATTTCGTTTTATGCCCGCCTAATTTTACTTTACTGTTTAACGAAAAACTCAATAACTATGAAAAGAAAATTACTATTTGTCATCAGTGTTGCCCTCATGGGTATCTTTGCAACCATGCAGGCTCAAACAGCCAGTGTTACTTTCAAGGTAAACATGAAGTATGCCATTGAAGCTGGAAAGTTTAATCCCTCATCCGATTTTGTTGATGTTGCTGGTTCGTTCAACAACTGGAGTGGTTCGGATCATTTAACTGATAATGGCGACTCTACTTTCAGTATAACCTTGAGCGACCTTACAGCAGGGACAATTTACGAATATAAGTTCCGTATCAATGGTAGTTGGGATGCCGACAAGCACGATTTTCCCAATGGTGGACCTAATCGTAAAATTACTGCAATTGATGGTATTACAGCTTACAGCGTTTTCAACGACACGCGTCCTGGATATGTACCGGTAAATGTATCGGTGAACATGTCGGTATGGGAACAAGCCGGAAAATTTGATCCTGCAACTCAAGTAGTTGATATTATTGGAAATTTTTCGGACTGGTCAAATTTTGTTGAACTTTTCCATGGTGAAGGCGATTTAATTTACAAAGGGAAAGTTATAGCAAAAGCTGGCGAAGTAATGCAATTTAAGTTCCGTATAAATCACAGCTGGGATGCCGATAAGCATGAATTTCCTAACGGAGGTCCCAATCGTGAATTCAATGTACAGGATACTGCAGGTGGTGTAGTAAACGAAGCAGGTCCTTACTTTTTCAACGATGAAGAAACAGGCATCATTGCTGCTACTTCAAGCTACCAATTCTCGATTTTCCCCAATCCTGTAGCTAATGTTTTGAACATTCAAGCTAATGATAAGATAAATAAAGTGATTGTAGCCGATTTATCGGGCCGTCAGGTGCTGGTTCGTTTGGCTAATTCCAACAACATGCAGCTGGCTCTCAACAATCTGAGTCGTGGTACTTATTTTGTTACCATCGTATTCGGAAACGGCAAACAACATGTCGAAAAAATCATGAAATATTAAGCCAGTTGTAAGTAGGTTAGTTATTAGTAGTTAGGTCAGTTGTGTCCCGAAGTCGGATGGTACGTGGTATCATTCGACTTCTTTTTACGTATAAGACCCAAAATATTTTATTGCTAAACCTACCATACTTTGAGGCAAATCGATTATACCTAAACGGATATTATAAAATAAATTCTGACAAATGAAAAGACTACTGTTATCAGCTATGGGTATACTTATTGCAGCTGTTGTAACTGCGCAAATAATAGTTACCCAACCTGCATTTCCCACACCTACCGACTCGGTAGTGGTAATTTACAATGCTGCTCTGGGGAATGGGGGTTTAAAAGGTTATGCTGGAGATGTTTATGCTCATACAGGTGTTATAACCAATTTAAGCAGTGGCCCAAGCGACTGGAAACATGCACCCTCCTGGGGCGATAATTCTACAAAATACAAGTTAACTCGAATAGGAACCGACCTTTACAAGCTCGTTATAAAGCCTTCCATTAATGCGTATTATGGTATTACTACAAATGAAAAAGTGCTTGAATTAGCTTTTGTTTTTCGAAGTGCTGATAAGTCTCGTGAAGGGAAAACCGAATCTAACGGCGACATATTTTATCCCGTAGTAAATGATACTCTCATTCATATTAAACTGCTTGCACCCTCAAATTCTCGCAATCTAGTTCAGGTAGGGAAAAAAGTTCCAGTTTGGGCTGTATTTTCAAAAAACGATTCGGTACAAATATTGATTGATGGGAATAAATATAAAACTCTTCAAAAAAGTTTCGAATATCTCGACACTTTAGAAGTTACAAAACTGGGTAAAACCCGAGTAAACATAAAAGTATTTAAAGGAATTGAGGTAGCCAACGACTCTTTTTATTTTTTTGTACCCTACCCTACTTCGATTGCCTCTTTGCCTACAGGCTGCACTGATGGTATAAATTTTATAGACGATTCTACCGTTGTGCTGTGTTTTGTTGCTCCTAAAAAAAATAGTGCTTTTGTTATAGGTGAGTTTAATTATTGGGAAGTCGATACACTTTATCAAATGAAATATACCCCCGACAGTACTCGATTTTGGATTACTCTCAGTAAACTAGATCCGCAAAAAGAGTATGCTTATCAGTTTTTTGTTGACGGACAAACGATAGCCGATCCCTATGCACGTAAAATATTGGATCCATGGAATGATAAATCGATACCTGCGAGTGTGTACCCCAATCTTAAGCCATATCCCGAAGGAAAGACAACTGGCATTGTGTCGGTACTTCAATCGAAGCAGCAAATGTATAACTGGAAATACAGCCATGTAGCTCTTCCAGAAAAATCGAAATTAATCATCTATGAGTTGCTGGTACGAGACTTTCATTCCTCTCATAGCTATCGGGCTATAATAGATTCGTTAAATTATCTCAAGCGTTTGGGAATTAATGCTATTGAGTTGATGCCCGTAATGGAATTTGAAGGGAATGAAAGTTGGGGATATAATCCTGCATTTTATTTTGCACCCGATAAATATTACGGAACACCCGAGGCGTTGAAGAGACTGATAGATACCTTGCATTCGCAAGGAATTGCGGTAATACTTGATATAGTACTTAATCATTCTTTTGGACAGTGTCCTATGGTTCAATTGTATTGGGACAAGACAAATAATCGACCTTCTGCCGAAAGTCCATGGTATAATCCTGTGGCTAAGCACGAATTTAATGTAGGTTACGATTTTAACCACGAAAGTCTTTACACCAAGCAGTTTGCTTCTCAAGTTTTAAAATATTGGTTAAGCGAATATCGTATAGATGGTTATCGGTTCGACCTATCAAAAGGATTTACACAAAAAAACACATTGGGTAATGTTAGTGCATGGGGCATGTACGATGCTTCTCGTGTTGCTATTCTTAAAGCATATGCTGATACTATTTGGAAGATAAACCCCCAAGCTTATGTAATTCTTGAACATTTTGCCGAAAACAAAGAAGAGAAAGAATTAACCGACTATGGCATGATGGTATGGGGAAATGCTAATAGCCCTTTCCGCGAAGCTTCGATGGGTTGGAACGAATCATCGAAATCCGATTTTTCTTGGGCAAGTTATAAGGTAAGAGGATTTTCGTCGCCAGCTTTGGTAAGTTACATGGAAAGCCACGACGAAGAGCGGATGATTTATAGCAATTTAACGTGGGGAAATACGGCAAATGCTTTTTATTCTCCAAAAAACAATCTCGAAGTTTCACTTTCGCGAGCCGAGCTGTGTGCTCTTTTCTTTTTGACTATGCCTGGCCCGAAGATGATATGGCAGTTCGGCGAGCTGGGTTACGACTACAGTATCGATTATAACGGACGTGTTGGTAATAAACCCATTCGTTGGGATTACTATTTGAATCCAAATCGTTATCGGTTATATTCGTTTTACTCATTGCTTAATGGTCTACGCAATCGGTTCGATATTTTTCATACAAACAACTTTACCCTCAATGTTGCTGGAAAAGTCAAAAGGATGGTTTTGAGCGATGCAGATATGCAGGTAATAATCGTCGGAAATTTCGATATGTTTATGCAGGAAACATCTGTTACCTTTACCCAGGCTGGTTGGTGGTACGAATTCTTCAGCGGCGATAGTATAAATATTTCCGAAACGAATCGACAAATCGTTTTACGGCCCGGAGAATACAGACTGTATAGTACAAAGCCTTTAACAAAAGCAAATATTATAAGTGCACCACAAGCACTGAATGTAAAGATATTGGGTAATGTGGCACAAGGGAATACCTTACAAACCGAGTATGAATATTTCGATGCCAATGGAGATCCAGAAGGAATTACCAAGTTTCAGTGGTATAGATGCACAACAACATCGGGAGGTGGTAAGGTTGCAATAAACGGTGCAACAGATAAAACATATACTCTTAGCGAAAACGATAAGGGATACTACATTTTTGTAGAAGTTGTACCCTATGCTACAACTGGAAGCCTATTGAAAGGTTTACCAGCAGTGGCATATGTCGATTTTGCGACAAATTCTACCGTTTTATCAGCCAGTTCGATTGAGGTATATCCTAATCCTTTTTCCGATAAGTTGATAGTAAAACTTATGGTAGATAGACCAAAAGAACTTATTCTATCAATCACCGATGTTTTGGGTAAAAAGGTTTATAATTCTAAATTTTCTTCAGGTGATAACACCATATTCGACCTTTCTATCTTGCCTAAAGGTATTTATGTTATGACTATTACCGATTCAAAGGGATCGAATATTTATAGAAAGAAAGTAGTAAAGAATTGAACAAATTGTATTAGACATTAAAAAGAGGCTGTCCTAAAAAGACAGCCTTTTTACTTTTTTTAATTCAACAATTTGAAAATAAAATAATGTACATGAAGGTTTCACAACAGAAGCATTTGATAGGCAAGCCATAAGAAGGCTGCCTGTCCATGATAATCGCCCGCAATTTTGGGACGGTTTAAATAATAGTTAATATCAGAACTTTGACCAGTACCGGCACATACATCGGCAAGAACTCCATTCTCGTCTATTCGAGATTCGAGGGCAATCCAAGCCTTTTGGACAGATTTCAAATACTTGTTACGCGGAAGTAATCCTTTATTTATACCTACAGCCATAGCATAGGCAAACATGGCAGTTGAAGACGATTCTTTGAATGAATTTTTTTTGTCTATCAATTGATGCCACATACCTTCCTCATCCTGCCATTTCAATAGTTCATTCATCATTCTGGAGTAACCTTTGTAAATGCTAGAGAAATATAAATTGGAACGAGGGAGTACTTCTAAGATCTCAGCCATTGCAGCAGCTGCCCATCCGTTACCTCTTCCCCAGTAAAAGCGGGCCGTGGAGCCATGATAAAAAAGTCCGTTTGGCTGTTGTAAAATTTGCATATAAAAAGCAATAGTTTTTGCTGCTCGATTTAAGTATACCTCATTGTGTGTAATACGATATGCTTGTTTTTGCAGGATGCTAATCATCCAAATATCATCAACCCAGTAGCGGGCTTGATTTGTAAGTCCATTAGAAAGGGTATCGTCCCATTGCAAATCGGCATAATCCAATCCTTCTTTTAAAAAGGATAAATTTCGGGTTTTTAGGTATAGTTCAAGTGGTACAATGCCATATACGTTTACGTCGACATGATTAGCACTATTGGGTATAAATTCCCGGGTTGTTTGGGTATACCGATTGACAAGTTTGTTAACCAGCGAAGAATCGTTTATTAAACCAGCAAACCGAAGGGCACCAAAAGCAAACGCCGACTCGGCATAATGCAAGCCAGTATAAGTCGCCGTAGTCGATAAAATAAATTCCGATTGCGACAGTAAATATAATGTTGCTTTTATTCCCTCTTTTTCAATGTTTAATCGATCGGATTGATTAGGGAACTGGGTAAATAATGGATTTGTAATTATGCAAACAAATAAAATACTTGCAAGTCGAACTAACATAAATTTCTAAAATTAAAATGCTAGTTTTAATCCAAGTACCATGATATCATTAACCTGACGGAGTTCTCTTTGCCAGTTTCGAATGTTATCTTCTATGGTTGCTTTTTGTTTGTCGAAAGGTAAATTTCCGTGTTGTTGAAAATATTCTATAAAAACATCTTGTGAATTTGATGTGTCCGTTTGTTCGAGAAAACCATTTTGAATAGCATACAAAATATTATCAGAAGAGTAGGTAATTTGAGCATTTTCGGAGTCAATTTTTTTAAACTCATTATTTTGGAAAAGAAATAAGGGAACTCCTTCTGTATGTAGCGAAAGTATATGATCTTTAGTATTTATTCGTAATAGGCAAAAACAGAACTCCGAACCCAATTCTGTTCTCAAAGAAGAACTAACTGTTCGAAAAACTGAATTAATATCAATTTCATCGGACAAAATAGTCGATTCTAATATTTTCTCGCAATTGAATGCTGAGAGGAAAGCGGGTATCCCTTTTATCTTGAACAAGCATATGGCAATACAAATGTTTTGGTTATCGTGTCTTTTTACCCATAGCATATGAGAGGGGATATCGAACATGGGATATGAGATCAAGAAATGATGCAGTAAATTTTCCCGAATACTGGAAGATTCGATGTAGTATTTTTGATGTAGAGATTTAATTTTTCCTACAACTTGGGTAATTTCCTTTTTTTGCTTAATGAGTGTTTCTTTAAGATTTCGGAGTCGGTCTCTTTCTATTTCCAGATTCAGCCATTCGTTTTTAATTTTATCTTCTTCCGATTCTTTTGAAGCTTTAGAAGCGGCCATAATGTTACGAACACGGGTCAGAAATTCTTCTTTCTGAAAAGGTTTTTGAATAAAATCGGTTGCACCATATTGAAAAGCTTCAGCAGTGTTTTCGGAAGCTGTAAGCATAATCACCGGAATGTGTTGAGTATGGGGTGTTTCTTTAATTTTTTTAAGGGCTTCTATCCCCGATAGAGTCGGCATCTGCCAGTCCATAAGGATTAGATCCGGTTTTTCTTTTTCGGCCTGTTCTATAGCTTCGGCACCATTGATTGCAGTTAGTACCTGGCAGTGTTCATCGACTGTTTTAAGAAGGGACGATATGAGTGATAAAATGAGTTTAGAGTCATCGGCAACCAGTATTTTCATTTTTGTAGTAGCATTTGGAGTTTTTGTATGTAAACATTTAAGTTAGACGCAAGTTAGAAAAAATTCTTGTAAAAAGCATAAGATATTTTTCAATGAGCCTCAAGCCAATTTTTACCGGTTCCAATATCTACTTTTAAAGGGACCTTTAATTGACAGGCATTTTCCATCTCAAATTTAACCAAAGTACTAACAGTTTCAAGTTCGTCGGTAACTACATCAAATACCAATTCGTCGTGCACCTGAAGAATCATTTTGCTTTTCAGGTTTTGTTGTCGTAGCTTTTCAAAAATATTAATCATGGCTACCTTAATAATGTCGGCTGCCGAACCCTGAATGGGACTATTGATAGCGTTTCTTTCGGCCATACCTCTTACGGTTGCGTTTTGCGAATGAATATCGGGTAAATACCTCCGCCGTTTGAAAAGCGTTTCGACATATCCATTTTCGCGTGCAAATTGTATTATATCATTCATATAGCGCTGGACACCGGGGAAAGTTTTAAAATACTCGGTAATAAGTTCGTTTGCTTCTTTTCTTGAAATATTCATACGTTGAGCAAGGCCAAAAGCTGATATGCCGTAAATGATACCGAAATTAGCCGTTTTGGCTTTTCTTCTTTGTTCTCGGTCGACAGCTTCGAGTGGTATTTTAAAAATTTTTGCTGCTGTAGCAGCATGAATATCGGCGTCGCTAAGAAAGGCATCTATCATATTTTGATCGTCGCTCATATGAGCCATTATTCGAAGTTCGATTTGCGAATAGTCGGCCGAAAGTAATATATTTCCTTGGCTAGGAATAAAGGCTTTGCGAATTTCGCGTCCCTTTTCATCGCGTATAGGAATGTTTTGAAGATTGGGGTTATTAGAACTTAACCGGCCGGTAACGGTTAATGTTTGGTTAAAGGAGGTGTGTATTTTCCCTGTATGTGGATTAATTAGTTTGGGTAATGCTTCGACATAGGTTGAGAGCAGTTTGGTTAACCCACGATAATCGAGAATCTTACCTACAATGGGATGCTTATCGATAAGCTGTTGAAGGGTTTCCTCATTAGTCGAGTATTGCTTGGTTTTGGTAAGTTTTGCTTCGTAGGGTATTTTAAGTTTTTCGAAAAGTATCTCGCCCAACTGTCGTGGTGAAGCTATATTAAAAGTACTTTCGGCAAGCGTATAAATTTCTTTTTCCAGCTCAATAATTTCGTTTTGAAGAGTTATTTTATATTGATTAAGATAATCGACATCGAGCGCAAATCCATTTTTTTCCATATCGATAAGCACCTCGAGTAATCGCGATTCGATTTGGTAAAAAAGATGCGACAATCCAAGCCTATCGAGTTCTTTTTCTAAAAAAGGCTTTATTTGCAGTGAAATATCGGCATCTTCGCAGGCATACTCGCATATCTGGTTAAGGGGAACCTGCGTCATTTTAAGCTGACCAACTCCTTTCTTACCTATAAGATTTTCGATAGGTATTGGGCTATAATTGAGATATTTACGAGCCAGATTATCGAGCTTATGGCTTTGTTCGGGCTGTATCAAATAATGAGCCAGCATGGTATCGAACAATCGACCATTAACATTAAGCTCGTAACGATTTAAGAAAAGAATATCGAATTTGAGGTTATGCCCTATTTTGACTATTGCAGGATTTTCAAAAATCAATTTAAATTTTTCAAGAATTCTTTTTGCATGGAAGAAATTTTGAGGCAAAGACAAATAATATGCTTCGTGAGGTTTTAAACAAAAAGAAATTCCTGCCAACTGATCGGTATGGGGCGATAAGCCAGTAGTCTCTGTATCGAAGCAAAACTCTGGACATTCAGACAACTTTTCGACAAGTTTTTCGATTTGGTCGTCATTTTCGATGAGGTAATACTGATGAGGAACATTAGATACTGTGTCGAAAGAACTTTGCGTATGGCCGGCTGTTGGAGCATCAAATAGGCTGGTTTGTATGTACGAAGTTTGTTTTTTGGGTGTAGTTTGTTGTTCGCTTGGAAAAAATTTCGGCATGAGAGATTTAAAATTCAGCTCTTCGAATATTTTTTTCAGCTCTTTTTCTTCAAAAGGTTTCCGGACGAAGTGGTTTTCATCAAAATCGACAGGAACTTGTGTATCGATGGTTACAAGCTTTTTCGAAAGTTTAAGCATATCGGCGGCTTCGGCTATTTTTTCGCGCTGGGAGGCATTTAATTCGTTTAAATGTTCAAGCAAATTTTCAACCGAATGGTACTGAGCTATAAGTTTTTTCGCTGTAACCTCCCCTATCCCTTTAACACCTGGCACATTATCGGCTGTATCACCCCACAGGGCAAGAATATCGATTACTTGAGAAGGGTCCTCAACAGAAAATATATTTTTTACAGCCTCAACATCGAGTATTTCACCCTCGTTTCCCGATTTTTTGGGTTTGTATATTTTTATTCCTTCTTTTACGAGTTGGGCATAGTCTTTATCGGGAGTAACTATAAGCACTTCAAAATTATGAAGCCTGGCTTTTTCGGCAATAGTACCAATTACATCGTCGGCTTCGTATCCCTCCAGTTCCAGGATGGGAATATTCATGAACCGAAGTATATCCTTGATGATGGGTACAGATTTTTGAATTTCTTCGGGAGTTTTTTCACGATTGGCTTTATAGGCAGGATAAAGTTTATGTCGAAACGTTTCGACACCGCTTACATCGAAAGCAGCAGCTAGATGGGTAGGATTTTCTTTTCGCAAAATATCGTCGAGAGTCAGGAGAAAACCGTATATAACTGAAGTATTAAAGCCATTAGGGGCAAAAATCGGTCGGCTAATAAAAGCATAGTAAGAACGATAAATAAGGGCATAGCTGTCGATGAGAACTAATTTCTTTAACATAAATTCGTATCATCAAGATTGGCAAGCACAACGACTAATACAATCGAGCATCTGATTGAGCTGCTGCAAGCGAATGAAATAGTAAATGTTTTTACCTTCACGTTTCGAAGCAACTATTCCTTTGTTCTTAAGTATGCCCAAATGATGCGAAGCCACAGCTTGAGGAATTTGAAGTGCTTCAAAAATTTCGGTAACCGTCATTTTTTGCTTTTTTTCCAGTTCTTTTAAAATAGCAATACGAAGCGGATGCGCCATTGCTTTTAGCATTTCTGAGGCGTAAACAAGCTGTTCTGGTTCTAAATTAGTAAACGACATCTCTAAATTTTTGACTACCATCTGATTATGCAAAGCTATGAAATTATATCATATGCAGCAATGCTGTTTACTGCTTTTTATAACACTGGGTAATTTCGCCAATATAAAAACGATGGAAGTCTTTGGCAGGATAAGCCCGGTGAATAATTTCCCTGTCTAAAAATCGGTCGTTTTTCAGGTCATCGAAGTAAATTTTCTGACACTCGATAACCAGTCGACCCTGCTCAAAAGTTATTGCACCCGACGATAGCTCGTAAGGTATCAATCCGGTTTCTTTCACTTTATCTACATCCTTTCCGCTGTGTTGACCACAAAAATTTAATATATCCTTGTAACGGGTATCGAAAAAGGTGAGCGTAAAATGAGCGTACTTCTCAACAAAATTATAGGTATACCGGTGTGGACGAATAAAAATTATAGCTACTGGTTTATTCCAAAGTATTCCGAAAGTTCCCCAGCTGGCAGTCATGGTGTTAAAATCGTCTAAAACACCAGCTGTTACAAGCATCCAATCGTGGTTAAGAAGCTGGAAAAAATTTTCATTTACTTCTTCAATTTCTATGGATTCGAAAAGTGATGTATTTTCTTTACTCATAACCTCAAAGTGAGAGATAACAAATTTGATATAATGATACTTTCAGTTTTATCAAACAAAGTTATTTTTATTTTTTACATAAGCCAAATAGAAAATTAGTTTCTACATTTGAAAATTCATTTGTGTGCAATTTATACTTAAACTAAATGAGAATCATGCATCTTCCGGCTTCTTTTTTGCCCTATTACACGGGCGGAAAAGAGGTTTTTGTTGCGCACCTTGCAGAAGAATTGCAAAATATGGGGCACCACTGCATGGTAGTGATTCACCACGACGATAGGATTCCTTCAGAAATCAAAGAATACAGCTATCGAAATATAAGGGTTAAAGTACTCCCTTCGGTTTCGGTCTCGCACGAGCAATACTGGAAAAATGAGGCAACATTTGATGATTCTTTTGAAAAAACGCTGATCGAATTTGCTCCCGATGTGGTTCATTTTCACGATCAGTCGGGAGGGGCGAGCCTATCGCATCTTCGTATTGTAAAACGCTTGGGTTATAAAACGCTACTTACCTATCATTCGCCCGGACAGAGTTGTCCGCAAAGAGCGTTGCTCAATCGTAGCAAAAACTTGTGCGACGGCCGATTGGATATTCAAAGATGTAGCGAGTGTCTTTATGTTTGTAGAGGATTACCTTTAATAGCAGCACAATTACTTAGTCGAGCCCACTTTTCGTTCGATAACATCGAGACAAATGCTTTGAAACGTTTTTTTATGTTACCAAAGCTTGTTCATAATTTTATTGATAGTTTTCACGAAACCTATTTACTGCACGAAGGCATTCAGGTACATGCCCATTGGGTTAAGGACGTATTGAAGTTGAATAAAGTTGATAAAAACAAAATTTATTATGCCGAACTAACTATTCCCGATAATGAGATTGAAAATAAAACGGGTATCTCTTTTTCGGGTAAATTAAAATTGGTATTTATTGGTCGATGTACCTACATCAAAGGGGTGCATATTTTAATTGAGGCAATTAAAAAGTTACCCCGAAATTTTCCGGTCGAGGTACACTTTTTGGGACCCTATTGGGGAGATACAGCTTATGGGCGTAAAATGCTAAAGAAAATACGTGGAGACATCCGTTTTAGAGCTCCTATACTTTTAGCTCCCAACGAGGTCGTCTCGTATATGAGGAGGATGGATGCTGTGGTAGTCCCTTCGCTTTGGCCCGAGACGGGTCCCTTTGTAGTGCTCGAAGCTTTTCGAGCGGGTGTCCCAGTTATCGGTTCAAGGGCTGCAGGTATAGCCCAACGAGTGCAACATATGGAAAATGGTTTATTATTCGAGTGGGGTAATGCCAGTGAGTTGGCCGATTGCATACAATTTTTTTACGAAAAAAAATCAAAAGGTGAGAGCTTTACTATTTCAAAGCTGCCATCGATAAAGCAAATGACTCGACAAATACTCGAAATTTACCAGCAACTATGAGAATTCTTCATGTTTTAACTTCTCCTCGAGCCGAGGGTACACCCCGTCTGGTACTCGACTGGCTTACGGTTAAGGAACACGAGCAATATGTATTATTCCTTAATTCAAATCCAGCCGATTTATTAGCTTTATTCAGAGAGGCTACCGATAAAATCGAAATGCACGATACCTATAGCAAAAACTATTTGAGCAAATGTTTAAACATTACCCTGACGGTAAGACATGCTAGCCGAAAATTTAAACCCGATATTTTAATATCCTGGAATCAAGGTTATAGCCATTGGATAGTTTTAGGTGCACGTTTGGGAGGAGTTAACAAAACCATAGTTCATGGTGGTTGCGAGCCTCAGACCAAAGGCTTCAAGAACCTGCTATATAGTTACTATGTGCACTGGCCTCTATATCTTATGGGTAGTAAGCTTATTTGTGCCTCTCAGTTCATACACGACACATTTAAACGAATCCCGTTACTTCCTAAAAGGAACATTCACTTTGCATATAACTGTTTACAATATCAAAAATTTCTATGTTCACAATCTGTTTATCCCAAACAAGAAAACATAGCCATAGTAGTTGCGAACCTTGAGCCGGTAAAAAACCATATTGCTCTGCTAAAAGCATGGAAGCTAGTTGTTGAAAAGCTTCCTAATGCTAAGCTTTGGATTGTCGGAAGAGGTTCGTTACGTTCGATGCTCGAAGATTATTGTAGCCAAAACAAATTGAGCCAGCAGGTAGTTTTTTGGGGCGAGCGCAACGATGTGCCCGAATTGTTGCAGAAGGCAAAAATTTTTGTCTTACCCTCAACGTCCGAAGGTTTCGGTACGGTCCTTATCGAAGCTTTAGCCGTAGGTTTACAAATTGTGGCATCCGATATTCCTGCATGTCGCGAGGTATTACAAAATGGCCGATTTGGCACGTTGGTGGATGTAACCGATACCCGGCTTTTTGCCCAAAAAATTATTGAGGCTTTAGAACATAGGTTACAGGATGAAACCAAGCGGAACGAAACACTCGAATATGTTAAACAATTTGCACCCGAGTCAATGGTCAAAAGATACATCGAAATTTTAGCATTATGATTAACAAGGAAATATTTGATTTTTTAAGCGAACTAAAAGAAAACAACCATAAACTTTGGTTCGATACCCACAAGCTTTGGTACAAACAGGTTAAATCGCAGTTCGATGCTTTTGTCGAAGCGCTTATTTTTCGTATGGTCGAACACGATGCCGATTTGGCCTATCTCACGGTACGCGACTGTACGTATCGAATTTATCGCGATATTCGGTTTTCGGCCGACAAAACTCCATACAAAACCAACATGGGAGCCTATTTGGTCAAAGGGGGTAAAAAAAGTCAGCTAGCCGGATACTATTTTCATATCGAGCCTGGCAATTGCATGATTGCTGGCGGGCTTTGGATGCCCGAACCCCCTCTGCTCAAAAAGGTGCGGCGGGGTATTTACGAAAATATCGAAGAATTTGTAGCCATCATCGATAATCCAGCTTTTAAGCAATATTTTCCTCAACTCGATGAGGATGCAGTGTTAAGTCGTCCACCTCGTGATTTTCCGTCCGATTTTCCTTTTATCCATTTACTCAAGTATAAAAGCTATACCGTTTCGCACCCTCTTGCCGATGAGGAGGTGTTGGTACCCGATATACTCGATCGAACGGTCGAAGCTTTCTGTTTACTTATGCCGCTGGT
>JAOAFU010000119.1 GCA_026416115.1 Bacteroidales bacterium | reverse complement strand
GGCGACTATCAAAAAAAGGTGCAACAGGAGAAAGAATATAATCTTGCTCTTCGGACCCTTTTTTTCCGTTGTTGTGTCGCAACTTAAGCGTAGTGTTAAGCAAATGATTCAGCGAACTAAAGAATCGTTTAGCAGTTTTTTCGTTACTTACATCTTTAATGTTCACAATCTCCTCTATTATATTATTACCACTTCCGTATGGGATATTATAATCGCCAAGCAAAAGCTCCAACTCTTGCGCAACCTTCACTTCCTCGAATCCGCCCTTTCCGTTGTTGAGCTTACTATTCCATGCATAACGGTCGGTATGGGTTGTACATATTTTCCAAAATGTCTTCCCATCAAATCGGATGTCGAAATCGTTGTAATCGAAAACAAACTCAAACCAATGCTTATCGGGATTATAGTGGATACTTCTGAACTTTGAGTAAAAGGCACGAGCTTTCTCCACACTATCGGCCTGTTTGAGGGGATAGAGGTACTGAACATAACCTGTAACAGGGTCGATGGCACTGGTGTAGGCTGCCGGTACATAAAAAACAATACCGCTTTGTTTACCCAACTCTTTAAAAGTGCTAAATTTATTAGTAAGCTGAAATGCTCGTAATACGCCTCCGTCTTCTTCAGGTTTTTTATCTTTTAAAACCAGGTAATTGAGTTTTTCAATCAACATTTTCTCGAAATTCTGATAAACCTGCTTTTCAACCTTTTGTCTGCCCCTTTTAAATCCAGTATTCAAATCTTCCATTACCACAATTGCATTGTACTTTAAAATCAACTGAGCAATTTTATGAATCACATGCGAGAGGTATCCACTCTTTAACTCTTTAATATTTTCGATAGTCTGCCAGTCTTTCCGGGCTTTTTCACGTTCTCCCTCTCGCTTATCGAGCAAACTGTGGTAATCTTTAACAAATAATTTTCCGTTATATTCAGTAACAATCTCATTTAAAGAACATTGCTCAACTATTTCGCCATTTTGGTTAATAACCGATACATAGAGCAAATGCCTCTCACCACGGTCGATACCAATGATGTGTACATTGGGATTGTTTATTAGCCATTCGTTTACTCGATGGTTAATATAATTTTCGTCTATTGCCTTGAAATTGAGCGTTATCGGTACATGAAAGAAGAATTTATCCTGAGCATAACGCCTATTTTTAATAATAGGGTATTTAAATTTGTCAGATAGTTCATCATAATGATGCCCTTTTTGCCAGATTTCCTCAGAGTATGATAACGACTTGGGACGAAAAAATACCTCAGCCTCTCCATTAAGTTTAACGACAACATTTTTCAGGTTTTGTTCATCGAAGAGCATCTTCCAATACAAAGTATGAAGATTATCTTTACCCTTATTTATTTTATTCGCAGAGAAGTCCTTGTTGTAAATTTTAAACAGGTAAAGTTTACCCTCCTCGACAAGCTGATTTATGTATGATTCGGGAATTGTAGTGAAATTGATTTTGTAACCTTGATGCTCGATTTCTTTATAAAAATCACTTGAATCATTATATTGGTCAGTAGGTCTGAACTGGAAATTGAAATTCTTCCAGTCCTCATGCATGGCAATAGATTGCTTGCAGAAATCGATGTATTTTCTGCAGTCATCTATACTGAAAGGTGCTTTTGAAAATCCTTTCTGAGGTTTCCCATTTTTGCTGTGACTGGCAGTATTTCTGATTCTGAGAATTTCCTCAGAAGGGTTGAAGAAACTAATATTAGAATCGGCAAAAAATACCTTTGGCAACATTTTATTGGGGCCTGGCAGCAATTTGTAAATCATTTTCTCATATGCGTCTTCACCACTCTGGGCAGTCTGATATTGTTTAAAGATATTCCTGTGGTTTTTGTGCAAAACTCCGAGATAATAAAAACCATTTTTTCTCAGAAGGACACATGAATTATCCGCTTCCTTATTTTCATCCCATCCATCAAGTAAAGTGCTGTTTTCGAAATTCAGCTTCACCTTTTCAACGCTAAAAGGCTTTTGGGTAAGGTAATTACGAGCCTTGTTATAAAGCGATGTAACTTCGTTCAATACACTATAGTATTGTTCAAGTATTGAATAGAACGATTCGTTTTTATTGCCAATTTCTTCTCGGGGTTTCAACGCCTTAACAAAATGCAGTAATCCGGCAGTTATATCATCCTTATCGCCCTGTAAAACATCTAAAAAGTTTTTTATCAGAAGGGTTCTGGCTTTATCCTGCATCAATTTCTTATCGGTATTGAAAGAAGTGTTAAGTATATCGTACAATGACTCTCCATGTTCATTTTTTTCGTTTAATCTACGATCTATTTGATCAAAAATATTTATTCCGTTTTCGTTTGCACCCAAGCGCTTAAAAAAGTCGCATATAGTAGTTTCCGTAATTTTAGTTTTCAACTCCTCGTTTGCTTCCTGTTGGGCATAATTAATCAACGCCTCCTCCACAAGAACTATGGGAAATTGTTTTTGCTTTAACCATTTTTCTTTTTCCTTTTCAGCTGTCGTGCTTTTTTTCCGCTTTTCTTTATTATCGAGTGAAGTTGGAGATATATGCTTCTCGTAATACTCAGACAAAGCATCCTTTATATAGCTCCACGAACCAAAAATTTTTTGCGAAATTTGGGTTAATGTAGTACCTCCATTGATATATAAACCTTCTCTGTAAGAATCAATATTCGCTAAAAGCATTTTGAGTTCTTCCAAAATGTCTTTTGTACTGTTACTCGCATTATCCCGGTGTTGTTTTAAATCGGAATAATAAAAAGCTCTAAGACGTTCTATCAGATCCCTGTCGTCGCAGATGGGTTCGTTCTTGTACGAAGAGGTTGTTCGCTCGAAAAGAGGTAATTTATATAAAGGCTTTAGTAATGGAATTCTTTTATTTTTCTCGTGTTGTTGCTGATTGTATAAATTAATAATTTCATTAACACCCCTAATTTTCTTACTATTATTTTCGCTTCTTCCGCCTAAAACATAATTATAAAAATCAATCCCCTGTTGGGTCAGTGTTTTGGAAAAAAAATTCAACGAGAACACATCGGTCAATTTCAGGTTATCCAGCAATTCGAGTTCTTTTTCAATTTCTTCAGTATTTATTTCAGAAGAAACAACCTTTTTAAAAATATAAATGTTGTCAATAAACTTAGGTAAATTTTCGTGAATAAGCCTATGTGCAATGGTTGAGAATTTATTGTCTTCGCTATATAAGTTTTTACGGTTTTCGTTAAAACCTTTAAAATAGGTTGTAAAATTGCTGAACTCATTTATTACTTCGTATAGTTCATTTTCATTACTAAAATCTTCATTAAATTTTTGTAACAAATACTCCTTTTTTTCAGCAACCCAGTTTTTCAAGATGCTTTTAAACAACTTTTTACCAAAAAGATTTTTCCACCTATCGTCTACATTTTTATCATTACTTTTAGAAAAAGATTCGGCAATTTGCTTTCGTAATGACATCTTTATCCTATCAAATTCAGCCCTTTCTTTATTGTCTTTGTTTGCCTTAAAATAAAGTTCTTCATACCTTTCAAGATTATTTAAACTAACATTAGCCAGTGCATGCTCAATAAAGTCTTTATGATACTCGTCCAATAGTTTCTTAATTTTTTCATAATTCTTTTCTCTTAAAATATCCTGAAATAGAATATTTACCTTCTTCATCGCTTTCAGATTGTCCTTATTAAGATCATGTGAACAATGGATCTCATCAGCCTCTTTTTCAAGGTCGTAATAAGTCTCAATTTCTTCGAGCCATTGTCTAAAACTTTCTTTTGTTCTACCAATAGGTATTAATTCAAAACGCAAGGTTTTCTGTAACGAATACAAGTTCATAAATGAAGCAAATGTTCTCATAATATTTTTTTTAATTAACGGTCCTAAATAATAATACGAGCATAATCCATGCAATGCAATACTTATCGAAAGTTATTAAATTATTTTGATAAGCTTTTCATGTTAAGTTCATAAATGAATAATTCATTTTTTAAGTCAAAGGTAAAATAGCAAAGCGACAGGATGTGTCGCTGAAAAAATTTTCACTAAAAAAATCTAAAAAATATTCCCTAATAAAATAAAATCCATCCACGACACTATTGCTAAGGGGGATATACCCGGTTTACCCCAAAAATCAAGTGAGTGGAAAGATTATAATTTAGGGCATAGAATCAAACAATTGTGAATTGGTTAATTGAACAAAAAAATCCCTGGTACAATACCAGGGATTTCTTATTATTTTTATTGATAGCCTTGAGTAAATAGTCGAACTAAAATTTAATCGAAAGCCCAACAAGATAATTTCGTCCGGCCTGGGGATAATAATATTTAGTTCCGCTCGAGCTTACCCGGGCATGAGCAATGTACTCGTTGTCGAAAAGGTTATTGATTTTAAACGTTAGCTGAAACTCCCCTACTCCAGCCCACTTGTAGCTAAAGGTATGAATCCAGTCGACCAGCGAATAGGCATCGAGCCGACGATTGGGGTCCTGCGTATTGTCGAAATACTGTTTACCAACATGTTTGAACATTAAACCTGTTTCGTAAAACTCCGTAGGTTTAAACCGTACCGATAATCCGGCAATAAGCGACGGTGAATAGGCAATGTCGTTGTTGTTGTATTTAACCAGTATGCTATCTTTAAAAACTGCATACTCGGTTTTGTTACGGCTCAGGGTAGCATTCCCTTCGAAAGTAAACATACGGTGAGGTTGTATCTTACCAACCAGCTCAATACCTCGACGATAGCTTTTTCCAACATTTCTACGAATAGGGGTTCCCACACTATTTACCTCGCCGGTAAGAATTAACTGATCGCGGTATTGCATATCGTAAAAAACGGCCTCGACCATAATTTTATCGGAAGTGTAGCGAACGCCCGACTCGAGATCGTACAGACGTTCGGGACGAGGTTCTTCGCCTTGAGCAGCATCGACAAAGTCGCTGCGCGTAGGTTCGCGGTTAGCCACAGCATACGAAGCATAAAACCTGAGATTAGGGGTATACTCAAAAAGGAAACCTATTTTCGGATTAATAAAATTATACTGTTTGTCGATGTTAATAACGCCATCGGCATATTCGCGATTTGTACCCCAGGCCCGGTAATCGATGTATCGGTATTGCAAATCGCCAAAAGCCATTAGTTTGGGTACAATCTGGAAATTAACCTTCAAATAACTATTCATATCGTTTTTTTCGCCCTCGTTTTCGTAAAACTTTTTACCAGTAATATCGTCGAGGAAGTAGCGTGCCCAAATAACCTGACCAAAATGTTTGGCAGGTGCATAACGATTGGCTCCCCCACCAAAAGTAACCGAAAGCCGGTCGGCAAAATAATTGAGTCCCCACACACAACCATAGAAATGGTTATCGAGCCACAAGCGTTGAATAACGTCGGTATAACGGATAGTATCGTTACCTTTAATAGCAAGGGGTAGCCCAAAATAATCGAGGGGCATGTACGGGTCGGCCGGTACAAAATCCTGGTAATAACCTCGTCCATAGGTATAATGTAGTGCAACATTAAAATTAAGATTGTCGGAAAAAGCATGTGCTACGTGAAACTGCAGATGATCCTGCTCGTAATGATCGATCATTTTATCGAAAAAACGGATATTTCCGGCACTATCGGTGTATGCTCCTGTCCAGTTGAACTTACGACCATACTGTGGATTGAAAAGAGTAGCCGAGTCGATCCCATACCAAGCCTGATAGGTTTCTTCGCGACCACCGAAGCCAATTAGCTTAACAATTGTGCGATCGCTGTAATAACCCGTCTGGGCAAAATAAGATTTCAGATTCGACCAGCCGCGGTCGATATAGCCGTCGGATTTAATACCGGTCACCTTACCTTCGAGAAACCAGTGAGCATTGATAAGCCCCGTGCCAAAAGCAATTGAATTTTTGAGCGTAGCAAACGAACCTACAGCTCCATTGTACTCGTAATAAGGTTTTTGCGATACGTTGTTGGTCAACAGGTTGATGGTAGCACCAAATGCCCCAGCACCATTGGTTGATGTTCCTATACCCCTTTGTATCTGAATGCTTTGAACCGAAGTGGCAATATCGGGGACATCGACCCAATAAACCCCATGCGATTCGGGATCGTTGAGCGGAATACCATTGATAGTTACATTGGTCTTGGAAGGCTCTATACCTCTAATACGCATGCTGGTGTAACCAATGCCATTACCCGCATCGGAGGTAGTAACTACCGAAGGAGTATGAGAAAGTAAAAAAGGCACATCCTGCCCCAGTGCTACACGGGTTATTTCTTTTCGGGGTACGATGGCAAATGTTGTAGGGGTCTTGGCGTGAGCCCGAACTGCCGATACAATAACCTCGTCGAAAGCTGTTACACTTTCGGACAACGTGTAGTTTTTTTCGGTGTTTCCTTGAACAGCAATTTCGTCCGAGATTGTGTTGTAGCCAATAAAACGAACCGAAATAGTGTAATTACCAGCAGGCAAATTACTGAACGAAAAATTGCCATTAGCATCGGCAACAGCATAACGCTTAATAGCAGGAATTTCGACAATAGCTCCGGGCAGTGGTTCCTGTTTTTCGGTATGCACTTTACCCGAGAAAACGAATTGAGCATAAAAAAATCCTAAGTTTGCTACCGATAGTAGCAAGGCAGTAATTACTCGCTTCATAATTGAGCAATTTAAAAGGTTAAACAATAATTTTAAAAAAGCGAGCAATGAAGATTACGGTGTAGGTAAGCTCATTGCCTCTTAATCCCTTCGCCGGCATTACCCGGATCAGGTTCTAAGGGTATGATCTCAGCCTGTCGAGTTAAGGCACCCCCTTAGAGACGGGGCAAAGATAAAAACTTTTTTTGGAAGCAAACGAAAAAAGGTTTAGGTTGAAAATTTTTTATATTTTTGCGGCATTAAAACTGGTCTGGTAGCTCAGCTGGATAGAGCAACAGCCTTCTAAGCTGTGGGTCGTG
Organism: Bacteroidales bacterium; assembly: GCA_026416115.1. Taxonomy (GTDB): domain Bacteria; phylum Bacteroidota; class Bacteroidia; order Bacteroidales; family DTGW01; genus JAKPGM01. The sequence continues at coordinate 7,751 of JAOAFU010000119.1, read as the reverse complement.
GGTTCGAATCCCGCCCGGATCACCAGTAAACAAAGCAAACAGAGGCTGCCTATTTAGACAGCCTCTGTTTTTTTAGTTTTTTATAGTTCTTTATATTCTCTTATAAAATCCTGATACCATATAATATTCCAGTTTCCCTCTTCATCCTCAACAAGTGCAGAAAGCGACTCCACCCAATCGCCCGAATTCAGGTATAAAATGTTGCCAATTTGCTCGATAGCTGGAGTATGAATGTGTCCACAAATTACACCATGATAACCCCGCGAATGTGCCAAAGAGGCGAGTTCCTTCTGAAAATCGCTGATATACGAAACAGCTTGCTTCACTTTAGCCTTTATCTCGCGCGACATCGAATAGTAAGGCAATCCTCGTTTGGCACGATAAATATTATACCATTTATTGATTTTGACCAATAAGTTATACCCCATATCGCCCAATTTCGAGAGCCATTTCATATGGGTAGTAATTGAATCGAAAACATCGCCATGAATGACCCAGTATTTTTTGCCAAAACTTTCGTACACATATTGTTTAACAATGGTCAGATTACCAATATAAAGCGGAACAACGTTGTCGAGAAAGTCGTCGTGATTGCCACGAACATAAATAACCTGCGTATTCTGTTTTTCCATTTTTTTAAGCACCTGCCGAATAAAGCGATTGTGCTTCTTTTTCCACTTGCTGCCTAAACGTTTCAGATACCAACCATCGAAAATATCTCCATTAAGGATGAGCAGGTCGCAGGTATGATTTTTTAAAAACTTGGTTGCTTCTTTAGCTTTCGATTCGGGTGTTCCTAGATGAATGTCCGATAATACAATAGTCTTGTAATGCATAATTTGTTTTTTACAAAAATGATAATTTAAAATAAATAAATTTTTTAGACTATATTAATATTTTGTTACCCAAAAATCAAAATTGCAGTAAAAGCAATAGTTGTAATAATCAATTCAAATTAAAAACCTTCTCTTCGCAACCCATCAAAAATATTTGTTCCCATTAATATTTCATTTTCCTTCCATAAATTTAAGTTAAATCTTCCTTTATTAAAATAAAACGTCAGGATTACGGCTACAAAAGGGTAATATTGTCCTTATTTCAAGATAAAATTTTAGTAACTTTGTGGTAAAGTTTACCTTGTAAATTGTTTAACAAGAAGCGAAAATTTACTGTAACGGGTTGGTTTAATTAACAGGTCGAATAGCTTGTTACGAAGAATGAAAAGACTGTTTTGTCATAAAAAGCGAAGCATGATTAAAACAATTGAAGGCTAAACAAGCAAAAGCGAAGATAAGGGATGGGAAAGACGAAGGCAAGCAATAAGATAGGAGTTGGTGATATCCCGAAGGGAAATTTAAATCATAAGCTCAAGAAAGGATGTATCGAACTATATGCTGCCGATACTTCGACCTCCCTTGAGGTTCCATATGTTGATGCTGGTATAAGTGCAGGCTTTCCTTCACCGGCATTAGATTTTGTTGATGTAAGTATCGACCTGAACAAGTATTTGATCAAACATCCGTCGGCCACTTTTTACGGACGTGTAAAGGGGAATTCGCTGACCAAAGCTGGTATTGACGATGGGGATATATTGATTATCGACCGCAGTCTCGAACCTGCCAACGGAAAAATAGCGGTATGCTATATCGATGGCGAATTTACAGCCAAACGCATCAAAAAAAACCGGGATGAGCTATGGCTTATGCCCGAAAACGATGCTTACGAACCTATCAAGATTGAAGAAGGCAACAATCTGATTATTTGGGGCATAGTAACCCATGTCATTAAATCGTTGTAGCATGTTTGCCCTGGTCGACTGTAACAACTTTTATGTTTCGTGCGAACGGGTATTTCGTCCCGATTTGATAGGGAAACCAGTAGTTGTGCTATCGAACAACGATGGATGCGTAATTGCCCGTAGCAATGAGGCTAAGGCATTAGGTATTCCTATGGGTGCGCCAGCATTTAAATACGAGAAGCTATTCAACGAACAAGGGGTAGAAGTTTTCTCGGCCAATTTTCCGCTATATGGCGATATGAGCCACCGGGTTATGTCTATCCTTTCGGAATATTCGCCCGATATTGAGATATATAGCATCGATGAGGCATTTCTGAAGTTTTCGGGTTTTCAGCATATCCCTGTATATGCGCATTGTAAAACTATGCAAGAGCAGGTAAATAAGTGGACAGGTATCCCTATCAGTATAGGCATTGCCGATACGAAAGCTCTTGCCAAAGTTGCCAATCGCATTGCAAAGAAGTTCCCCCACGAAACAGGTGGTGTATACTGGATAGATACGGATACCAAACGAATAAAAGCACTTAAATGGCTTGGCATTGAGGATGTATGGGGTATAGGTCGGCAACATAGTCGTCGCCTGTTGGCCATGGGAATTAAAACAGCTTACGATTTTACGCAACTACCCGATGTATGGGTAAAGAAACACATGAGCATCATGGGGTTACGACTAAAACACGAATTATTGGGTATCCCTTCTTTTGACCTCGAAACCCCAGCCCCTCGGCAAAGCATTGCCACTACGCGTACCTTCGAAAGCCTTTATACCGATTTTGAACAACTTCGCGAACGAATAGCCACCTTTGCCGTTATGTGTGCCGAGAAGCTGCGTAAACAAAACTCATGCTGCGCTGCTCTTACGGTTTTTATCCTCACCGATCGGTTTCGCGAAGATTTACCCCAGTATGGAAAAAGCATTACCATTCAACTCCCCTTTGCCACCAATTCGTCGATCGAGCTAACTAAATTTGCTATACAGGCCTTGCAACAGATTTTTAAGGCTGGTCTCCATTATAAAAAAGCAGGCGTAATTGTTCACGACATTACACCCGCCCATATTTATCAAGCCACTCTTTTCGAAACACGCAATAGCAAACACCTACCCCTTATGCTGGCTATTGATAAAATTAATGCCCGTTTTGGGCAGCAGAAAATACGTCTTGCTTCGCAGGACCTTCAACGAGTGTGGAAAATGAAACAAGCCAGACTATCGCCCCGATATACTACCGACATCAACGATATCATTATAATTAAAGTATAAGGTAAAGATACCTTCCACAGCATCTCAGGGTGAAGAAAAATATCCTTTTCTATCACTTGGTATGAGTAATTTTCTTACACATGATGTACCTCATCCTTGCCAGCGATTAATGTGTATAGAGAAGAAGAAGCGTTTCGCTCCTAAAAAGTAAAAAATAACTTTTTAAGAATAAATTTGGCATAAAGTATGCACGGAATAGCAAGAAAGTCAGCTAAATGAGCAAAGACGTGTAAAAATTTTTTTTATAAACATGGTAAAAAAATTGATAAGTAAAAGTTTTTTTTTGACAAATAGAATAAAATGTGTGATAAAAGGCTGCAGAAATGATCATCAATAAAAAAAAGCTTTTATAAATTTGGAGTGATAGAAATGCGTAAAGGCTATGATGAACTCTGAGATAGATTATTTTAAAATTGAAACCAACAATTTAACCCCTCGCAAGGGACAAATTCTGATAGCAGAGCCTTTTCTTAACGATATCTATTTCAAGCGATCGATAGTGCTGCTTACCGAACATGGGGCAGAGGGAACAGTGGGTTTTGTTCTTAACAAACCGGTTAATATGCTCATTAATGAGGTGATCAACGATATGCCCCGTTTCGATGGTTACTTGTCGATAGGCGGCCCTGTGAACACCAACACGGTTCATTATATACATACCTTGGGACAAAAAGTACCCAATAGTATTCCGGTAAAAGATGATTTGTGGTGGGGAGGCGATTTTGATGTGCTAAAAGAATTGATAAGTACAAAACAGGTAAACCGGCACCAGGTAATATTTTTCTTGGGATACAGTGGTTGGATGCCCGATCAGTTACGCAACGAGCTGATGCACAACTCGTGGCTGGTAGGAGATATCGACACCCGTACTATCATGCACCACAACAAGAACAATCTTTGGGTCGACACACTAAACCGCATGGGCAATCGGTATAAAATGTGGATCAACTGTCCCGAAGATCCCAGTATGAATTAATTACAGATGTTGGGAAAAAAGACTGGTATTTAGCTGGTCGTTGAGCAGTGCCGATATTTTATGAAAATAACGACGATTTTTAAATGCCAGGACCCAACGTAAGCCTTCTACCGCATTGGTAAGAAAAATTTCTTCGGCAGCCAACAGATCTTCTTCTTGAAAACCCTCTACTTCGACAGTTTTAATTCCAACTTGATGCGCAAGATGTATTATGGTTTCGCGCATAACCCCCATTACACAACCCGATTCGACCCCCGGTGTAAAAAGTGTTTCGTCTCTATACAGGAAAACATTCGAATGATATCCTTCGACAATGAAGTTATTTTCATTAATAATCAAACAGTCGTCCCAATGATTATCGGCAGCATATATGCCCGCCATAACACTGAGCAATGCGTTACAGGTTTTAAAAGGTGAAAGATAATTGACTGCTTTACGCATTTCGGGGAAAATACCGATTGTAAGTCCTCTCTCGTTTAACTTATAAAATTTATAAGGCAAAGGAGAAGCTTCTATTATATAAGCTGCTTGATGTCCCTTAGGCGTGTATAAACCATCGGCGTTACGAAAAATGGTAAGTCTAACCCGAGCACCGGTAAAAAGTCGATTTCTTTTAAGCAATCGCTCAATTTCGAGAGCCAAATTATTCTTTTTTAGCTTATCGTCGTGGTTAATTTTAAGTACCCGCATACCAGCGATCAATCGCTTATAATGAAAATCGAAAAGCTGAACCTGTGTAGCAAAGGCATGCATCGATTCGAAAAGGCCGTCGCCGTAATGGAAGCCTCTGTGAGTAGCTAACCACGTACGTTCGTCGGCTTTTGACAGTTCTCCGTTAATGTTGATATAGATATCCGACTTATCCAATTTTCCCTTCAATTATCGATCGACAAATAGGCAAAATGTCAGCATTTTTAGGCACCAGAATCCCTTTAATTCCGGCATTTTCGGCAGCCTCGATATCGCGAGGGCTATCGCCAATTAAATAGCATTGCGTTTTATCAAGACTAAACCTTGCAATAGCTTTCTCAATCATCAGTCCCGAAGGTTTTCGGCAAAGACACAATCCCGTGTCGGGGTGATGAGGACAGTAATATATTTCGTCAATACGACCGCCATTTTGTGTAATTTTGGTTTTTAACAACTTGTGTAGTTGCTCTGTATCCTCCTTGTTGTAAAGTCCCTTACCAATTCCGCCTTGATTCGATACTACAATTACCAGAAAACCGCTTTTATTTAGCATTGCGATGCTTTCGGCGATTCCTGGATTGATTTTAAAGTCTTCGGGACGGTATATATAATACAAACCTTCGTCGTTATTGATAACCCCGTCGCGATCGAGAAAAACGGCTTTGTTCATCTGACCTAACTTTTAGATTACTCTTCAGAATGAGGGAGAGAATAACTGTTGAAAGAAAACATACAGTAAAGGTGGATGTAGGATAACCGGAAAACTCATTCCGTACATGGCTCCCCAAAAATGAGCATCGTGATTTACCTGATCGAACGACCGCCGACTCATGTAATGAGAATACCATAGATAAAGAGCGCCAAAAATAATACCAGGAATAGGAATCACTGCCCAAAATAATAATTTTTGCCATGGATTAAAAAATATGCAGGCAAATAATACCGCCGACACTGCTCCAGAAGCTCCTACTGCCCGATACCCATAATTATCTCGGAACTTTTGAATGGTTGTAAGCGATGCTACTACAATAGCACTCACATATAGTATCAGATAGTACCAGTTGGGATGAAAACGAATAAAACCAACAGCGTACAAATGGCGAAAATAGTATTCAATACCTTGTCCAAAAGAAAACAATACCAGCATATTGATGATCAGATGTATCCAGTTGGCATGTACAAATGCGTGCGTAAAAATTCGCCAGTACTGCCGACGATAGATTACCATTGAAGGACTCAGACTAAGCCTCTCAAAAAGGTTAGGATTATAAAAACACCAAACCGATACGACTGAAGTAAGAACAACAAGTAATATTGTCATACAAATTTTATTTACGTAAAATTACCATTGTAGCACCATAACCATATTCGGCAAAAGAGGCATCTTGAAAATCGAGATGGGGATACTTACGCCGAAGCGTTTTTTGAATTTCGTATCTAAGTTTGCCGTTTCCAACCCCATGAATAAAAACGATGCGCTTGGTTTTAGCTTTTATAGCACTTTCGAGCGCAAAGGTAAAACGATCGAGCTGAATTTCCAGTATCTGCGAAGTTGTTAGCTGGCTGAGCTGTTCGGGCGATACAATTTTATCGATGTGTAGATCGACTTCTTCGATCTCCTTAACCGGTTGCCGCGAAGGCGTATCGACCTTGACAGATGGCTTGGTTGCATTTAATAATGCCTCTTTCTTAAGCCTGATTTCGTTAAGCTCCTTCAGATCCAAAATTACTGCTGGCTTGTCGAAATATTCGTTCGGTTGAAACGATGACGATGCCATTAAATTGAGCTCCGACCAATCGATTTTTATCTCAATAGCCGATACTGCAGCATACGACTGTACATTAAAAGGAAGTACGGCGACGCTGATAGCAGTATAATCGTATAGCATCTGAACTGTGTATGAGCCCACTTGAGCCATCATCTGAGGCTCGAGAAGACCATATCCAATATTCTTCCTTTTTTTTAAGATGTCGAGACCTATTGCATAGTAAAGAAAATAATCCCCTTCATTAAGCAGATAGATTCCAACCCGGCGTTCATCGGTCTTAGCCGAATCGGTTTCCAAGACAAAAGCAAGTGTAACCGCCAGCCTCTGAGCAAACTCGGTTATTTCGACAGCAATATCTTCGGTCGATTTTTCGACTTTTTCTGCCGTCTTTTTTTCTAAAATTTCATCCGATTCGATTTCGTCGTCCCCTTCGCTGACGTATCCCGTTTGATCGTACATATTGCTTCCTGCATCGCGAATAAGGTTTGATAAAAGAGTGGGAATCTCAAATCCATCATCATCCTGTACATAGGCCTCGTTACCGGAAATACGGGTTACTATCCCCCCGCCAGCATCATTCAAAAACTTAACTCTATCGCCAACCCTAATCATATTCTTATTTTATTTTGCTGCAAAGGTAGCTGAAATATTTGAGTTAGCCGACAAGTTAAACAACCTCATTCCATTGCAAATCTTTAAGCAACCTTTGCAATAATTGTGCAGCAGGAATTACCGCTATAGCACTTCGATCTTAAACGACCTTAAAGCAAACGAAAAATTAAGCTACTAAAATATTTTTTCTTAAAAGACCAAGAAACTTATTAACCTAATAACACTTTTTTTGTTTTTTTGTAAGTGTTTAAACAAAATCATCCGGCATGTCGAAAATTTCATCTTTTATTGTGATGGCCTTCCCCTTATGGGTAATTCTTGGGGTTATCCTAACACTCATTCAGCCCTCTTTATTTACATGGTTTTCGGGCGATTTTATCACATACGGTCTGGGAATAATAATGCTGGGTATGGGGATGACTATCAAAGCCGAAGATTTTGCTAATGTATTAAAGATGCCTGGATGGGTTTTTACAGGTATTGTACTTCAATACACGGTTATGCCATTGCTTGGTTGGCTAATGTCGTGGATATTTAACCTGCCATCGTATTTTGCAGCAGGTATCATTGTGGTTGCTTGCTGCCCCGGAGGTACTGCATCGAATGTAGTATCGTATCTTGCTCCTGTCTCTTATACACATCTCC
>JAOAFU010000098.1 GCA_026416115.1 Bacteroidales bacterium | reverse complement strand
CCATTAGCTACTCCAAACATTGAGAAATCGCTTCGAGTTAAAGCTTTAAGACTATTAAACAGATACTCTGTAGCTTCGTTTCTATAGGTAAAACCGTTATCGCCCGAAACAATGAATGAAGACTCGCTATGCATAACTTCAATACTACCTTGATATACTATGGCTTTAACATGATAAAAACCCTCGGAAAGATTATTTAATTCGATAACGTAAGGTGCAGAACTTAGCTCTGCATAGTTTTGGTTATTTAACTGGATAACTACTCTGCTTCCCTCAGGAGCATTTGTAATTAATTTTACACTTTCATTGGGTTTCAACATTGAACCTCTCGAAGGTTTTAAAATTTTAAAACTGTATGGTTCTGCTAATGAACCAAAAGCTAAATTATCGATCGATATGATTTGGTTATTTTTATTAGTTTTAAACATCAGGAATAGCGCTTTTATTCTAAGTAAACTAAGAGGATTTATTCTTATGCTATCCATAAATTCTATCCACTCGTTAAAAGCAAAAATTTGTCTATAACTTTCTTCATAAATGGTATCGGAGTCGTTAATTACAGCTATTTTAAATGCAATTGTGGTATCGGCTTTATAATGAAAGGAGATGAAAGGGAAGGCACTCAAATTTCTTTTTTCGATGCTGTCAAAGTTTAGAACGAGAGAGAATTGAGCAGGTAAAATGTTATTAATATTCAAACAAAGATTGTTAGCAGCAACAGTATCTATCGAGATACTTGCATTATTGTTTTCATCATCCCAAAAGCTAAACTCAGCGGTTATTCCTTTATTAAAATCTTGCTTATAATAAGTAAGGAGGGGAAAATCATTTTCGGCATATACTTCAAATTCCCACATCGAAGGGGAATATTGCATGTTTCCGACCGTTGTAACTATTTTTACATATCTTGTAGGTACCGGCGAGAATCGTATTCGATCTGTCCCTCCATTTTCGTTAGTTATGCTAACCACTTCATTCCATTGTTGATTATCGGTAGAAACCATAATCTTATAGTCGATGGCCGCAGCTGCCTCCCATTGAATGATTACCCCTTCGATATTATAAGTGTTTTGCAGGTCGACCATCCACCATGAGTTTTGAGCAAATCTACCTGGAGCAATCTGAGTTCCAAGATTCTTGGTACTTTGCCAACGCGTACTCAAATTGCCGTCATTAGCATAACGAGGAGGGCCAGCCCAATCCATCGCCGAGTCGTTTGCAAAAGCGGGTTTATTGAGTGCAAGATTTGTTGAAGCAAATGAATTGAGGCTATTATTTGAAATACAAATTATCGATAATAGCACAATGAGTAGTTCAATTTTTGTTTTCATGGCTTGGATTTTTTTTAAAAATAGCTAATAGTTATAGAGAAATAGTGGGATTGATGTATTGAAAAGGTTACGTGTATGTAATATTGTAGTAGTAAATTGTTATTCCCAGGTGTAATTTTCAATCCGGCCATTCAATAACCAAGATTTAGGCAGTTTATCTTGAATCCAATCGATAGGCTCGGCTATTGGAAGATTCGTCGAAGCTAAAGAAAAACATTCTTTAATTACTATTCTCTGTTCTCTACCAGTTGCCTCAGGCTGTGCTGAAATAAAAAGAGGAGTTCCACTTTTGGCCAATAG
>JAOAFU010000074.1 GCA_026416115.1 Bacteroidales bacterium | reverse complement strand
AACCATACAGTATAGAACCGATTATCCGGCTATAGTCGAAATTAATATCTACGATCTGTATGGCAAATTGCTTACCACTATCGTGAGAGCTTATAAAGCAACTGGAAAATATTCCTTAACCTGGAATGGTGAAGGATTACCTAAAGGGACTTATATTGTTCGAACAGCATTTAACCAGCGAATAGTAAGCCAGAACCTGATTGTAAAACAATAGTAAAAGAGGGGGTACGAAAGTGCCCCCTTTTTTTGTTGTAGTTTTTATACACTGATAACAATTATGAATCAATAAAAATACCCAATAGACATTAATTAATTTCTATCCAAGGATTAGATTTTCTGTTTTATTCATTGGATTTGAACATGGTTTAGGCTAATTTTGTGTAAATTTTGAATAAAAACACTCGTTCATGATGAATGTGATATTATTTGATGACTGTAGAACGGATTTGCTTCCTTTAACATTTACAAGACCTGTAGGCGATTTACGGGTTGGAATACTCACCATTCGCGAAAAATGGGAGAAATTACTATCGGCCAAAGTCTCATTTCAGACAGAAGCATATCTACAGGAAAAATTTCCCATTCACATGGAGGAGGACAATTATTTTATCAATGGATCGGTATTGCCCGATGTTGAACTGATAAATGCAATCAGGGGGCTACAAAATGGAGAATATCTAGTAAAAGCAAACACGATTTTAGCTGCACGGCTTTCAAGAGAACCTGCAAACAACTTTGTAAATGACATCACCTATGCTGAAACAGCTGTCAGCTATACTGCAGAAGTAACTCAGATCAAATATACATACGATATTTTTACAAAAAACGGACGAGCTCTTGAGCAAGACTTTCAAATAATTACAAAGGGACGAACAAGTCAACCTTTAAGCAAAAGCAATGGAGTTTTAGGCATAGAAAATATATTTGTCGAAGAGGGAGCAAGAGTTGAATATGCTATAATAAATGCCACAACAGGCCCTGTATACATTGGTCGCAATGCTGAAATAATGGAAGGTTGTATGATTCGGGGTCCATTAGCCCTATGCGAAAATGCTCAGCTGAAAATGGGTGCAAAAATATACGGTCCAACTACCATTGGTCCTAACTGCAGGGTGGGTGGCGAAGTACAGAACGTTGTTATATGGGGAAACTCGAACAAGGCCCACGACGGTTTTCTGGGTAATGCAGTATTGGGCGAGTGGTGCAATATTGGTGCCGACAGTAATAATTCGAATCTGAAAAACAATTACAGCGAAGTTAAACTTTGGAATTACACCACCGAAAAATTTATGCCAACAGGTTTGCAATTTTGCGGTCTAATTATGGGCGACCATTCAAAATGCGGCATCAACACGATGTTTAATACGGGAACAGTAGTGGGTGTAAGTGCCAATATTTTTGGAGCTGGCTACCCACGAAATTTTATTCCTTCTTTCTCATGGGGAGGATACCAAGGGATGTCGGTTTACCCATTACCTAAGGCTATTGAAACTGCTGAAAAAGTTTTGCAACGTCGAAATCAATCATTAACAGAAGTCGATAAAAAAATTCTACAACATATATATCTTCTAACAGAAAAATATCGCCGTTTTTAAATCTAATTTTTCTTACTTTTTTGTTATTGAAAAGCCATATTATTGTCCTCATACTATCTGTGCTCAGAAAAAGAAAAAATTAATGCATCTGGCACAACCCTTGTTAAATGGAGAGTTTATAACTTTTAAAAAATTATAACGTATTGAACAATAACTTATTGGGCGTTTTGCTTGGAGAACAAAGTAGGTGTGGGTTCATGACAGAATGTCATATTAAAATTGTAGGAAGATGAAGAAGAGCTCTAAAAAACTGAATTCGAATAAAATACAGATATACATAAGCGCATACGATGATAACAGTTTTTCTGACGACGTCGAATTTGTTCCAATTATTTCGGACGATCCCGACTCGATGGTGAATAAGGATGACATTCCGGAAGAACTACCCATTTTACCTTTAAGGAATACCGTATTGTTTCCTGGGGTTCTTATTCCCATCACTGTGAGCCGTCAAAAATCGATGCGCTTAATCCGCGATGCTTATCGCGGAAATAAGATTATAGGTACAGTAGCCCAGAAAGATGCAAGTATTGAAGAGCCATCACTAAAAGACCTTTATGCTGTGGGTACTGTAGCTCAAGTAATAAAAATTTTGGAGATGCCCGATGGGGGTACCTCGGTTATCATTCAAGGTCGTAGTCGATTCGAAATTGAAGAGTTAGTTAGTGAGCGACCCTATTTCAAAGCAAAAATTAAACTACGTCCCGACGAATTTCCCGACAACGACGACCAGGAATATGTTGCATCGGTAAGCTCGATAAAAGACTTATCGCTTCGAATAATTCAACTATCGAACAATGTACCACCCGAAGCATCATTTGCAGTAAAAAATATAGAAAATCCCGCATTTCTTATCAATTTTGTTAGCTCCAACAGCAGTATCAATACTCCCGACAAGCAACACCTGCTCGAAACAGATAATCTGAAGCAGCGTGCGATGAAACTCATTGGTCATTTAAGCCGTGAGGTTCAGATGCTTGAGCTGAAAAATCATATTCAGGCTAAAGTTAAAATGGAAATAGATCAGCAGCAGAGGGAATATTTGCTGCAGCAGCAAATGAAAACCATTCAGGACGAGTTAGGGGGTAATCCGGTTGAGCAGGAAATAGAGGAGCTGAGAAAAAAAGCAAAACATAAAAAATGGAGCAAGCAGGTTGCCGATACTTTTGAAAAAGAGCTTAATAAGTTACAACGAATGAATCCAGCTGCTCCCGAGTTTTCGGTTCAGCTCAACTATTTACAAACGTTGCTTGAGCTTCCGTGGGGCCAGTATACGACTGATAATTTTGATCTTAAGAGAGCTCAGAAAATTCTCGACGAAGATCATTTTGGTCTAGAAAAGGTTAAGGAACGTATACTTGAGCATCTGGCAGTACTTAAGCTCAAGGGCGACATGAAAGCGCCAATCCTTTGCTTATATGGTCCGCCGGGGGTAGGTAAAACCTCATTAGGCAAAAGTATTGCACGAGCCCTTAAAAGAAAATATGTCAGGATGTCATTGGGCGGTTTACACGACGAAGCCGAAATTAGGGGGCATCGCCGAACATACATCGGGGCCTTACCAGGGCGTATCTTGCAAAACTTGAAAAAAGCCAAATCGGCAAATCCTGTTTTTGTGCTCGACGAAATTGACAAAGTGGGGAATGATTTCCGTGGTGATCCGTCGTCTGCACTGCTGGAAGTGCTAGATCCAGAACAAAACAATGCTTTTTACGACAATTACATCGAGCTCGAGTTCGATCTTTCGCGGGTTATGTTTATTGCTACTGCTAATAACATCAATGCCATTCATCCCGCATTACGCGATAGAATGGAACTCATTGAAGTAAGCGGTTACATTGTAGAAGAAAAAGTTGAAATTGTAAAACGTCATTTATGGCCTAAACAACTTGCTAATCATGGTATAAAAAAACAACACATTACCTTATCCGACGAGGTAATAGCTTTTATTATTGAAAATTATACCCGTGAATCGGGAGTTCGTGAACTCGACCAAAGACTCGCCAAGATTTGTCGTTATATTGCACGACAAATAGCCCTCAATGAAACCGTGAAGAAACAACTCAGCATAGAAGATGTACAAAAAATACTTGGTGCTCCTATCTACCTTAAAGATAAATATGAAGGCAACGACTATGTAGGAGTCGTAACAGGATTAGCCTGGACAGCTACAGGAGGAGAAATTCTTTATGTAGAAACAAGTTTGAGCAAGGGACAAGAAAAGAAACTTACCCTTACTGGAAATCTTGGCGAAGTTATGAAAGAATCGGCAATTATAGCGCTCGAGTATGTTAAGTCTCATGCAGAAGAACTTGGTATTAAACCCGAGTCGTTCAATGAATGGAATGTTCACGTACATGTTCCCGAGGGGGCTATACCCAAAGATGGTCCTTCGGCTGGAATAACTATAGCAACCTCTATTGCAAGCGCTTTTACCCATCGTAAGGTTCGAAAACAATTGGCAATGACTGGCGAAATAACACTGAGAGGAAAAGTATTACCAGTTGGGGGTATTAAGGAAAAAATCCTGGCTGCAAAACGAGCCGGAATTACAGATATCATTCTTTCGATCGACAATAAAAAGGATGTCGAAGAAATCAACGAAATATACTATCGTGGTCTCACTTTCCATTACGTTAGAAATGTAATGGAAGTATTGAAATTAGCACTCGAAGAAAGTGCTAGCCAATAAAACACAATATGTTAAAGCTGGCAAAGTAAACACTATGTACCATTAATAATTTTAGACATTTTCACGGTCTGCCATTGAATAACAGCAGTAAATACTATGTATGCGGGTAAAGATATGTAATATGGTGCAAGGTGGTAAAACACATAAAATATAACTAAACCCGAAAGCCGACCCAGCTCGGCAAAAAGCTCAACATCGGTTAAATACTGATAACCATCAGCTTGTACACTACTTTTTATTTCCTCTGTAGCTTTAAGCATAGTAGCACGGGCGGGATAGTTAAGAATAGACTCGGTAAAAAACATCAAGAATATCAGCAAGTATGTACCCAAAGCAGCAGCAAAGGGTAAAAAAGTACTAAAAAGGATTGTACCGATCAAAAATATGTAAAAGCCTGCCCTCATAATTCGAGTACGGTGATGTATCGATAAACGACTACTTAAATAATATATAGTCAAAATCGCCAAAAGGTAACAAAGAGCATTAAGCGTTCCTACCATGTTCTCACCACCAATAAACTTCATTATAAAAACAGTGGGGACAACAAAAAAAGCACTTTGATAAAAACCTAAATAGAAAAACATTTTTCTTACAGCTGTCCACAATGCATTCGTTTTAACTGTCAATGAACCATGTGCGCGATAGATATAATCGGGAACTCGTAAGGTAAACAACGTTACCAAAACAGCCAAAATCAATGCAACCGTAAGAACCGAACGATAAGCAAAAGAAGCACTGAACCAATGATGTTTTATACCCAGCCCAATGTATATTCCAATTATTAATGGCGTGAGTATACGCCCAGCACTTATGAGAATATAATCTATACCGCTAAAAAAATCGCGATTATTGTCGTTCGTTAGTTCGAGACTTAAATAGTTACGAGCCGACCAATAGACCCCGCTACCTACACCGGTAAAAAAACCAGCCAAAATAATGATGAGACTATTAACCCTATGCGGATTAATAGAAAAAAGTTGAAAAATAGTTAAAAACATCAGCCATACTCCCCCTATTAGAAGATTTCGAAAGGAGATGCGGGATGCAACCAAACCACTGATAAAAAATCCTGCCAGAATACCCAAATAGGTAAAAATACAATACAAAATATTTTCGCTCAAATCGCCTTTTGTAGCTTGAAAAATAAACGTATTTGAAAAAATGATATAAAATGGATTAAAAAGGCCGAAAAAAAAGTTTGAGGTAATAAACTTTCTGGTTTCGAAAGGGAAAGCAGCAATTTTAGCCTTTTGTTCTGCTAAAAAAGAAAAAACAGCCCTATGAATCCTCATTCGCAAAAATTTAGCTGCAAAAGTAAAACAAAACCCTTTTTTGCTATCATTAATTTAAACAATATTTAATCCAAAATTTATATCCGTTATTATTCGATTAGTTCCAAATAAAAGAAGAGCGCCCGAATTGCATACAATCCTATTTGTCACACTTATAGCTCAAGCCGTACAAAAGGTTTTTAGCATTTAAACCAAGCGAAAAAGGGCTTATTCTTTTGTTCGAAAAAAAGCTTTTGCATGAAGAAAAAATATATTTTTACCTTTGGTATCTCAAGAAAATGCATATGCTAAAAATTATCTCGTTTAACGTAAATGGCCTTAGGTCGGCTCTTTCAAAAGGTTTTTTCGAATGGCTAAAAAATGAATTACCCGATATGATATGCCTACAAGAGACCAAAATACAAGCAGGACAAGTCGATCCATGGCTTTTTGAGAGCATAGGTTACCACCATTACTGGAATTTTGCCCAAAAAAAAGGTTATTCTGGAATAGCCATACTTACCCGAAATAAACCCGAAAAAGTTATAGCTGGTATAGGAAAAGAACCATACGACAGTGAAGGTCGCGTATTAACTGCAATTTTCCCCTCTTTAACGTGGGTATGTGCTTATTTCCCATCGGGAACTACAGGAGATGTAAGACAGGAAGTAAAAATGTCGTTTCTCGATGATTTTTTTATTTACATAAAAAAGCTACGCCACGAACATCCGCGCCTTCTCATTTCAGGCGATTTCAATATCTGTCATAAACCCATCGACATTAATCATCCCGAACGACATACTAAAATGTCGGGGTTTTTACCCGAAGAAAGGGAATGGATGGATAGGTTTGTATCTGAAGGATTTATCGACACCTTTCGAGTATTTAATCAACAAGCCAATCAGTACTCGTGGTGGAGCTATCGAGCGGGTGCACGTGAAAAAAATCTAGGGTGGCGTATTGATTATCATTTTATTACCGAAAACTTACGCCCATTTCTCGAAGATGCTTACATCTTACCCCAGGTTTACATGTCGGATCATTGTCCGGTTGTTGTAAAACTTAACATTTAATAAAACTGATTATGCTACGTTTAATTAAAATAATTGGGGGCATCACAGGATTGCTGTTGGTAATATTATTTGCCCTGCTTAATACACATACAGTACTCATGCAGTTTTTTTTCTGGAAGTTAGAGGCTTCGCTGTCGCTTTTGCTTATTATATGCTTTGCTTTGGGGTGGATAGTTGGGACATTCGTACCACTAATCGGTAAAAGCAAAAAAAAAGAATAATGTTCAGGTATCATATCTTATTCATAGTTTGTCTTATATCGAGTTCTGGAATAACTCAAGTGCTCGATAAGCAAATACGTACCGTTCAGATTTTTAAGCAAGGTTGGGAAACTTCACCACCTGTTATATTTTTAGGAACCAATGATAAGCTTGTTTTAAAGTTCGACGATTTTTCAGATCAAGTAAGAGACTTATGGTACTCTTTCGAGCATTGTAATCACGAATGGCAAACCGATGAACTACCCTACACAGAATTTTATGAAGGTTACGAAACAAATCCCATTAGCAAATATACATTTTCTTCGCGTACCGTAGTTAATTATATTCATTACGAGCTGACCTTTCCAAACGAGAATTGTAAGTTTAAAGCTTCGGGCAACTATCGTATAAAGGTATTTGAAGCGAACAATCCCGAAAAGTTACTTTTTACTGCGAGCTTTTATGTAGTTGAGCCCTTAGCCAGTGTCGAAATTCAATTGTTACAACCCGAAATACCCCGCTACATGAAGCGATATCAGCAATATAAAATTAAAGTACTACCTAATTGTCCCGATGCATACGATTTGCGAAACGAGATTAATACCGTTATCATTCAAAACCTTAATCCTCATACACAAAAAAAATGTTATCTTTCTGAACTTCGTAACAATAGACTATTGGTATACGACGATCCCGACTCTAACCTATTTCAAGGATTAAACGAGTTCCGATATTTTGATACCAAAAACTTTAAAGTTCTCACCCCACGAATACAGTCGGTAAACTACCTTAATCAGTTTTACGAGATATTCCTTACCCCCGACGAATGGCGGCATCGCAGTCGTTACTCGCGCGAGATGGACATGAATGGAAGATATATTATTGCCAATCAGCAAGGCATAGATAAAGACAGGGATGCTGATTATGTAATGGTTCATTTTCAAATGCCTACAAAAGAACCTTTGATGGAGGGAGAATTATACCTTGTAGGAGCCTTCAACAACTGGGAATGCAATTCAGAATCTCAAATGCGCTACGATATTGAAAAGAAAGCCTATGTACTCAGTCTCCTGCTAAAACAAGGATACTACAACTATTACATTGCCTATCGCAATTCATTAGGACAAATAGATTTTTCGTATACAGAAGGTTCTCATTTTGAAACCGAAAATGATTATTATACTTTCGTTTACTACCAGTCGTCAACGTCCAGGTATGAAAGGCTAATTGGCTATGTAATGATAAATTCCTTGCAAAAATAGTTGCAGGTTCTGAATCCGTTGGAAAAATTCACTATTTTAGCAGTCAATTCAAAAACGAGTTCCCAATGAAAATTTTATTAATAGGCTCCGGAGGCAGGGAAAACGCTCTGGCATGGAAAATAATACAAAGTAAACATTTAACTCAGTTGTTTGTAACACCTGGCAACGCAGGTACTGGCAATATAGCTATCAACATAGAATTTGTTCCATATTCGTTCGAATCAATAGGCAAATTTGTTATAGTCAACAAGGTAGATATGGTAGTAGTCGGACCAGAAGAACCTTTAGTGAATGGTTTAGTCGATTTCTTTGCTTCGAGCGAACGTTTAAGGAGTGTACCCATAATTGGACCTTCGAGAGCTGGAGCAATGCTTGAGGGAAGTAAAGCTTTTGCCAAAGATTTTATGACAAAATACAATATTCCTACTGCACGCTTTCACAGAGTCAGTGCAAACAATCGAGAAGAAGCATCAGAATTTTTAAAAACCCTTCATCCTCCTTATGTAATTAAAGCCGATGGATTAGCAGCAGGCAAAGGTGTAGTTATTGTTAACACCCTTCAGGAAGCAGAAAACGAGATTGAGGCTATGCTGCAAGGAAAATTTGGGCAAGCAGGAAAAGAAGTTGTTATTGAAGAATATCTTCAGGGTATTGAATTGTCGGTATTTATTGCCACCGATGGTAAATCCTATGTCATCCTTCCCGAAGCTAAAGATTATAAAAGAGTTGGCGAAGGCGATACAGGCCCAAATACCGGAGGTATGGGTGCAGTTTCTCCCGTGCCGTTTGCTACACCTGCTTTTATGGACAAAGTTGAAAACAAAATTATCAAGCCTACAATAGCGGGATTAAAAAATGAAGGTATCGAATACAAGGGGTTTATATTCTTTGGCCTGATGAAAGTTGGAGAAGAACCTTACGTTATTGAATACAATGCTAGGTTAGGAGACCCTGAAACTGAGGTTATTATCCCCCGAATCAAAGGAGATATTTTGGAACTTTTCCACGCCATTGCAACTCAAACTCTCGATAAATATCAAATTGAAATTGACCCCCGTACTGCAGCTACCGTAATGCTTGTGTCGAAAGGTTATCCAGGATCGTACGAGAAGGGATTTGAAATAAACAATTTGGTTAATGTTAAAGACTCTATTGTCTTTCATGCAGGAACAACTTTTCGTAATGGCCGAATTGTAACTGCTGGGGGTAGAGTACTGAGTATTACCTCACTTGGCAATACTCTTCAAGAAGCACTTGCTACTTCATATAAAAATGCAGAAATAGTTGATTTTCACGGCAAATATTATCGTAAGGATATTGGCTTTGACCTGTAATACCTAAATAACATGTTTCTACGCTTTGCCCGTTCAACACAACCCTATGTATTAATCATACTGTCGTTGATTCTGGGCACAATATGGTTTACAGTTCCTGTGACGAGCTATTATTGCATTGCCCCACATATCTCTACCTTTCATTGGTTGAACAACCTTTCAAACAGTACAGCATTCCTAGCCCGACTATTAGGTTATTTTTCTTTGATAATAATGGCATCTTTGGTTATCCAGCTCAATACAAAATATCTTTTTATTGGGCAACGATCGTACCTGCCAGGGTTTATTTTTCTTTTATTGTCTTTAATTTTTCATCAAACACAGAACTTTCACTTTATCTTTTGGGTAGGTATCCTACTTCTATTTGCTATCGACCGAATAATTAGCACTTACCGATACGAAAACCTATCCTACCGCGTGTTCGATGCCGCATTATTAACCGGCCTTTCTGCAATTTTCTATCCTCCTGCATTATTCTTACTAGTTTTTTTCTACATAACCTTGCTCCTTTTAAGACCTTTTTATTGGCGAGAATGGGTGTTGTTATTTATTGGCTTAGTATTACCCTTCTATTTTCTTTTCGCATATTTGTTTTTTTTCGATTACCCCGAAAGTGCTGCTTTTATAACTTCATATTTCGACATGCTGCGTTTTAAGTGCACAAAACTGCAGTTTTCCACCATAGAAACAATTACGCTTTATTTTGTATTATTTATTAGTTTTATATCATCCCTTCACCTCATTCGAACAATGGGAAACATAAAAATACTTGCACGAAAATCCTTTTATCTTTTTTTCTTCCTTGCTATATGCCTATTGTTACTTTACTTATTCGTGCCACAAACGAGCAAAGAAATTTTTGTGCTCATGGCTATCCCTTTCTCCTATCTTTTAGCGTTTTATTTTCAATCGGGAAAAACAACAAGGCTTAAAATCATTTTATTCGACATGATGGTGATTGCCATTATTTTGATACGCTATATTCATGGCATATGACTAAAAAAGCTATCGTCCTACTTCTTTGGATTACCTGCCACCTGCAATTAATTGGCAGAGATGTAATTATTGAGGGCAAACAAGCCAGCTATTCGGGCAAAGTAATAGAGTTTACCACTTTCTTCGACCCGTTTACAGGCAAAGACTCTATCCTTTCGAAGTATAAGGTCGACTCTTCAGGTTATTTTAAGTTTGTTTTTCCATTAGAGAAAACTCAACTAGTTTACTCGCGTATAGGGGCTTATAAGGGATATTTGCATGCCGAACCCCAATCAAAATATATTATTACCTTACCCGAATGGAAAGATCTTACACCAGCCGAAAAACTTAACCCATTTTTTGAACCTTTTGAGTTTCAATTTATCATCGAAAATGACACTTTATCAAATTCTCTCAATAAGCTCATTTTAAAATTTGATACAATTTTCTTTAGCTATCTGAAAAAGATTGTGCAAAGTGGAAAAATGAAAAAGGATAGTTTTGAAGTTGTCCGAAATTCTCTTTTGAATTTGTTCGGTTCGGAACAAAATGTTTTTTTCAGAGATTATGTTATATACAAAATAGGTCTTCTCGAATTAATTTCCATGCAATATCGAGTAAAGTATTTATCTAAGCAGTATTTCGAAGGTAAACCAATACTATACAACAATGAAGCCTACCTCGATCTTTTTAACAGGGTGTACGATAAATACTTTTTTTACTTTGGTCAAACATCAAAAGGAAAATCAATTTATTCCATAATTAATGATCGTAAAAGTTTCGTACAGCTCGACAGTCTGCTTCAAACCGATCAGGTATTACTAAACACCGACTTGCGCGAAATGGTGATCTTAAAAAATATCCACGACGAGTTTTATGCCTCGCGATTTTCAAGATCAGGATTGCTGAATATTCTCGACAGTCTAACCAATAAGACAAATAATCCATACCACAAGCGATTTGCAGCTTCAATTAGAGAAAAAATTACCCGTCTGATGCCTGGATACGAGCCCCCTTCCTTTTCTCTGTACGATTTTAAAGGAAAGCTCATTAATTTATCCGATTTTAAGGGCAAATATGTTTACCTAAATTTTTGTTCGTGTAATAGTTATGCCTGTCTGAAAGAGTTTGATCTATTACGAAATCTCTCAGTGAAATATTCGAATAAAAACTTTTTTATCATCACCATCGTTACCGACGATGATAGCAACACCATGAAACCCTATGCCGAAAAGGCAGGAATGAACTGGATTTTTCTTCATTACGGGAATCAGCCTGATATAATTAAAAAGTACGATGTAAGAGGATTTCCTTTGTATTATCTGATAGGCCCCGATGGAAAACTTCTGCTTTCACCAGCAAAATCGCCTGGCGAATATTTTGAACTCGACTTATTTAGAATTATGCGCTCGAGAGGTGATATGTGATATTTTCGAAAAGATTAAATAATTTTAAAAAAATATCGATACATGAAAACAACAATTCACTGGGGCATATTAGGAACTGGACGCATTGCCGAAAAGTTTGCAATGGATCTGCAACATGTAAACAATGCTCAACTTTACGCAGTTGGATCTAGAACCATGGAGCAAGCCAAGATGTTTGCCAACAAATATAATGTTCCATTGGCCTATGGTTCTTATACCGAACTGGTTGCCGACCCGAACATCGACATTATTTATATTGCTAGCCCACATGTATTTCATGCCGAACATACCCTTTTATGCCTCGACGCGGGTAAAGCAGTCCTTTGCGAAAAACCTTTTGCCATGAATGCAAGCCAGGTATCCACAATGATAAGAAAAGCCAAAGAAAAAAATCTTTTTCTGATGGAGGCCCTTTGGACTAGATTTTTACCTACCATTCGAAAAACCGAAGAACTTATCTCTTCAGGTGCAATTGGAAATATTATCCAGCTACAGAGCGATTTCGGTTTTAAGGCTGTTTACGATCCCCAATGGCGTTTATTTAACAAACAACTCGGAGGAGGTAGTTTGCTCGATATTGGAATTTATCCTATTTTTATTACGCTTCTGTTATTAGGGCTTCCCGACGAAATTCTTTCTTCGGCCATTATTGGACCAACTGGTGTTGATGAAACTATGGCTGCCATCTTTAAATATAATAACGGCATAATTGCATCCCTTTCCTCTACGTTTATGGCCAATACACCCTGCGAAACCATAATCAGCGGAACCGAAGGAAGTATTAGAATTCACAGGATGTGGCATACCCCTACTTATCTTACAATATCCAAAAATAATGGAACAGTTGAAGATATTCGCTTTAATTACGCTGGAAATGGATATGAATACGAAGCACAAGAAGTTACCAATTGCCTTTTGAAAGGGTTAAAGGAAAGCCCCTTGCTACCCCTTCATTTTAGCGAAAAACTAATTTCGTTACTCGATACCATACGCAAACAATGGAATCTTGAGTATAACTAAATTTTTCGTATGAAAAAAATCACATTCATAGCCCTGAGCATTCCTCTGGTTCTGCTTTTTTCATGTTCAAAAGAAGAAACAGAGCCTGTAAACGTAGCCGTATATAATGCAATGAAGGACTGGTATTTGTGGTACGAACAAATCCCAACAGTCGATCCGCAGCTATATAAATCACCTACAGAATTGCTGGAGGCAATAAAGTATAAGAAACTTGACCGATGGAGTTTTATTATTACTTCCGACGAATATCAACAGTATTTTGTTGCAGGCAAATATTACGGGCATGGTTTTGGATATGGTTTTGATAATAAAGAGCAGGTAAGAGTAATATATGTTTTCAAAAATTCCGATTTGTACCCAGCTGGTGTTCGTAGAGGCTGGATTGTAAAAAAAATAAACAACACAGCTGTTACCCCTCAAAATATTTCCAGCCTTCTGGGAGAAAATAGAGCAGGCATAGTCAATAATTTCACCTTTGGGCGTCCCGAAAATACCGATACCACCATTTCTTCCACTAAGAAGGAAGTTCCCATGGATATGGTGCTTCTCGATACCGTTTATAATACCTCTGTAGGTAAAGTTGGTTACTTGGTTCTCTTCAGCTTTATTGCCGATGCTGCCAGTGAACTCGAACAAGCATTTAATCGATTCGTATCTGCAGGTATAAACGAACTGATAATCGATCTTCGATACAACACTGGAGGTTTTGTCAACATAGGACAACTCTTAGCCTCGTATATTGCAGGTAAAAATTACCCAAATGCAGTTTGGTGTAGTTTTATACACAACGATAAAAAAACTGCAAAAGATACCAGCTTGCGACTCGAAACAAAAAACAATTCTCTTCAACTTAGCAGACTTTTTGTTATTACTACAAGAAGCACGGCTTCGACAAGTGAGATAATCATAAACGGCTTACGTCCTTACATAAGTGTATATACTATAGGCGAAAAAACCGAAGGTAAGCCTGTTGGTATGGATGTCCTAACATGGAAACAACATGCATATTACCTGTTTCCAGTATCTTTTAAAATTGTAAACAAAAATGGAGAAGGCGATTATTATAATGGTTTACCTGTCGATGCTGAAGTAGATGATGATATGAGTCATAACTTTGGTAACACTAACGAAGAATGCCTTAAAGCAGCGTTAAATTACATTGAGCAGGGTAGTTTCCTACTGCCATCGCGCATGTTTAAACGATTTAGCCGTCCAGAACCCAAAAATTGGTGGGATAGAGAATTTGGTGCATATTAAATTAAAGCAAATGGCCGATCAAATTATTTTAGGAATAGATCCGGGTACAACTATAATGGGTTATGGAGTTATTAAAAATAACGGCTCGTCGATGGAACTTTTAACCATTGGAGTGCTAAAAACTTCTAAGCTCGAAAGCCACTACGAAAAACTGAGTAAAATATTTGAGCGTACCCTATCGCTTATCGACGAATATAACGTACATCAGCTTGCTATCGAGGCTCCTTTTTTTGGTAAAAATGTTCAGTCGATGCTTAAATTAGGTCGGGCACAAGGTGCTGCAATTGCGGCTGCTCTTTTTCGAAAAATCCCCATCACCGAGTATGCTCCTTTACGAATTAAACAAGCTATCACTGGGCGAGGGAGTGCTTCGAAGGAACAAGTTGCCTATATGCTCCTGCATATGTTTAAGCTCGAGGCTATTCCTACTTATCTCGACGCTACCGACGGCCTGGCAGCAGCCGTATGCCATGCCATGCAACTTCAAAATCCTCTCAATACAAAAAAATCTGATAAAAGAAGTCATAATTCATCTTGGGAAGAATTTATCAAAAGTAACCCCCATAGGCTAAAATAATTATTTAATAAGTAAGTTTGCTGATAAACAAATAACTTAATTTGACTAAACTTAAAAAGTAACATCTACTATTATAGATATTATAATAATTGTTCCTTATTTAGGAAAAATCGTCCTATCTGTAATTGGGGGGGGTAGTAATCATATTCCTGTTCTACCAAAAGTTAGCCCCTTCGGGACAAATACTTGCAAGTTTTGTTTCTGGAAAATCTTACTCATGTGACTACCCAAACCCCTACAAGGCTTAATTCAGAAAACTCCAAAATTGAACTAAAAAAGAAAAATGAACAATTTGGTATAACTTTTTTTGGAGTATGCATAAACAAAACATAATATTTTTCTTGAGAGCTTTAAAACTTATTTTTTCAAACGGCAGGCATAAAAAATTTTTCCTATTGATAATTTTGATATTAAATTTTTGTTAATCCTACCAAATAGTTACCAAAATAATTTTCTGATTATAAGCACTTTGTTATTTTTTTCTACCATTATTTGAGACTACTATACAAAAAAATTTAAGTACTGATAAAAACCATATTTAATATCGTATTGTTGATATGAACATATTAATATCTTAAAATATATAATTATGAAAAAAATTACAAATCCTACCCTTAGATGTTACAATCAAAAGTTGAGATTGTACAGTCTTTTAACAGGAATGCTTTCATTGCTGTTTACTACCAATGCTTTTCCCCAGCAATGGGTAAAGATTAATACGCCAGCTTCTATTTCTACTATGGAGAAGCTTTTTACTGTTGAGAAAAAAACAGGAAAACTTTATTGCGCCAGTCAAAACTGGGATTCGATATTGGTATCGGAGGATAAAGGTTTGACATGGAAAAACTTTGCCGATCAATATCCTGGTGGTACCATTGAGAATCTTGCGGTAACCAGTACAGGCAGGGTGCTTATGGCGCGGAGAGAACGCAATGCAGGTAGAGTTTACGTAAACTTTTACGTAACCGATAGTTTAAAAAACTGGGTTAAAATTTACGATTCGTATGTTACCGGAACTGTAAAGTTATATACCTTTAACAATGGGTTAGTAGCCTATACCCATCCATTTGCCGCAAGTTCAATTTCTGTCGATGACGGAGAAACCTGGAGTTTATTGAGCCAAACTTTTAATGATGTTGCCGAAGGGCCTGATAGTTCACTATATTCCGTTGGATATAACACTGATAATCTCCCGGTTGTATATAAAAAGTTAAATAATTCGAACGAATGGCAACCTTGGGTGTCAGAAAACTTTGGAAACCACATAAAATATATAGCAGTAGCCCAAAATGGCAATATAGTTATAGGCGGGAGTGGCGGAAATACATTTTTATCGAAAAACCAAGGTGGTTTTTCCCCAACCGACAGCTTGTTTTCTGCCCTATATTATGGAGGGGGAAATCAAATAATTGGTGTTGGCAACACATTTTCGAGCATAAGCAAAGATGGAGGGGCAACCTGGAAAAAAATCAAACAGGGCGATCTGGGTAATAGTAGTGTTAAAACAATCTATTATTCGAACGCCGGCGATATTTATGCAAAAGGCAATACTGGATTTTTCATTTTGAATTCAGACACTAATGTTGTTATTACACCACCAGTAGATTCTTTAGGTACACGAATTAACCATTTCAAAGGAAATTTTACTATCTATCCGAATCCGGCAAGTAATTATATCAATATTATTAGTAACAATATTAAAGAAATTAATAAAATCGAGGTTTACAACATCAACGGGGTACTGGTTTTAACGTCGACCAATACTAAAAACATAAATATCAGCAACCTGGAAAATGGGGTTTACTTCATACGAGTTAGAGGTGCAAAAGATTCGGGGAAAGCTGTATTACGAGTTATTAGATAGTTTCAAAGAATGATTACCACGACTCCAACTTAATTTTTGACTTAAATAACAAAAGCCGCTAATCATTAACGATTAACGGCTTTTGTATAACGCAAACATTTAATAAAACTTTTAATATTTCAAAAATACAAAAGAATGAGAAATAAACTTTATATTTGTAATATTAACAAACCCTTAAATTTAGAAAGTATGAAACGTAAAATGCTTATTTTGCCTACCCTATTGCTTGCAGGAGTTGGTTTTACCTCCTGCGATAAAGAAGTAGATAGCACGGCCCTTGTTGTGAATCTGTCCCGAACCATTACGGTTAAAGGATATGTTTATGCTGAATTGAATAACCGAAGCGCTGGCCTGGAATATGCACCAGCAGGAACAAAAATCTTTTTTAGCATACCCTACAGCGATTTAAACCCTACTGCTGTCACAGGTAAATGGTCCGACACAACCACCGTTGACGATAACGGTCAGTTCACGATCCAAATCCCGGTTGATGACAATGGGGTAAACCTTACAATAGAGGCACAACCATTCGAATACAATCAAATACAACCCTTTGGGTCGAACAGCAACAGCATTAAAAAGTTTTATTCTGCTGCTCCTGTTGTCAAAGCATTTTCTACCACACAAAAAAATGTTGTTGAAGTATTCTATACAGCAACCACCCCTGCTAACTTTGTGGAAAAAGTAAAACTGAATGTAACTGTTGAAGCCGAGCTAAACAACTCGATTGCCGGAAACGAATTAGTAGCCAATCAGAAAATCACGCTTCATAACTCCGATTGGGCACAGGAGTATACTACCGACGAAAATGGAGAATTTACTGCAGTAGTTCCTGCCAACCAGAACATTTATTATACTATCTCTTTTGAATATGCTAAAACTGTTCCCGATGGTTTAGGTTTTAAACAAGAAAACTATAAATACGAAATAAAATCGGGATATGTAGGTAATTTTGGTAGCGAGTCGGATATAACAATCGATTTGGGCGGTGGTGTACCAGCACCCTGATAACTACTACCAATGACCACAATGTTGTTTGTTAATTAATTTAAGAAAAGATGAAAAGAATACTTTTAATCCTATTTATATCCATAACTGCCCTTAATATAAGGGCTCAAGAAAACGCTACCGCTTCGAGCAAAGCCAACGATAGGCTACCTGTGGCGGGAGATATTGCCTTTGGTATCGATGCTCTACCTTATCTGAATTACCTGGGTAATATTTTTAACAATACGGTAAACAACACTCTGGTTTTGGGTAGTAACAATATCTACGTTCGCTACTTTCTGGCCGACGACTTTGCAGTAAGAGCTATTATTTCTATTTCGGATAACATTAACAAGTCGCGCACATATGTTCGTGATGATGCTGCTTATTTTGTAAACCCCCTTAGCCAGGACAAGGTAATAGATGAACAAAGAACCCACAATCAGAGCTATGGGCTTGCTGTAGGGCTTATGAAAACCCGTGGTTATGAGAAACTCCGTGGATTTTACGGAGCACAGATTAGGTATGCTTATGGACGAAACTCCGTTAGCTATTCATATGGTAATGAAATGACCCCTGCCAACCCAGCTCCTTCATCTATATGGGGTAACGTTACAGAACGAGCCCTAGAAACCGATAATGGAATTAATCAGGCCTTAAGCGGTGGAATCTTTCTTGGCGTAGAGTATTATTTTCTACCTAAGGTTTGCATTGGTGGCGAAGCAAGCTTAATGCTTACATACAACTGGGGTTCTCAGGGTAATACTAAATCGGAGCTTATCCAGAACGGTGCTCGATTCGAACGCGATCAACCCCTTACACCAGGTAACCGTAGTTTTAACTTAAGTACTTTCCGTCCTGCTACTTATGGTGGATTATATCTGATGTTTCACTTTTGATGAGAAACTCTAAAATAATTATGAAAGCGCTTAGTAGATAAACTAAGCGCTTTCGTTTTTATCGACCTACTTCGTGAGAGAACAATTTGATCAGAATTTTCTTTACCGTATCTATTCTCACAGGCTTTGTAACATAATCGTCCATTCCCGAATTAAGGGCTTCTCGACGTTCATCCTTTGAAATATTGGCAGTCATGGCAATAATTGGAATGCGATTGCCCGATTTTCGAATCTCGAGCGTTGCCTGAATTCCGTCCATTTCTGGCATCATAATATCCATAAAAATAATATCGTAGTGTTGTTTTTCAAGCTTCTCGAGCACTTCGAGTCCATTTTTTGCAAAATCGACTTCGTACCCAATATTTTTAAAAAGCGTAAGAGCAACCTTCTGATTTATAGGATTATCCTCGGCAACTAAAATTTTAAGATCGGATCTAAGCTGCTGAATCTTAAACTTGGCTACCTCATCTTCGAGTTTCAAATTCACATAGGTTTCGCAGAGGAAGTTGAAAATTTCGGAAGTTTCGTAAGGCATAATGATATAATGATCGGCGCCCATGCGTAGGGCCCTAAGAAAATTTCCCTGTCGGTCGTTATTACTGATGATAAGAATATGGTATGAATTTACCAGCTGAGTTTCCTGTAAACGTGCCAAAAGCTTAAAACCATCGAAAAATGGGGTATCGCGGATAACTAACAGATTATATTTAGTGTCCGACTCAGAAACCATGCTTTTCTTGAGCATATCGATAGTCCCTTTATTAAAACGATGGATTTCGATAGGCACGTTAAAAAGCGAGAAGGAATCGGCAATGATATTATCATCGGGCGATTGATTACTTATCAAAAGGGTTTTGATATGTGCAAATGCAGTAATACTATCAGTATCGATATTTTTTTTCAGCTTTTCATTAGAGAAAAGCTCGATAGTAAAAGTAAAGCATGTACCAGGATATTCGGGATTTTCGGAAATACCCGAAGGGCTTTCGACCGAGATTTCTCCATTCATTAATTCAACCAATTGTTTTGCAATAGTAGTACCCAATCCTGTTCCTCCATACTTGCGAGTAGTACTATTATCGACCTGAGAAAATGACTGAAATACGCGTGAAATTTTATCTTTAGGTATACCTATTCCAGTATCGGCCACTTTAAATTGCAACATCAGGTTACGGTTATAATCCTCGAGTTTTCGTACCGAAATAACAATTTTCCCCTCATGGGTAAATTTAATGGCATTGTTTACAAGATTGCTCAAAATCTGTCGAAGTCTGAAAGGATCACCAATTAGTCTATCTGGAACATTGGAGTCGACATCTACAAGCAACTTAAGTTTTTTCTCATCTATTGGCACCTTAAAAAGGTGGGTAATCAAGGCAAGTTCTTTGCGAAGCTCAAAAGGAATCTCTTCAAGAACCATCTTCCCTGCTTCTATTTTAGATAAATCGAGCACATCGTTTAAAATATTCAAGAGGGTATCGGCCGATTTTTTGATAATAGTGACAAATTCGATCTGCTCTTTTGTTAAGGGCTGAGCTAAAAGAGCATCTGCCATGCCAACTATACCATTCATGGGGGTACGAATCTCGTGACTCATTTTGGCCAAAAACTCCGACTTAGCCATATTGGCTGCAATTTCTCGCTTACGAGACTTTTCAATAGGGGTAACATCAATAAAACTTTGGACAACAATTTCTTCGCCCTTCAGACGCAGCGGAATATCCTTTTTGTACAAAACTAATTCATTACCGTTACTTTCGTACTGTATAAAATGGTCTGTGTCAAAAGCCGAAGCAATTTCGTCGTCGAAAGCAAGTGACTTTGTTGCTAAAAATTTATGACTAATATTTTTACCTATCAGATCGCTTGTATTGTTTATCTGAAGTATTCGTGTAGCAAGTTTATTAATGCTAATTATCTGATTGTTTTTGGTAGTTAGAATAATACCTATCGGCATCGACTCTATTATCTCTTTAAATGCTTCCTCTGATTCGCGTAGTTTTTCTTCCTCCAAATTCTTGTTTCGAACCATTTGCAGATAGTAGAAAATGACAATAAACAGTAATACGAGATTAAATACTATTAATGCAAGACTATGTGCAAGAACCTGATTAATTACATATTGAATATGGAAATGATACAGATAGACAAAAGTAGCATTGAATAATTTAAAAGGATAACAAATACATAAATACTTCTCCTTTTTATTATTGTAAGTGAGCGAAGAAGTAAAAGCCATTGGGGCATTCTTGAGTCGTACTTGATTTGCCAAACTATTTAAATCGCTGTTATAAGTAACTTTTACTATTGGAAGTTCTACAAAAGAACCCAAAGGGGTGTAAATACTCTGAAAAATAGATTGTCCGACATAAATAGGCTGAAGACGTGCCCTGAAAAAGTTTTTCAGATTAAGAGAAGCAACAATATTAGCAACTAATCTGCCTTGTTTAAATAGAGGTATGATGTATAAATAATCTCCATTTCTAAAAATAAATTTTTCGGTTAATTGTAAAGAAAAATTCTGCTTGGATTCGTAACTGTCGATCAGAAAAGAGCCTGTGGGGTCGCAATATACATTAACTACATGAAAAGCTGTATCAATCAGATATACATTATTAATTAAAGGCTGATGTTTGGAATAAAAAATTTTGATTTTTTCGAGAAGTGCCGGAGGTACTTCTCGAAATGAATTATTTTGCCGCATGTAAATTAAATAATGATAGGCCACATGGTTAAAGTCGTTCACAAATCTCAACCCCTCCTGTTCAAGAAATGAAGTGTAGGCTTCAGCCTGCTGTATCATCACATACTGCTGATAATTCTTTTGTTTAATAAATATATAAACAAATAGTACTATGTTTCCAGCTAGCATTAATAAAACAACTCCAGCTACAAAAAGCCGAGTATTTTTAAAAGTATACGTAACTGCTTTCAGAAACTTCGATTTAAAAAGGGCTACGATATTTTTCATTCTCATCAAAATAAATATTTACATAGCTTTGATATCTTGAATATGAGATCTTGTTTGAACGTACCGCCTCTACCACTGCACACTCTGGTTCATGAATATGCGTACAATTATGATACTTACATTGGGATGAATATCGAAATATTTCTGGAAAAAAATGATAAAGTTCATTTTTTTCAATATCCACTAGTCCAAATCCCTTTATTCCAGGTGTATCTATTATAAATGCTCCCTCGAAGATCTCATACATCTGAGAAAAAGAAGTGACATGCTTACCAGTTCGATGATATTCCGAAATATCGCCTATTTTTATTTCAAGATCAGGTGCTATTGCTTTTATGAGAGACGACTTTCCTACTCCCGAATGTCCATTGAGTACCGATATTTTACCAGAAATTAAGTCCTTAAACTTGTCGATATTAATGCGTTGATTTACAGAAGTTTCTAAACAGGGGTAACCTATTTGAGAATATATCTCTTCCAATTCCCGACATTTATTTAACTGCTCTTCGTTGTATGAATCGATTTTGTTGAAAACAAGAACTGCCGGAATTCTTAAAGCTTCGCAACCTACCAGATATCGATCAATAAATTCTATGCTGGTAGGAGGATCGATTAAAGTAACGACCAGTATAGCCTGATCAACATTAGCTGCGATGATATGGTATTGCTTTGAGAGATTAATAGATTTACGGATTATGTAATTTTTTCTTTCTAAAATTTTATGAATCAATCCCTTATGATAGGTTGATGTAAAAGTAAACTTAACCCTATCGCCAACGGTAATAGGATTCGTACTCTTAAGACCCTGAATACGAAGATTTCCCTTGGCAAAACAAGGAACTAACTCACCATTCTCTATACGAACGGTATAGACATTACCAACCACTTTTGTTACTATACCTTCGATCACGGATAAAGCAGATTTATAAAATACCAAAGTAAAGGTAAGCTAATTGTACTAAAAATGGTAGAAACAAGAATATTTTCTGATGCGAGCATATCATCGCCAAGATATTCTTTTGCCAGGATAGCGACTGTAGCCATTGCAGGCATTCCAGCTTGTAAAACAATAGCCGAAACCATAGGCTTCGGCAATTGCGGCATTAAAATCCACAAGATGAGTAAAAGGATACCTGGCACCAATAATAGTTTATTTATCGACAACACATGAATGCATAATTTGCGAATGGTTTTGTCGATCGATACCTGTGAAAGTATAAAGCCAACATAAACTAGCGAAAGCGATAGCGTTGTGTGTCCGATTGCTGCAAAAGGTTTTTCGATGATTACAGGAATGTGAAACTGAAAAATCCACATTAACAGAGCAGCCAAAAAAGCAATCGTATTAACATTCAGTAACTCTTTAAGATATCCCTTAAGAGTATTTTGGGATTTTCTTTGTAAATACGAAATACCCAAAGTCCACAGCAGAGAATCGGATGCAATCTGAAAAACAGCTGCATATAGTAGCCCCTCCCCTTGAGGAAAAAGCGATCCAATAAATGGGAAACCAATAAAAACGATGTTTCCAAACACCGAGTGAAGCATATAAACTTTTCGCTCTGAACGATTTAGGCGAAAAAATATGTTCGAAAAACGTCCGGCTAAATATAATATTGCAAGCGCTATGTAACTTATAAAAAAGGCTAGCCCTAAATGCTTTAAAGTCTCATGACTAAAGGGCAGATGGGGAATAGTAGTCAGCAATAACAAAGGAAATGTTATCTTCAGTATAAAAGAAGATAAAAATGAAGCATTACCCTGATGAATTATTTTGACTTTAGATGCGATAAAACCAGTGAGCATCAAAACAAAATACATATAAAACTGAACAAGTAGAACCTGACTCATATCATAAATATTTCTCTAATAACATTTTGTAGCATAAATAATCCTTAGCTATTCAAATTTTCTACTCTTTATATATGATTCAATTGTTTGGTCGTAGGCTCTCATAATACTCTCGACTAAAGGATGGTTAACCCGAAAAATATGATGATCAATGGATCGAATTGGTAAAACTTTAGGTGAAGTTCCTGTTAGAAATACCGACTCATAACCGCTTAATTGATCATAAACTACTGGCTGAAAAATTAACGTAAAACCGAGAAGTTGGATAATTTCCACTACTTTTTTACGAGTAATCCCTGCAAGAACCATTTCATCGGGAGCGGTAAAAATGGTATTGTCTTTGATAAAAAAAATGTTCGATCTACTACCTTCGGTAATATGACCTTCCGTATCAACCAATACTGCTTCATATGCATTTGATTGCATAAGATATTGTTCAACCAACTTGCGCAAATCTTTTTGGTATACTTTAACCGTTGGCTCATTTCTGGTAGCACGTATAGAAACCACTTCAACGCCGTTTTTATAATCCTCAGCCGAAGGATAAACATGTGGAAAATAATAGACCCACCGATCGATATTATTTTTTGTTATATACAAATCGTAGCGTATGTTACCCTCTTTAAATTCATTAAATTTTAGTAACATGTTTATTTCGTTCAGAACATCGGAAAAGGAAAGCGTATGCATAACACCCTTTGCCTCTAAAGAGGCAAATAATCGCTGTAAATGGTCTTCAGCAAAAAGAACCACTCCATTTATAATTCTTAAAACCTCATAAATACATGTATCGAAATGCTTGGGTAAATTAAAATGCGCTTTTTCAAACATGAATCCATTTCGAACGAAAAATCTCTGAACGCTCATATCCGCATAAAATTAACATTTCAACAAATGTTTAAATCAAAATGTTGTGTTAATGGCTTCGACCGGATTTAATCGGGCAGCAGTATATGCAGGCCACAAAGCTGAAATAATACCGGCGAATGTCGAAACCGTAATACCAAATAACAAATTTTCAATAGTAAACATAAGTTGAAAATCGAAAGCAAACCCTACCAGCTGTATTAAAATAAAAACTAATACTATACCAACAATACCTCCTAATAGGGCCAAAATAATGCCTTCGAACAAAAACTCTAAAAGAATAAATATATTTTTGGCACCAATTGCTTTTTGAATCCCAATTTGATTTGTTCTTTCCTTTACACTTACAAACATAATGTTAGCAATACCAAATCCCCCAACCAAAAGCGAAAAACCACCGATAACCCATCCTGCCAGATTTATTATCTTAAAAATTTGATTCACTCCTGCCAAAATCATACTTGATTGATTGATAGAAAAATCATCTTTCTGTCCAGGTTTAAGCCCATGACGCTTACGCAACAAACTACGAATCTCTTCTTTAAGTTGCTCCAACGGTACATCAGCACGTCCTTTAACCATAATAAACGGGTTAAGGTTGTCGCTACGAATATCAAAAATATTCCTAGCGAAAGTCATAGGGAGTAAAACTAGGTCGTCGAGACTACCACCTATCATACCCGCTCCTTCTTTTTTCAAGAGCCCAACTACCCTAACCTTTTTTCCTTCGATAGTAATATATTGATCTATAGGACGTTGTTTGCCAAATAAATTTTTTGCCACATCGGCTCCAATAATACACACATTCTTTCCCGAGTAATATTCGGTTGGCGAAAAATAGCGTCCGTCAATAATTTCTAAATTTCTAAGTTTAATAAAATTGTAGGTATTTGCCCATATACCCCCTTGCTCATATACCCTTCTTCCAAATTTTATTGTTCTCATAGTGCTTACGGAGAAAGCCGTTAATTCTGCCGAAGACACCTTCTTCTCAATAGCTGCATAATCGTCGAGGGTAGGAACAGGACGTTTAGCATACTCCCACCATTTGTAGTCGTTTTCAAAAGACCATGGCCATTTTTGAATATAGAGAACATCGCTACCCAAACTGGCTATATTCTTACGAATTCCATTCTCAAGAGCGTCTACAGCAGTAAAAACAGCAACTATTGAAAATATACCAATACTCAAACCAAAAAGAGTTAAAACTGCCCGTAGCTTATTTACCTTTATCGATTGCCATGCCATCGATAAGCTTTCAGTTATTAAATTGGTAATTACTACGCTCTTGTTTCGTGTAGCATTCATACCATATTTTCAGCGTTTGAATAGAGCGTAAAGTTACCCGATTATTGGGATAATTTTCCTAATTTTGCAAAAAAAGATAATATGAGTGGATTGAAAAAGATAAGCACAGCCTTGATTTCTGTCTATCACAAGGAAAATCTCGATGAAATTATTCTAAAACTTGATAGTCTTGGTGTAAAATTATATTCAACAGGTGGCACTTACGATTATATAAAAAAATTAGGAGTAGACGTTACTGCAGTCGAATCTCTTACAGGATATCCTTCCATTTTGGGTGGACGTGTTAAAACCTTGCATCCGAAAATTTTTGGAGGCATATTGGCTCGACGATCGGAAGAAAAAGACAAAGAACAACTTCAGCTATACGAAATTCCTGAGATCGATCTGGTCATTGTTGATTTGTACCCTTTCGAGCAAACCGTGGCGTCGGGAGCCCCGGAAGATGAGATTATAGAAAAGATTGATATAGGGGGTATCTCCCTTATTCGTGCTGCTGCTAAAAACTTTGCCGATGTACTTATTGTAGCTTCTCGCAATCAGTACAAAGATCTGCTCGATCTGCTTAATAATAAAGAAGGAAGCTCTACGCTTAACGACCGAAAAATGTTTGCAGCAGAGGCATTTAATGTATCATCGCACTACGATACCGCTATATTTAACTATTTTAATCGCGAATTTAATGCGCCTGTATTCAAATATAGTATTCAGGAATCGAAAGTGCTACGATATGGTGAAAATCCACACCAAATGGGTATTTTCTTCGGAAATTTCGAAGAGACATTTGACCAATTAGCCGGAAAAGAAATTTCGTACAACAACCTACTGGATATCGATTCGGCAGTTAATCTTATTGCCGATTTCAACGAGACAACTTGCGCTATTCTAAAGCACAACAATGCATGTGGTGTTGCTTCGAGAAGTACATTGGTCGAGGCATGGAAAGATGCGCTGGCAGCTGATCCCGTTTCAGCATTTGGCGGAATCATTGTAACCAATACTACTGTCGACAAGAACACTGCTGAGGAAATGAATAAAATATTTTTCGAAGTTGTGATAGCACCAGATTACGAAGAAGATGCCTTGGAGATTCTAATGTCGAAAAAAAATAGGATTATTTTACGCCAGAAAAAGTTTGATTTTCCACATACCCAATTTCGCTCCATCCTAAATGGAGTACTTTTCCAGGATCGCGATACCAAGGTAGAGGATGAAGGGGATATGCGTCAGGTAACCAAACGTGCCCCAACAGCCGATGAAGTGGCAGACCTGATTTTTGCCAACAAAATTGTTAAACATACTAAGTCGAATGCAATAGTACTAGCCAAAAATAAGCAAATGTTAGCAAGCGGTGTGGGTCAGACCTCTCGTGTCGATGCTCTGAAGCAAGCTATCACTAAAGCTGGTAGTTTTGGTTTTGGACTCAAGGGAGCCGTTATGGCTTCGGATGCCTTTTTCCCTTTCCCCGATAGTGTGGAAATTGCTCATCAGGCAGGTATCACAGCTGTTATTCAACCCGGTGGATCGATTCGGGATAACGATTCAATAGCCTTCTGCAATCAACACAATATAGCTATGGTATTTACTGGAATAAGACATTTCAAACATTAATACCTTAGCCTTATCCCTGTGTATATACCGTAAGAATAAGGGTGAGTTTCAACACTTAACCCTTTATTTATCGACAAGAGGTAATAACGAAAACGCGGCTCGATAAGAAAGCTGACATTCGAACTGAGAGGGATAGCCATTGAAAGGCCTAAATTGCTGGCAATATTGAAGCGTTTAATATTTTCAGTTTTACCTATTTTTGTTTGTTTACCGTCAATACTAGCATATGTAACATTCGACAAAAGAAAATTGGAATTTAGCCCAGCCTGAATGCCTAAAATAAACCGTCGTTGAACGATATTATATTGAAAATTTAAAGGTATTTCGAGGTAGTTAAATCTTTGCGTAAGATACGTCGAAAAGATTGCACCAGGAGAATCGGATGAAAAATCAACCCCTAACGAAACTTTATCGTATTTCTCTACTCCATTTGGGGTAAATTCACGATCGGGATATTGATATGCCATTACCGCCTCTGAATTACTAATTACTATACTGCTCGATGAGGGTACAATATTCCCCGATGAATTGAGGAGTGAAGAATACTTTTCCGAGCTTTTACTATATGAAGCGAAATAAATTGATTTTGGTGCCTGCTGAACCATCACATTATCTATGCGAATTGCCATCTGGGTAAAATACATGCCTACAGCCCATTCAAAACGTTGTTTGCCGAATATAGCCTGCAATCCGGTAGAAAAAGTAACTGCTGGTTTTTCGATATTGTCGAGCGTATAAGCCTGTACCCCGTCAACAACACGATAGGAATAAATAGGCGCAGCAGAAAATGCTATGTAGAACCGATCGAAAAACCTTACTGATTGACGCTCCTCATCATTCCCATCAATCTTCGACACCCGAATACCATTCGATGCTAAGGCCGTGCAAAAACCCTCCTTGCCGCCCATAACCGATAAAGCCATACTCGTGTTATTAATTCCGATTTTAGCTTGAGATGCTGTAATTTGCTCATGAGCTTTCAAGTTCTTATTATGATCCGCATCCTTAGTTGAGGAATCTGAGTATGATTTACTTGTATTACCCTTACTAATTGTAGATAAATAATATTGGGCCGATTCTTTATAATTTTTTGTTTCTGTTTGCTCTTTCTCCAAAGGCATAGATTGTTCGTTCTGCTTTAAATTTAGGGATGTAGTATGTTTCGATTGATAGAAACCAAGGTAATAACCAATGCTCATGGAAATAATAAGAGCCAACGAGGCAGCAAGAGAAGTATAAAATCTGAAAAATTTGTCTCTCCTTTTTTGGGTCAATCGACCTTCAATTTTTTCCCATAAATACTCTGGAGCCTGCTCTGAATAATCTGCAAGCCCTTCTCTGAATAATTTGTCGATCGAGCGCCCTTGTTCTTGTTTCGACATATGATATCTGTTAAGACTTTTTACATTTTTAATGTTCGCTCTTTACTTCGATATTTGAATTGACTTTTCTCTGCAATTTTCTTTCTAAGCCACTCCCTTGCCCTAAAAAGATTTGATTTAGAAGTTCCCTCTGAAATGCCTAACATGTTGGCTATTTCCTTATGACTCATTTCTTCGATAGCATAAAGGTTAAATACCATCCTATATTGGGTTGGGAGTGATGCTATTAATTCTAACAATTCCGCACCTGTAAGTTGAATATCGTCATCTTCAAAAACTTCATCATCAAGTTCGTCATGTTGAAGTGGAAGTTCGTTGGAATCGAAAAAAAACAATTTTTTTTTCCTATATTCTGCTAAAGCCAAATTGATAAAAATGCGTCGCATCCATCCCTCAAAAGAACCTTTACCTTTAAACTGGTGAATTTTCTCAAAAATAACTACAAACCCTTCCTGCAAAATATCTTTCGCTTGCTCGGTATCACGGGCATAACGACGACATACTACCCACATCTTTCCAGCATACTCTCGATAAAGCTTCTCCTGAGAAGCTCTGTCGCCCTTTAAACATTTGTTTATTATGTCTTGAATCGATTCGGACAAAGATTTTTATTTTTAAGATAATTATTTTACCATAAAGTTGCGTTGCCTAATACTTTTTTACAGAAAATTCTAAAACCTGATAAAATTCAATACATATTTTAATAAAAATAACAATCGAGTAGATAAAACATATCAAATGTAGGACGTATTGTGATTAAAAACAATCCAATTGTCGAATTTAAAACACAATATAAGATACTTAGGAATAAACATTTAAATTTCACTTCACCTATATTTCGAAAAAATTGTCTAACTTCGGCTTAAAGTTGCTATTTGCCTTAAAAAATGGTTAATATTGCATAAGTATACTCAATATTTTTTTAGGTCATTTCAAAAAAGGGTAGTCTGATGCATTAGTTAAATATACGAGCAGGCTTAAATGCTTGATTTTAAACATAATGAAAAACCATAGTCCTATGAAAAAGATATTGATTCCAACAGACTTCTCGGAAATTTCAAAAAATGCAGTTAAATATGGTTTTCATTTAGCAGAAAAAATTGAAGCTGAAATACACTTAGTCCATGTTTTAGAAATATATAAGTTTGCTGCTGGGACTTCCGAGGCCGAACTTATTTCAACCATTTTACCAGCCGAAAATATATCGGAGATGGAAGAGACAGCTCAAAAGTCGTTCGAAAATTTTATGGCCCTTATCATGCAACAGGTGCCCTCGTCAGTGCCTTTTAAAACTAAAGTAGTTACAGGTCACTTAGTGAACGAAATGGTTGTCCAGTCGTCAATGCCCGATGTCGATCTTTTAATATTGGCCGTTTCAAGTAGTCAGGACCTGATTACTCGTTTTACCCATAATACCTTATCAGCCATATTATCCGAAGCCCAATGCCCGGTAATGGTGGTACCTTCGACCTATGGATACAAACCTATTCAGAAGGTAGTGTTTGCAACAGATTTTCAGAAAGAAGAGCTCGATATGCTCGATCGTTTTTTGCAAATTTTTGGCAAATATGTACCCGAATTAAATATTCTTCATGTGTCTCCAAAGCCAATAGACTTCAATACAGAATTAAAAATGGCTGGCATGAGACAGCTTGTTGCTGAAAAAATTCAATATTCAAAGCTCGATTTCACATTAACCCATCATAAAAATGTAGTTCAAAAAATATTAGAACAGACATCGAATGCCGACCTTTTACTAATGCTCAAAGAACACGAAGGCTTCTTTAAATCTTTATTTGAGGCGTCAAAAACAGAAAAAATTACACATTTTCTTAAGATACCCATGCTGTCGTATCGAATCGAAAATTTCTCAAAATAAATGTGGACCACCCTATTCTCAGGCGATTATTACTGGTTTGGTATAATTTATCTTATTACCGTACTGTTTATTGTTGTGCTCATAATCCAGCAAAAAGGCGACCCTCTTAAAACCATTACCTGGTCGTTAGTTCTTTTGCTTATTCCAATAGTAGGAATAATACTTTACTTCTATTTCGGGCAAAATTACAGACGACAGAAGATTTTCAACCGCAAAGGGCTTAGCGATATGGAACGAATGCGCGACTTCAGCCATTTGCAAATCCTAGAACTTCCAAAAAAAAGTTTCTTGAAAAACCCTAAAATCAATAGTAAACAACATATCATTACTCTTTTAATCAACAATAGCAAATCGTTGCTTTCGGAAAAGAACAAACTTCAAATCTTCTCTGCAGGAAAAGAAGCCTTTGAGTATATTTTAAACGACATCGCCTCGGCACGTCACCACATACACCTCGAATACTATATTATTGAAGATGACAATATAGGTCGTAAAGTTCGCGATTTACTTATCAGTAAAGCTAAAGAAGGGGTTGAAGTAAGGGTGATATACGACGACGTAGGAAGCTGGAAGCTATCGAAGAAATACATCGAACCACTTAAGAACGCCGGCGTAGAAATTTATCCATTTCTTCCCGTTCGATTCCCCTATTTTACCAATAAAATTAACTACCGTAATCACCGAAAAATTGTTGTAATAGATGGACTAATCGCCCATGTTGGCGGGATGAATATTGCCGACAGATACATTGATGGAGTTGAAGGTATGGGGCAGTGGAAAGACATGCAACTTCGTATTGAGGGGGAAGCTGTTCATTCTTTACAGGTTATTTTTCTAACCGACTGGTACTTTGTTTCCAACCAAGCTCTTAACGATGACAAATATTTTCCTGCACCCCAAGTAAACGATGTGCATTTGGTACAAATCATTACCAGTGGGCCCGACTCTGATTGGGCTAGCATTATGCAAGCCTATTTTGCAGCCATTACAACCGCAAACGATCATATTTATATTGCAACTCCCTATTTTATCCCCAACGAAAGCATTCTTACTGCATTAAAAACAGCCGCTTTAGGAGGTGTTGATGTTAAAATAATGTTACCCTTTCAATCCGATTCGCGACTTGTATACTGGAGTACACTCTCTTTTGTTGGTGAACTTCTCGAAGCTGGCGTTCATATTTATTTCTACCACGCAGGCTTTAACCACGCCAAACTAATGCTCGTTGATGGAATTTTTGCTTCAGTAGGAACCGCCAATATGGATATCAGAAGCTTTGACCAAAATTTCGAAGTGAATGCTATTATTTATGATGAAGAAATAACCCAATATCTCGAAAATCTTTTCCTCGCCGACATTGAAGACTGCTATACCTACAGCCTCGACGAATGGAACAATCGACCCTGGTGGTTGAATTTCAGAGAATCTTTTGCACGGCTTATGAGTCCTTTATTTTAATTTTTTTCAATTGCTCTATTATTAGTGGAGATTTTATATGTTTTCTCAACCAAATCGGGAAATGGCCAAAAAATATATCAATATGTAACCCATACATGAAAATGGGGTACTACCCTCAAGTACCCCATCTTATATATTCCAAATAACAAAAGCAGAAATAAGCGGTTCAAAATTTAATTTGTCAGAAAATTAACTATATCCAACTATCTTCATATTCTGCAATCTTGTTAAACCATAAATTTAAAGAGCTTTAAAAGATCCTATACATTACTTTCCCTTTTTCCAAGTACAGCTGGCCACCAAATCATTATCAGTGCCAACAAGGCAAGCACAACGAGACTAAGAACAAAGCTTGGATTTTGGAAAAAGAAGAAATAATCGGTAAGGAAAATATTGAAACCTCTGAAACCAGCCAGTACCAGACCCATCAGAGCTTCTCCAGCTATTAGTCCCGAGGCAACGAGTATTCCGATATTTTCGACTCTGTTTTTCTGAGTTTCGGAATAACCTTTTTTATTAATCCACCAATCGGTAACCCCTTTTAGCAAGCCACCAATAAAAATAGCGAAAGTAGTTTGTAATGGAAGATAGATACCTACACAAATAAGCATAGGACTTTTAACTTGCATAAGAATTAGAGCAGTTGCCATAAGCATACCCGCAACGATAAGAGGCCAAGCCATATCGCCTCCCACAATGCCTTTCGATAAAAGGGCCATCAATCCTGCTTGGGGAGCAGGAAGATTTTTACTGCCAAAGCCTCCCTGATAACCGTCGCGTACACCCTGTGCAATGTCGCCGTTGTTGAGCATGACAAGGACACCAAACATTACCAGCGATGCCGTAAAAACACCGACCATATCGCCAATTTGCATTTTCCAAGGAGTACCACCTAAAATATGACCTGCTTTCAGATCTTGTAGCATCTCGCCGGCCACTGCTGCAGCTACACAAACAATAGCAGCCACGCCCAATACAGATGCAACCCCTTCGTTACCATGAACCCCCATTAAAACCATAATCAGTGCTGTAACAACAAGACCTGTCAACGTAAGTCCACTAATCGGATTATTGCTTGAACCCATGATACCCACTAAATAACCCGATATTGCGGCAAAGAAAAAGGCTAAAATAATGAGGACAGTTGATGAGACAATGGCAACAAATAAAGAAGTTTTAAAAAGGTAAAATGATATGAAAAAAGTTAATATAGCCACTGCTAGAATACCCATTAATATTGTACTCAGGCTCAAATCCTTCTCGGTACGAGGGATATGTACTTGATGCCCTTGCATTGATCT
The DNA here is from genome assembly GCA_026416115.1 of Bacteroidales bacterium. Classification (GTDB taxonomy): domain Bacteria; phylum Bacteroidota; class Bacteroidia; order Bacteroidales; family DTGW01; genus JAKPGM01. Next base: position 9,075 of record JAOAFU010000074.1, on the reverse strand, counting down.
TCTAACATCGTTGACAGAACGTCCAATGCCAGCAAAAAGATTTTTGCGCATTCGATAAAGGGTATAGAATGCACTCACCAACATGCCTCCGATAGCAATAGGCTTAACAATATACCTTGCTATTTGACCGATAATAGAAAGCGTAACCCCATGGGCAGCTTCATCAGGAGTCATTCCAGGATTATTGGCCATGAGAGTAGCCTGAAGCGAAGCAACATCGATTGAGGGTAACATAAAATATAGGATCATGGGAACAAGTATCCCCCATGCTAGAATGCCTCCGCTGAAATTAAGGGCTCCTAAACGAGGACCTATTATGTACCCCACACCTAAGTATGCAGGACTTATTTCGGGGGAGCCAATGAGCATCCCTCCTTTAGCCGAAAAACTGGTTCCAGATATTGTCTGTTTAGCAAAAGTTACAAACTTTTCCCAATATACAGCAAATAGCTTAAGCTCTCCCAACAATTTGACAATAGCACCAACACCCATAGCCCAGAAAAGATATTTAGAATTCTGGGCATCGCTTCGTCCAGCCTTGTGAATCTCGGCTGCAGCAATCGATTCGGGAAATGGCAGCTCTGAATCTTCAACCATAATGCGACGCAAAACTGCAACAAATAGAATTCCCAGAATACCACCAGCTATAAGTACAATACTTGCAGTAATATAATTGGTAGGTGAGAAAAAAGGAACCCATAATCCGGCTATGTAAAAAGCGGGTAGTGTAAATATGGCCCCTGCCGCTACCGATTCGCCAATTGAGCCTACAGTTCGGGCAAAATTCTCTTCAAGTATGTTACCTCGAAGTGCCTTCAAAATAGCTAGACTTATTACTGCAGCAGGATAGGTTGCGGCTATAGTCATCCCGGCTTTAAGCCCTAAGTATGCATTGGCTGCACCTAATACAACATTGAGAATGATACCTATTACAAATGCCCGAAGTGTCATCTCGGGCAGTAAGGTCTCAGACGAAACAAATGGTACATATTTTCTTTCCGACATGATTAATACGTTTAGTTAATTAATAAACAGACAATAACATAGCTACCAAAGCATCGAGCTTCAAAACTAAAATTTTCTACCGAAAATGAATTGTGTTATAAAGCAGAAATGTTATGTGCCGGTAGCACTAAATCCTCCAGAAACCTGCTTAGGCCTTGGGCTTATTACCATTACCGGAATTTTGGCATCGTTGGCAATAATATCTTGTTCGGCTGGCCCCATTAGATAATCGGCAAATGTAAGTGTTTTCGAAAGAGCGATGAGAATAAGATTTGCATTAATCTTTTTCGCATATTCAATAGTTTCTTTTGCTAAATCTTTTCCTACCGTATCTATTGTATATGGTATATCGGTATTGTCGAAATACTTTTTAGTAAACACCATGTTAGAATAAATACGTTTTTTAAACGTTTGGTCCGAAACGCGTGGATGAATAATATAAATCTTCCCTTTGTATAAGTTATATAGAAAATGTGCCCATTTGATTTTTTCAATGTTCTCTTTTTTAAAATCGATGGGGAAGAGAATACAATCATATTTTCGTTCTTGCGGCATATCTTGAACTACCAGAAAAGGAACCTTGCTACCTCTTATCACTTTAATTGCCCAGCTGCCTGTTACTCTTTGCAACCCTCTAATCCCATGTGTAGCCATTACCACCATCTCAACATGACTATGAGAAGCATAGCTGCTGATACTTTTGAAGATGGTTCCTTTTATCACCTGAAAATTAACTGTTAGCTTCGACTGTTGGGATAAACGTTGTGCTATTTCGGATAATTTTTGCTCTACAGCACTTACTTCTTTATCAGTCTTTACCACATGCAAAAGTGTGATATCGACATTGGTTGCCTCGGCAAAGTTCACAGCATGGGCGAAAGCACACTCGGCTTTAGGACTAAAGTCCCACAATACTAAAATGGTTTTATTGGTATTTTCCATACAATTATGAATAAATTAGCAATTTATGCTCTCTGATAAAGAAAATTACCTATTTTTGATAAAAAAATATTCCGTAAATACTGGCCTAAGTTATGTATTTTTTAACGAAAAAACGCTATGTATTAGCTATTTTTTTATTCCTTAGCTTGTTGCAAACTCAACAGCTTTTTGCTCGATATGTGCCAGGAACTCCTATTATCCAAACCTTTCCTTTTCCAGAATCTTTTCCTGCTTCCGACACTATTTCCGTTTTCGAAGATCCTCAGGGTTATTTCCTTATAGGGGCAAAAGAACAATTAATACTTTTTTATGGAAACGAATTTGTTGGATTACCATTAAAGGGACAAATTTTTCTGAATGCTAACCAGCATTCGGTCTTTTACTCATGTTATAATCAGATAGGAATTGTTAAATTTTACAAAAACAGCTTGCCACAACTAATTCCCCTGATTGTAAAGGATAATAGTTCAACAGATTTTGGTCAGATATTTAATGTCCTGCTGCAAAACAACAATCTGTATTTTAATAATTTTAGAAAGCTTTTTTCTACAACCGATGGAAATATTATTAAAACCGTCGATAGTAGTAAATACTTTATTCAGATTTTTCGAACTGGAGATACTTTGCTAATCTTTAAACCCGAAATAGGTCTGTATAAACTTATTAACGGAAAATCATCCCCCATCAACACAAAGAATATCCCTTCCCATTCTAAGATACAATTTGTAATTCCTTATAAAAATGGTTGGCTAATTAAATTTTGCGCAACGAAAGAGTTTATATTTTTACACGATGAAAAAGCCCAAGCAATTAAACTGGGATTTGAATCGATCCTTAACAAAACTATCATCAACGATCTGATTCTTCTTCCCGACAACACTTTTGCTATTGCTAGCGCCTCTTCGGGAGTATTTTTATACGATTCAAATTCGGGCGATATCAGAAGAATTGGTGTTTCCGAAGGCTTACTTGATAACACTGTTCTTAAACTGCATCTCGACCAAGGTAATAACCTTTGGACATTACACCCTCAAGGTTTGAGCTGTATCCAAAGTCAATACAATGTCTCGATGCTAGGAAGAGAGAGCGGCTTACGGGGCACTGTAACCGATATGGTTAAATTTAATCATAAACTATGGGTTGCTACAACCGACGGTCTTTTTATCGAACAACAACCTTCTCAAAATATAACAAACCCTATTTCAAAACTAATTTTTAGAGAAGTAAACGAAATTACCCATAAATGCATAAAACTTATTGTAGCAAACAAGGTTTTGCTTGTATTTACTCCAACTGGTTTTTTCCGGCTCAATAGTGAAGGTAAAATAACAAACTTTGTATTGACCGAAATACGTGATGTAGCCACAAATGACGCTAACAATCAGCTTTACATTGCTAGTCGGAATGGGATCTTCGTCGGACAAATCACCCCTTCCGGTAATATTAACTTTACAGATTCGCTTTTGTATGGTACAGCTATTAACCAGCTCGAATGGAAGGACAATCAGCTTTGGTTCGTGCAAAACAACATGCAAGTAGGAAGCATTATTGCTAAAGCTGGGAAAATTGAAATATCTTGTAAGATTTTGTATCCCAATACAAGTCAGATTGAAAGCAAACCACTCTATTTACTCTCTTCTACTGGAGGTATTCGAGTATGTATGGGATATCAAATATTTCAGTACGAAGAAAAAAACAACACCCTTGTACTCCAACCTAAGGCTCTACCGGTCACTCTCGAAGAAATTCCCTTTGCAGTTGAATTGTTTTCGGACAATCGGAACAAATGGTATCGCGTAGCCAGTAAATTTGAAGATCATAAAGGCATACTCGTTCTTCATAAAAATATCGGTTCTAACACAGGATCATACTTCTTTAGAACGGGAACCATTTTTAGTCCAATGCTGATCGATTCTCCCTATGTTTGGATTGGTGGAAAAGATAAATTATACTGTTACGACGCCTCCTTCGAATTTACAGCAAAAAGAAATTTTGTTACAATAATTAAACGAGCTGTTATTGGAAAAGATTCAGTACTTCGCATTCAGCTTGTCGATCCCGAAATTAACTATCGTTACCGAAACATTAAATTCGAAGTTTCTTCGACACGTTTCGAGTCCCAGCCATTCGTTCGATACCAGTACCGACTAATAGGGCAAAGCGAGGACTGGTCGGATTGGACACAGCAAACCACCTTTACTTTTAATAATTTATCGCCTGGTTATTTTTCATTTCAGGTACGTGCGCTCGATCTCGATGGTACCATCTCCGATATTACCGAACTTAGTTTCTACATTTTACCTCCATTTTACCGCACGCTACCAGCCTACATACTTTATTTCCTTTTCTTTTTACTTGCCATATTTGTACTTTTAAAATATCGAACGTGGCGATTTATTAAAAAGAAAGAAGAACTCGATGAATTGGTCCAGAAAAGAACTGCCGAAATTTTACGTGAAAAAGAAAAGAGCGAACAGCTTATTGCTAATCTTTTACCTAAAACCACTGCCGACGAATTAAAGCAGACCGGGAAGGCCTCGACTCAGAAATTTTCGATGGTAACCGTCCTATTCTCTGACATACAGGGATTTACAAAAATTGCCGAACAAATGAATCCCGAAGCTTTAATAGACCAGTTAGACTCATTCTTTTTCCATTTCGATAGCGTTATTGAAAAATACAACATAGAGAAAATAAAAACAATAGGTGATGCCTACATGTGTGCTGGAGGACTTCCTAATAAAAACAGTACGAATCCGGTAGAAGTTGTATTAGCTGCTTTGGAAATGGTACACTACATGGAAAACTTAAAAGCTAACAATGCTAACATCTGGGACCTACGCATTGGGATACATACAGGTTCAGTAATTGCCGGAGTTGTTGGGCATAAAAAACTATCGTACGACATCTGGGGAGACACTGTAAATACCGCCAGCCGTATGGAGTCGTCGGGCGAACCTGGTAAAATTAACATATCGGGACAAACTTACGAATTTGTAAAAGATTTCTTTATCTGCGAATATCGAGGTAAAATGCCTGTCAAATACAAAGGAGAAATAGATATGTACTTTGTTAAGGGGATCCAGCCCGACTTGGCTGCCGAAAATCCCTATGTACCCAACGAAAAATTTTTCCTTAAGCTTCAACTACTCCGCTTGCAAGACCTGGAAGAAAATGTTTTTAATTTACTAAATCAAAATCTACCTCCAAACATATACTTCCATTCGACCAAATGGCAAGAAGAAACTTACCATCTTGTTGAGCTGTATAGTCGGGCAGAACAAATCTCAATCGAAGAAACTTTGCTTGTTCGAACTGCAGCTCTTTTGATGAATATAGGCTATATTTGGTCGTACGACGAACATGAAAGCGAAAGCATACGTTATGCCAGAGAAACACTTCCACAGTATCGATACAGTGAAACACAGGTTGAAGCTATTGTCAATCTGATAGATGTTACCCGTGGCATGAGAAAGCCAATAAATAAAATGGAAGAAATTCTTCTCGATGCCGAAATGAGCTATCTTGGACGTGCCGATTTTGAAACTCTAAATGAATTATACTTCCGAGAGATGTACGAACACCAAAAGGTAAATTCTTGGGAAGAATGGGCAAAAATGCAGATGGTCATCCTATCGAACCATCGATACTATACCCACGTAGCAAACGTACTTCGCGACGTAAGTCCTGAGAAACAAATTGAACTATTATTAAGAAATATTCATAACTCGAGCTAAAAAAATATCATATTTTTAAGGCGAAAACTATTACTTTTGGAAAAAAATAAGATTATTATAATTGATTAGGAATGAGCACCATTGATTGGAAAAATTTACCTTTTAACTATTTTAAGACAGATTATAATGTTCGTTGTTACTGGCGTAATGGTAAATGGGGAGAACTGGAGGTAAGCAGTTCGGAATATATTATCATGCACATGGCAGCTACCTCATTACATTACGGACAAGAAGCGTTTGAGGGGATGAAAGCTTATACGGGCAAGGACGGAAAAGTAAGACTATTTAGAATTGAAGAGAATGCCCGTCGGATGATAGATACCGCCCGATATATATTAATGCCTGAAGTTCCGGAAGAACTTTTTATCGAAGCCGTAGTTAAAGCCGTAAAACTGAATGCACAATATATTCCACCTTATGGTACTGGAGCAACTCTTTATATTAGACCTTTGCTAATAGGAATTGGTCCTGAGGTTGGTGTTCGTCCTTCCAAAGAATACCTTTTTATGGTGTTTGTAACACCGGTAGGAGCCTATTTTAAAGAAGGATTTCGTCCTGTTAATATGATGATTTGCCGAGAGTACGACCGCGCCGCTCCTCTGGGAACAGGGCATGTTAAAGTTGGAGGTAATTATGCAGCCAGTCTTCTATCGATGGAAAAAGCTCACGAAGCCGGATTTTCTGCAGCAATTTATCTCGACCCAAAAGAAAAAAAATATATCGACGAAAGCGGACCTGCCAATTTTTTTGGAATTAAAAACAACACTTATATCACTCCCGCTTCACGATCGATATTACCTTCTATAACCAACAAAAGTTTGATGGAACTTGCTAAAGATCTTGGCATGAAGGTTGAGCGTCGACCTGTTCCACTTGAAGAACTGGAAGAATTTGAAGAAACAGGCGCATGTGGAACTGCTGCTGTAATTTCGCCCATCAAATCGATAGTCGACCCCGACACAAAAAAAATATATGTATATTGTAAAGACGACAAACCAGGTCCTGTATGTACCCGTCTTTACGAACAGCTTACCGCTATTCAATTTGGTGAAATACCCGACCGTTTTGGATGGACTAAAATCATCGATATTTAGTTAGGTATATTGCTATACCACAAATGATTGAACATGTCCAAAAAAAACAACATATCGAGACGCAGTATCACCAGTGCTTACATCCTTACAACCATTAGCCTTACCTTGGTGCTTTTTATGCTAGGAATTGTGGGGTGGTTAATTCTCAATTCCAAAAAGCTTTCCGATACTGTTAAAGAAAATATTGTTCTCACTGTCGTTTTACACGACAACATTAGCCCCGAAGATTTGGCTACGTTGCAAGACGAAATAAAATCGTTAAAATACATTAAGACCCTCAGATTTATCTCCAAAGAGCAAGCAGCCGCTGAATTCACTAAGCAAGTAGGCGAAGATTTTGTAAGCCTGTTAGGATATAATCCCCTACTGCCAAGCATAGAGATGACTCTACACGCCCAATATGCTAATACACCTTTTATCCAACTTATCGAATCTAAACTCAGACAAAATCCATCTGTTAAAGAAATTATTTACGAACAGTCCCTTATTCATCTAGTTAATCAAAATATTAGAAGTATAAGCTTGATTATTCTAGTTTTCTCAGCTCTTTTACTTCTAATTGCTGTATCGTTAATCAATAATAATGTGCGACTGCTGGTTTATTCCAAACGATTCATAATTCGTACCATGCAATTGGTAGGTGCCACAAGAGGGTTTATCAGAAAACCTTTTCTATACAAAAGCATATTACAGGGATTTATTGCAGGTTTTTTAGCCAATCTTTTAATTATCGGCCTTTTATATATGGCAAACTTAGAACTTAAAGAAATCAATCTAATGATATCGTATAATTTGCTGGTATACCTTTTTACAGGTATTATAGTGGTTGGTATTGTAATTAACTGGATATGCACTTTCTTTGCACTAAACAGATATCTAAGAATAAGCACTGATAAGCTATATATTTTATAAAACTAAACACTTGATATCAAATAACATAAAAAAATAAAACATGAAAAAAAAAGGCGCTTCAGAACCTTCAAAAAATTTTGCTCTCGAAAAAGAGAATTTTAAACTAATGGTTATAGGTTGTGTAATTATTTTAATTGGCTACCTTCTTATGGCTGGTGGTAAATCGCCCGATCCAAACGTTTTCAACGAAAAAGAGATTTTCAGCTTCCGACGTATCACCCTTGCTCCTATCGTGGTGCTCGCAGGCTATGTTTTTGTTCTTTATGCAATCATGAAAAAACCTAAACAAAAAGCCGAGAATTAATTACTGAACAGCTGGATTTGGATTGATTGTACTTTTAAAAGATTTCTGGTATTCTTCCAGAGATATATTTTTGTATTTTTCCAAAGCAATGTAATTAAGAATTACTTCCATCTGTTCGGGTGTTTTATAACCAGGAATTACGCCTAAATACTCTAAACGCTCCGTAAAATAAACTATCGATGGATAAGACGGCCGCCAATTAAGTAAAGAGAGCGCAAGAGGATGAGTACTTCGTTGCCCGCGTACTAAATTAATGTATTTTGCCCCGTTAAATTGTACAGTATCGGTTGTTTCGGCATTAAACTTAACTGAATAAAAGTACCTATTAAGCAAATCGGCTATAACCGGATGTGAAAAAGTAGTCTGATCCATTTTCTTGCACCAGCCACACCAGTCGGTATATACATCAATTAATATTTTCTTTGGTACAGACTTATTCAACTTCTCGGCTTCTTCGAGACTATACCATTGGACTGGCTTAACAACCGACTGGGCATTAATTAACGTTGAAATCAACAAAAGAAACCCCAAAATACTACTTCTTTTCATTACCACTTTATTATTCCCTCAAAGTTAAACATATTTTTAAAATTAGATTTTCGATGATGGACATTCTTAAATAAGAAAACTAATCTACAAAAAAATTCTCCCAAAAAGCAATGTTACAACACGAAGATGAAAATAAAAAAACTCCGACTGAATTAAACAATCGGAGTTGGTTGTGATATGCAGATTTTATTTTTATTTACTCTTTTGCTTGTCGTAATGTTTTTTATAACGATTCATAAATTTATCAACCCTACCAGCGGTATCGACAAGTTTCATCTTACCTGTATAGAATGGATGCGATGTGCTCGAAATTTCTAGCTTTACAAGTGGATATTCCACTCCGTCGATTGTGATAGTATCTTTTGCAGGAGCTGTAGAACGACAGATAAATGTAAAATCGTTCGACATATCTTTAAAGGCAACCAGCCTGTAATTCTTGGGATGTATATCTTTTTTCATCTTACGTATTAATTACTCATTTTGGGTTGGCAAATTTATACGTTTTTTTTAATTCAAAAAAATATCTGATAAA
>JAOAFU010000040.1 GCA_026416115.1 Bacteroidales bacterium | reverse complement strand
GACAGAGGTATACCTAGATGGTCAGTTGGTAGGCAGTGCCGAAGGATATAATTTGAATGCTACGACCTATCCTTTGGTAGTAGGGGCGTTGCATAATAATTATTATAATTTCAAGGGTAGGATAGATGATGTAAGAGTTTTCCGCAAGGCATTGTCTAAACTTTATATAGATTCTTTAAGCAATTTTGGCAGGATACATAAACTAGGACGTATACCAGAGGTAATAAAGGTAATAAAGGGACAAGATGTAACTCTTGATGCAGGTTCGGGATACAGTTCTTATTTATGGTGGAATGGTAAAACAAGCCAATTAAATACCATATCTAAGGTTTTCTCAAATTTAGATAACCTGACAATAAAAGTTAAAGATAGCCTAAAAATATGCTATATCGATACTTTCAATATTTCGGTGATAAACCCAAGTTGGATTGAAACAGCTAGCAGCAACAATGTTGTTATTTATCCAAATCCTGCCCGCGACTATGTTTACATATTATTCGAAACAGATGAACCTAAATTGATCTATCTGGTAGATTCAAATGGAAAGCTTTTACCAGTCCCATTTGTCAGAAAAAATAATCAACTTTTATGTGATTTAAAGAGATATAGAGGTGGGTTTTATGCTATCATACTGGTCTATGAGGATAAAATATTTAGTTTCAAATTGTTAATTAACAAGTAATTTGATCAAAACACAATAGTTGTTCTTTTTTGGAAAAAAATTAGGATGGGGAAAATAATATCTTTTTCCCCATCCTGTAAAAATTCGGTGGTATAAAATTTTTTACATGCGAACATGAATTCTTACTTGAGGCCTTAAGTAATTATATGCCACTATTTCTTTAAAATCGAACTCGAACTCCCTGATTTGTTCAGGTTGGATGACTCTTTTATTGTTCATGTTATAGGGCTGTAGATAGTAATTCCCTTTAATTTCTGTCATTATTGTTTTCACATCTTGTGTAGTGGTTATAGCACTTAAGGTTGTTCTAAACTCATAATCTATTTTAGAGCTGTGGAGCAAATCGATCGATTTTTTTATTTCGGATAATTGTTTCTCAGAAAAACTCTCGCCAGCAATCGTTTTATACTTTTCGATTAACAAGGGTGCCTTTATATCCATTGCAATATAATCGACCAGTTGGTTGTAAATTAAATGTTTTAGCATTTGACTATTCGTCCCATTGGTGTCGAGTTTAATTTTAAGGGATAAGCCTTTGAGTATTCTAATAAAATCGGGCAATCCTTTTTGTAGAGTTGGTTCACCACCAGAAATAACCACTGCATCTAATAAATCACATCGATTTGCTATCCATTCTAATACACTGTCGGTGCAAATGCAAGGTTGTCGTTTAAACAACTCTGGCAGTACCAGTTGTGGATTATGGCAATAAAAACAGCGCATATTGCAACCGATGGTAAACACCACAGCTGCAATATGCCCAGGGTAGTCAATAAGGCTTTGTTTAATAAATCCTCCTATGATGAAATTTTGCACCGACATAATAATACTTTACTTCATTGTTTCAAGTTCATGTTCACATTGAACTTTCCATTTTTTATCAAAATGTCTTCGATCATTAAATTCTGCCTGTTTACCTGCATTCCATTGTTCAACCGGTCGGAGATATCCTACAATTCTTGTATATACGCTACAGCTTTGGGTTGTACCCATGGTTTGACATTGGGGACAAATCTCGTATTCGCCGTAAAGATATCCGTGCGAGGGACAGATACTAAAGCTAGGCGAGAGCGTAAGATAGGGCAGATGAAAATTACTTGTTATTTTTTTTATTAAGTTTTTTACCGATGAAGTCGGTAGCATTTTTTCTCCTACAAAAATATGAAAAACTGTACCACCGGTATATTTGGATTGTAAGGGATCCTGTAAATGAAGCGCTTCAAAAAGATCGTCGGTATAGTTTACAGGGAGCTGAGTTGAATTGGTATAATAGGGTTCGGCGCCATTTTTCCATGCAGTTTCGTTGGCAACCATAATGTCGGGATATAGAGCTTTATCGATCCTGGCCAGTCGATACGAAGTGCTCTCGGCTGGTGTGGCTTCGAGATTATATATATGGCCTGTCTCATGCTGGAAGTGTTGTAATTTATCGCGCATAAAATCAAGAATCTTATGCGCCAACATGTATCCCTCTTTTTCAGCGATTGTTTGGCCAATAAAATTTAAACAACATTCGTTCATCCCAACGATACCAATGGTCGAAAAATGATTATTCCAATACTTACCGTATCTTTCATAAATGTGTCTGAGATAAAACTTCGAGTAGGGGTATAGGCCTTTAGCCGTCAGCCTCTCAATCACCTTTCTTTTAATTTCAAGACTATTTTTGGCCAATTCCATCATCCAGTTAAGCCGGTCGAAGAGATCTTTTTCCGATTTTGCCTCATAACCAATTCGTGGAAGATTTAATGTGACAACTCCGATTGAACCTGTAAGGGGATTAGCCCCAAACAATCCACCGCCTCTTTTCTGAAGCTCTCGTTTATCGAGTCGTAAACGACAGCACATGCTTCTAACGTCGTCGGGTTTCATATCCGAGTTTACAAAGTTCGAAAAGTAAGGAATACCATACTTTGCTGTCATTTTCCAGATTGGTTCGTAATTTGGATTATCCCAGTCAAAGTCTTTGGTTATATTGTATGTAGGGATTGGAAAAGAAAATACACTTCCCGTTGCATCACCCTCAAGCATGACTTCGGCAAAAGCATGGTTAAACATATCCATCTCTGCTTGAAATTCACCATACCTTTTATCTTTTAGCTCACCCCCAACGATTACAGGCTGATACTTCATAAATTCAGGAACCTTTAAATCCATCGTAACATTGGTAAAAGGGGTTTGAAAGCCAACACGGGTAGGTACATTCATATTAAACAAGAATTCCTGCAAACATTGTTTTACTTGGTCGTAGTTTAGCTTGTCGTAATAAATGAATGGTGCGAGATAAGTGTCGAAGTTCGAAAAAGCCTGCGCCCCTGCCGATTCGCCTTGCATAGTATAAAAGAAATTGACAATTTGTCCTAATGCCGAACGTAAATGTTTTGCAGGTTTACTCTGTACTTTCCCCTCTATTCCACGGAAGCCGGTCATTAACAAATCGGCTAAATCCCATCCCACGCAATAAACACTAATAAACCCTAGATCGTGAATGTGGATTCGTCCTTCTTGATATGCATCTGCTATTTCCTTAGGATAAATCTGATTGAGCCAGTATTGCGAACTGATGAGCGTGGAAATATGTTGATTTAGACCTTGTAGCGAATAGGTTGAATTGGCACTCTCCTTCACTCGCCAGTCTTTTAAATTTAGATAGTCCTCAACAATTTCAATATTTGAAAACAATTCTTTGGTTGTACGTATGTTCTGATGCTGATACCGATATATTATATATGCTTTACCAGCTTCAAACTCTCCATTTTCAAACAGGGTTCGTTCAACAATATCCTGAATCTCCTCGACAGTTGGGTTTTTTCCTAAGGAAGAATTCGAGAGTTTTTCCACAACCCTATTCGAATACTTTTCGGCTTTAAGCCTGTCGGGTTTACCAACGGCTCGCATAGCCTTAAAAATTGCATAAGTGATTTTTTCCTGATTAAAATCGACGATTTGGCCATCGCGTTTTACTATTTTACTTAAACTCATTTTCATAGCTTTAGAGGGTTTAGGATTGTTTATTTATTGGTTAAAATATTTTTCACATTTAATTTTTTGGGAATTGGAAAGGCGAGCTCGAACATTATTTGCTGCAATAACCATGTTTCGGAGCGATGCCATCGTTTCTTTCCAATTTCGTGTCTTTAGTCCGCAATCGGGGTTTATCCACATCTGTTCAACAGGGATTACCTCAAGGGCCTTTTCTATAAGTTTTTCCATCTCCTCGACAGCTGGAATGCGTGGCGAATGAATATCGTAAATGCCTGGACCAATACCATTTGGGTATTTAAACTTTTTAAAGGCTTGTAAAAGTTCCATATCCGAACGTGAGGCTTCGATGGTAATAACATCGGCATCAAGTTGAGCTATTGATTCAATGATATCGTTAAATTCGGAATAGCACATGTGAGTATGAATTTGTGTACTATCTTCAACACCCGTAACTGTAATATGAAAGGCTTTGATGGCATGGTTCAGATGCGAAGGCCAGTCTTTTTGTCTGAGGGGAAGACTCTCGCGCAGAGCAGGTTCATCGATTTGGATAATTTTTATTCCATTGCTCTGTAAATCAAGAACTTCTTCGTTCAAGGCAAGAGCTATTTGCATTAATGTTTCGAACCAAGGTTGATCATCGCGAACAAACGACCATTTTAATATGGTTAGGGGGCCAGTTAACATTCCTTTCATAGGCTTTTTGGTTAGCGACTGCGCAAAACATGCCCATTCTAAAGTCATGGCATGAGGGCGAGAAACATCGCCATAAATAACAGGGGGTTTTACACAACGCGAACCATAGCTCTGGACCCAACCATTTTCAGTGAAAGCAAATCCATCGAGTTGTTCGCCAAAGTATTCCACCATATCGTTCCGCTCAAACTCACCATGAACCAATACATCAAGATCTACCTCTTCTTGCGAACGAACACACTTTTCAATTTCGTTATGTAGATATCTTTTGTAAGTGCTTTCAGTTATTTGCCCTTTTCGAAATTGATTACGCATTTTCCTAACTTCTGTGGTTTGAGGAAACGATCCAATGGTAGTTGTGGGGAGTACTGGCAGATTAAATGTTTGTTGTTGTATGGCACATCTTATTGCATAGGGAGATTTCCTGCCCAATTTTTCTTCATCAATTTTTCTAATTTTAATTCGTATCTCTTCGTTTTTTATTTTGGTATTTTGTCTTCTTTCCGACATGCATTTTACATTGGCACTAAAGGCTTCAATGGCCAATGCATTTTCAAGTTTGTTATCCAATGCCAAAGCTTTTAGTATCTCTAATTCCTTTAGTTTTTGTCGTGCAAAAGCCATCCATTCTTTTACAAAATTGGGAAGAGCTTGGGGATTGTTTTCAAACGATAAATCGTAGGGTACATGTAATAACGAACACGAAGGGGCCAACAGTAAGTTATCATTGCCCCGGATTTGCATTGCGGCAATTATTTGCTTTAACGATTTTTCAAAATCATTTTTCCAGATATTGCGTCCGTCAACAATTCCTAAGGATAATTTGATATGTGGATTTATATGTTCCAGTTCATCGAGTTGCGTAGGGGCACTAACAACATCAATGTGGAGCGCATCAATGGGTAACTGATTGATCAGGCCAAGTTGATGAGAAATGTCTCCAAAATAGGTAGCTAGTAAAACCGAAAGCGAATTCAACTGTGAAGTTAGCAGATGGTAAGCAAATTGAAAAAGTTCGGCATGCTGGGGTTGAAGATCGGTGGCCAACATGGGCTCGTCGAGCTGTACCCATTTGCAACCCATCTGCTCTAACCGAAGCAGTGCTTGTTGATATATAGGAAGTATACCTTCGAGGATGGAGAAAATGCTGAGCCTATTATCCTTAATTTTTCCCAGCAATACGTAGCTTACAGGCCCTAATAAAACAGGTTTTGGGTTAAACCCTTCCTTTTGTGCTTCAGCAAATTCTTCAAAAACTTTTTCGGATAAAAGTTGATAACAGGTTTCGGTATAAAATTCTGGTACAATGTAATGATAATTCGTATTGAACCATTTAGTCATTTCCATAGCATGGATATCATATTTTTCATCCTGATATCCTCGGGCCATGGCAAAATAAAGTTGCATGGGATTCTGGCTATGCGATTCTAAGAATGGTCTAAACCGAGGGGGTATATTTCCTAGCATCAAGGTGGTGTCGAGCACGTGATCGTAATACGAAAAATCATTAATCGGTATTAGATCGATTTTAGCCTCTTGCTGTTTTTCCCAATTATACTTTCGGATAGTTTCGCCTATTTTTAATAAATCATCAACAGAAATCTCATTTTTCCAGTATTTTTCAAGGGCAAATTTTAGCTCACGATGAGCACCAATGCGTGGATAGCCTAAAGTGTGTGTTATCATATTTTTATTTTTTGTAAGATGAGTTGTTAATTTTACTTGATGTAAATATTTGGTTGAAAGAGATTTAAAAAATTTAAACACCCAAATAATTGTTTATTCTATTTCATTTTTATAGAAAATCTCTGTAAAAAATGACTTTGGAGTGAACAATCTGGAGGGTGTATCAATTCAATCTGTCCTATAATACTCTGGTGAGTCTACACAATAAGTGGGTAAGACTGTAAAAAAAATCATTTTTTTCTTTGACAACATTTTCATAGTTTCCATAAGTAATAGTTTTATAGGTTTAACATTACCTACGGAAAGAAAAGTGAAGCGTACCGGAAAGAAGAGAGTATACCCAAAGGAACTTTCTTGCACCAGCACCCTGCTTTTCCTCCGAAAGCATGATACGTATAATCGATATTGGCAGGTCTTCTGACTTGCTCCATTGTTTGGCGGCCTTCCCATCCCCCCTCCAATGGGGACAGTGGCTTGCTGAGTGCCGAACAACCTTTACGGAGCTCACAGCTACGGGGATAGTTCCCGATTTTCACGGGATTCCCTTTTCATGACTGACAGGCAGAAGTACCCGTCAGTCAACCAATATCTGTTACAAAAATAGGAAGATTAAGTTCTGTAAGTCAAAATTTTTATAGGCATGTTTTTAACAAAGCAAATATATTTGTTAACATTACATGTTTTATTATAATAAAAATGAATCTTGAGAAGGATCTCTTACGAAAACAGGTTATTGCGAGAAAAAAAATCTTTTCTCCTTCGGAACTTTGCCAAAAATCGTTTCGCATATGCCATAGAATTGAGTTGCACGAAAAGTTCGGAACGAGCCGATGCATTATGCTTTATTATCCTTTGCCAGGCGAGGTCGACATTACGAGTTTACTGGAGAAATATTATAAGGTTAAAACAATACTTTTACCTGTTGTGGTTGGTAATGAAATACATTTAAAACAATACACTGGCAGTCAAAACCTGGTGCAGGGGAACTTTGGAATAATGGAGCCCATAGGCACTTATTGGATAGAAGGGCTTTTGCCCGAACTGATAATTATTCCAGGCCTTGCATTCGACAATAAAGGCAATCGTTTGGGGCGAGGACAGGGGTATTACGATCGTTTTTTATCCAATCAAACTGGATATAAGATAGGGGTTTGTTTTAGCTATCAGATTTTTCACGCCATCCCTTCAGAGGAGCACGATGTCAGGGTTGATGAGGTTATTTTTGAGTAGTAATTAATCCCAGAAAATATTTTCTCTCCTTTTCGAAATCGAGTAGGGGATATTCGGTTTCAAGAGCTTCAATTTTTTTAAGCATGCTATCGGCAAAACCCTTTACTGAAGGATGTTGGGGGAATTCGATTTTGTGTTCTAACGCTCTGAGGATTTCTTCAATCCTGCGATTTAATTGGGAAGTGTTATTGTTAAAAAAAGCTGCTGCGAATTTTTCGAAAATATGGTCAATAGCTACATTTGAAGGGTGTATGGCATCGTCGGCATAAAACCGGTAGTCGCGAAGTTCGTCGAGCATGATTTCATAGGCGGGGAAATAGGTAGCCAAACCCTCTCGACAAAGCTGATGAACAGCTAATATGAGGGTTGCTTTGCTCAAACTGTTACCTGCTGCTGTATCTTTTAGGTGGCGTACAGGACTTACAGTGAAAATTATTTGTACATTGGGATTTACTTTTTTTAATCTGCCTATCAGTTCTCTGTAGTCTTTAACTATATCCTCGGGCGAAAGCAAATGCCTATCAAAAGCAGCTGCAGGAATTTTATGACAATTGGCTACAACTTTTCCGGTCTTTTTATGGGTGTATACCCAAGCGGTACCAAAGGTGATGAATAAAAAGTGCATTTTTCGTAAAAAGCTGCTCGAATATGTTAATCTCTCATTAATATTTGTGAGAGTGCTTTCGACATTTAACGAAGAAAAACGTGAATGATGCAAAAATGAGTGCCAGAGATGATTGTGCTCTATAAGTTCGTCTCGACGAAATACTTCGCCTTCAATTAACCGATCAAGACAAAGCTTAATTGAGGAGGGATTAAACAGGATGCCAAATGGATTAAGATCGACTGTAAATTTCAGACCTATCATTTTTTCTCCTATCGACTCGCTAAAGCACGATCCAATCATCATTACGGGATCGGAATGTTCTATCTTGTAAGCCGAAGGGATTACTTCGACGGGTGTTAGCCATTTCATGCTTTTATCGATGTTAATAGCACATTATTTATCAGCCAATCCTTCATAAATTCGAACACCTCCGGATCGTTACGTTCGGTCAAATAGTGTCCCTTACCTTGCCAGTTTTTAAAAGTAGTATAGTAACCCGTATTACGAACAAAAACGACAGAAGATTTAGGTAGTGAAATGGGGTCGTCGAGCGAGTGTAACACAAGGGTTGGTACGTTAATTTTATATCCTTGGGTTATCATTTTTTGACCCTTTTCTTTTACCTCACAAAGCAATCGTGCATTCATTTTTGACATTGTTTTACCTTCTCCGCTCGATGTAATTAGTTGCGTTATCCCTAAAGATTCTGATACATCTATCGAATAAAATGGGAAAATATAGGCTATCAAACGCCTAATAGCCCACCAACGTTTTGGAAGTTCGACCGCAGGTTTAAAAAATGGAGCACTGAGCATGAGCGCACTTACCAACTTCCTGTGCAAAAGGTAGTATTGCAGGGCAATGAGGGCTCCAATTTGATGTCCCATAAGTACTTTTTTTGCTTGTGGAAAAAGTTTTTCACTTTCGGAAAGCAGTAAGTCGGCTTCATAGCTTAAGGTTTTAATTCTCCTAATCAAATTAGCCTTTCCTTCCGAACGGCCATGTCCTCTTAAATCAACGGTCGTTACGCTAAATCCTTTTGCCATAAAAAATTGTGCCAAGGGTTCGTATACCTCACCGTTAGAGCCCCAGCCATGCAAAATGCATATGCACGTTTTCGATTCCGTTGAACCCCAGTAGCGAAAAAAAACTTTCGATTCTTCAGCTCGTGAAATATAGTATTCCCCCCTTTGCATAGAAAAAACAGTATAATGCCTCTGTGCTGGCAAAGTTATACCTAAAAAAACAAGATTATTTGTAAAAAAATATTAAGAAAACATCAAAAGGCTAATAATGGGTATAAAAATTAAATTTTATTATATTCGTTCATACACCCGAAATTCGTACCGAAGTCCAAGAGGATGTTCTTCTTGCTGAGGGTAGCATTGGGTCATCTGCCATTCATTTGCATCAATGGGAGGAAAAAAGGTATCGGCTTCGTATGTTTGGTCGATGTAGGTAATATAAAGTTTGTCGACCAGTGGCATAAATTGTTTGTAAATCGAAGCTCCTCCTATTATAAAATTTTCATTATCCGCATCTGCCAGCTCTATGGCTTCTTCAATCGAATTTGCTCCAATGGCTCCTTGTAAATCGTATTTGTGGGTGTGTGAGATTACTATATTTTTTCTACCCGCAAGCGGACGACGGGGTAACGAAAGATAGGTGTTAGTTCCCATTATGATGGTGTGCCCCATTGTTAACTTTTTAAACCATTTAAAGTCTTCGGGTATATGCCAAAGTAATGTATTATTGTTGCCTATGGCATAATTTTTTGCAATAGCTGCAATAATTGCAAGTGGTTTGCCACTTCGATAGATTTTCATTTGATTAACTAATAGGGAATTTTACAAAATTTATTGGCGGAGCAGCACAAAAAATCCTTTGGCCTGTGCACGTATGCCCGAAGTAGATTCAATGTAGTAATAATAGGTACCTGCAGGCGCTGGTTGACCAGATGTTTCAATAATGCCATCCCACATGATGGTTTGAGCTATTGAATGATATATGCGTTGCCCACGTGAATTAAAAATTTCGAGTTTGTAGAAATCTTTTCCATTAGTCTGTACATAGAAAAAGTCGTTTCGCCCATCTCCGTTGGGTGTAAAAAATTTAGGAACTACTAAAGTTGGAGAAACTAATATGGTGGTATCGAATTGTGCTGAACAACCATACCAATCGCTAACTGAGAGTCGAAGGGTACGATATCCTGTCTGACTACTGTTGAAAGTATGTATAAGTGTGTCTCTTCGAAAAATCGAACTACCTGAGGTTTCGATTGCAGTGGCATTGGGATGCGTCCTTAAAACGCGATTTGCAGTAATGTCTTGCCAAATATAGCGATATGCAATGGTATCGCTGGGAGCTTTTCCCGAGCGGAAAACATACAGTAGTGTATCGATTGGGTGGTCGGCTATCTGAAACCATGCGTTGGGTATGGGCCTTATCCGAATAGTATCGCGAAAACTTGCAGTTTTGCCCTCTATATTTTTATGTCGCATGGTTAATGTAATAGCAATCAGTGTATCTTTATATAGGCTGTTGAACGTGTGTGATACACGCGAAGTGTCGCGACGAGTTGAACTTGCAAAACTCCATAAAAAATCGTAGTCGTTGAGTGTCTCACCACCGTCGGGAGTTGAGGTGTTAATAAAAGTTACCCGTAAACTACCACAACCCATGGTAGTATCCATAATAAAACCAGCAGTTTGCGCTCTTATCGAGGAATCAAAAAGAGGCAGAATAAACATTAGCAAAAAAACATATAAAAGTCTTCTCATACGCTGCATTATGTGCCAAATTTATGAAATAAACCCGAATTACCAAATGTTTAATCTAATTATTGCCCCAATTAGGCTATTTGGATTTATTCAATATGCCGAATTATTTTCATAACTTTCTATTAAGGATTTTCATATTACACGCATATTAGGTTTTTTCAACCTTATTTAATAAAAATTCTTGCTCCAATCTAAAAACGTTTGTAAACTTCTACTTTCTTAAACCTTAACTAAATTTAATTGGGTTTGAGAAATAAAGCAAATAATACATTAAGATTAAATTGCTATATGCGAAGGTAGTGCCTACAACGAAACTTTATGAAAGAAAACTGGAAAAAAACAAACGTTATAATATTGTAATTTTAAAAAATATACTATCATGTAGCGCTGGAAAAAATAATTTTTTGTATCTTTAAGTCATATTAAATAAAGTATTAACTTTGCATCTCCTATAAGTCAACATAATGTCGAACCCATTAATTAAATTTGATTAAATGGCAAAAAAAGAAAAAGAATTTGAGCAGGTAGACAGCTTAAACGAGCTGGAGTACAATGATGATGCAGATTTAACTGTTGAAGACGAAGAGTTAGCAGTAGAAGATGATGCATTAGTAGAAGATGACGATGATGATCATACCGATCAACTGGCAGCAATTAAAAAAGCAACACACGAGGCAGAGTTGGCAGAGTTTGACTGGGACACTGTAACCAATAAAGGATTACAGTACTCGCCCGAAGAAAAAGCTCGTCTCGATGAAATTTACAGTAAAACTTTCTCTACAATTGCCGAAAGTGAGGTAGTAGAGGGTACTGTAATTGCAATGAATAAAAGGGAAGTAGTCGTCAATATTGGCTACAAGTCCGAAGGGGTAATAAGTCTTAATGAGTTTCGTTACAACCCCAATTTGAAAGTGGGAGATAAGGTAGAAGTTTATGTCGAAAGTCAGGAAGACAAGAAAGGACAGCTTATCCTCTCGCATAAAAAAGCTAGAGCTTTGCGCTCATGGGACCGTGTAAATGAGGCATACGAAAAAGACGAAATTATTACGGGTTATATTAAATGTCGTACCAAAGGTGGTATGATAGTAGATGTTTTTGGTATCGAAGCATTCTTGCCCGGTTCACAGATCGATGTAAAACCCATTCGCGATTACGATGCTTTTGTGGGTAAAACTATGGAGTTTAAAGTTGTTAAAATCAACCACGAATTTAAAAACGTCGTTGTTTCTCACAAAGCTCTTATCGAAGCCGAACTTGAGCAGCAGAAGAAAGAGATTGTTTCTAAACTCGAAAAGGGTCAGGTACTCGAAGGTACCGTTAAGAATATAACATCGTATGGTGTATTTATCGACTTGGGTGGTGTAGATGGTTTAATTCATATCACCGATCTTTCGTGGGGTCGTGTAAATCACCCCGAAGAAATTGTCCAGCTCGATCAAAAGCTCAATGTGGTTATCCTCGATTTTGATGATGCAAAAAAACGTATAGCACTTGGTTTAAAACAATTAACACCACATCCATGGGATTCGCTCGATCCTAACTTGAAAGTTGGTGACAAAGTTAAAGGCAAAGTTGTTGTGATGGCCGATTATGGAGCTTTTGTCGAAATAGCACCGGGTGTTGAAGGACTTATACATGTTTCCGAGATGTCGTGGTCGCAACATCTGCGTAGTGCTCAGGAATTTCTTAAAGTAGGCGATGAAGTAGAAGCTGTTATTCTTACCCTCGATCGTGAAGAGCGTAAAATGTCGCTGGGAATCAAGCAGCTGAAACCCGATCCATGGGAAAAAATCTTCGAAAAATATCCTGTAGGAAGTAAACATGTTGCAAAAGTTAGGAATTTTACTAACTTTGGTGTATTTGTTGAAATAGAAGAAGGTGTAGATGGGTTAATTCATATTTCAGACTTGTCGTGGACAAAGAAAATTAAACATCCGGCCGAATTTACCAGTATCGGAGCAGAGCTCGAAGTGGTAGTGCTCGATATCGATAAAGAAAACCGTCGTTTAAGTCTTGGACACAAACAGGTTGAAGAAAACCCATGGGAAGTATTCGAAACCATTTTCACTATCGATTCCGTTCATGAGGGTACGATTGTTGAAATTCACGACAAAGGAGCCGTAATAGCTTTACCTTATGGTGTTGAAGGGTTTGCATCTCTCAAACACCTGGTGAAAGCCGATGGGCAGACTGCACAGGTGGATGAGAAATTACCATTCAAGGTTCTCGAATTTAATAAAGGAGCTAAGCGAATTGTGGTATCTCACTCCAAGGTTCACGAGGATGAGAGAAAAGCACAGGAGGTTTCCAAAAAAGAAGAGACTCCATCGAATAAAAAATCTAAGAAAGTAAAGATGGACATCGAAAAAACAACTCTTGGGGATATCAGCGAATTGGCAGCCTTAAAATCCGAAATGGAACAGAACATTAAAAACAATAAGGAAAAGGGCGAATAAGTTGTAAATTTAAATTCAACAACAATGGAATTCAAGATTGACAAACTGGAGAATTACACGCTAATTCAGGTCCTGGAAGAAAAGCTTGATACCCATATTGCTCCTTCTCTCAAATCGGAGCTGGTGCTCGTATCGGGCAATGGGGAAAAGAATATTATTCTGGATTTGAGCAAATGTCGGTATTGTGATTCTTCAGGTTTAAGTGCCATTCTTGTTGCCAACAGGCTGTGTAAAAATGCAGGCGGTAAGTTTGTTCTTACGGGATTGAACGATGCTGTCGAACGTCTTATCATAATCTCACAGCTCGATACGGTGCTGAACATTACCGAAACTGTAAATGAGGCTGTTGAGCTAATTAAAGAAAAGTAGTAGTCCATTGTTGGAATGTCCTTTTATGTAACCATACTCGGAAGCAGTTCAGCTGTACCCACCTCTAAAAGAAATTTAGCCGCTCAGGTAATTAATCACCTCGAGCGGCTTTTTTTAATCGACTGTGGAGAGGGAACACAAATGCAACTTCGGAAGTTTCATATCAAGTTTACTCGACTAAATCACATTTTTATAAGCCATTTACATGCCGACCATGTGATGGGACTCCCTGGATTGCTCTCTACCTACTCAATTTTAGGGCGTACTCAACCCCTCCATATTTATGCCGATCCTCGACTGGAATCGTACCTGAGTTTCCATCAGAGTTTTTTTTATGAACAAATGTCGTTTCAGGTGGTGTTTCATCCTATCCAAACCAAACAAAGCGAAGTTATTTTCGAAGATGATCGCCTTTGCGTTTCTACAATACCCCTGAAACATAGAATACCGTGTGTAGGTTTTTTATTTCGAGAGAAACCTCAACCTCGCAAAATTAAAAAGGAGTGTATAGCCCTTTACAAACTCAGCATAAAGGATATTCAAGAAATAAAAGGCGGTTCAGATTTTTTTGATGGAGAAAAGTGGATTAGCAATGAGGAACTAACCTTCGACCCTCCTCCTATTCGTTCTTATGCTTATTGCTCCGATACTCGTCCTCTTAAGGAAATCATTCCTTATATCGAAGGGGTCGATGCTCTTTATCACGAAGCTACTTTTCTTGAAGAAGATACTGAGCTCGCAAAAAAAACTTATCATTCTACCACGGTTGATGTTGCCCAATTAGCTGTTGAAGCTAAGGTGGGAAAACTAATTATTGGACATTTCTCTTCTCGATATAATCATGAGGGAAAATTCCTAGAAGAGACTATGAAAATTTTTCCTGCAACTCTTATGGCCGAGGATGGTCTACGGATAGATATCGGATAAATTTTATAAGTAGAATTACTTGTATTTTATTACGCTGATAATTAACCCAAATCTCAATATCATTGCAATATAATCAAAATTTTAAGAGTATTTTCTTTCTATTTTAATCTCCGTCTCAATCGAACACTTTATAGCGTCGAATGTTTTTTGCAGCATCGAGATCGATATACCAAAATAATCCCCCTAATTTTGGCCTTACATACTGCACAGGGTATATCATTTTATTACTTTCAAAAACAGTCTGGAGTACAGTACTTTTTTGTTTGCCAGTTATTAGGAAGACAGTGTATCTAGAATGATTAATAATTTTTCCTGTTAAGGTTATTCTCGTTTGTCCAGTTTGAGGATGTTGGGTTACTGCACATAGTTGATTAGTTTCGAAAAGTTCTTCTTGACCTGGAAATATCGAGGCTACATGTCCGTCATCGCCCATACCTAGAAAAATTATATCGAAAGCAGGAATGTTGTCGAATTGCTCAACAAATTTCATTATTTCGTTCGAATATCTGATGGCCTCTTTCGATGGATCGTCGTCTGCAGTATTGATTGGGTGAAGATGATCGTTAGGTATATCGACCCGATCAAACAGAATTCGCTTGGCATTTCCATAATTGCTTTCAATGCTCTCGTGAGGCACCCAGCGCTCGTCAACCCAGAAGAAATGGATTCGATTCCATGGTATTTTATCTTTGTATTGCTCTGCCAGCATGTTAAACATCAATTGGGGGGTATTACCTCCTGAGAGGGCAATCGCGATTTCTTGTTTTTCCTTCAAAATGGCATTTATTGCTAATATCCAATCGTTAATTAGTTTTTCTACAACTCTAGATACAGGAGTATCTACTACATTCGAAAACATAATCTTTTTGTTTAATTATTTGTCCCCATTACTTTTTCATCAAAACTAAATTTTTTCTATCAACAAAATGCAATGAAAAAAACTTGATTTAAATTATAAACTTTATGTTTTAATTGTCAAAATATAAAAATTAATGATTTCCCGGGATTTAATTAATAAACTTTTATTGAATTTTTTCTTCAAAAATATTAATGCAGTCGATAAGTGCGATGTTTTTTTTATCATTGCAGTTTAGAGTTGTAGAATGTCGGAATAGAAAAGTATGCTATGAATGATTTTTTGAGAAAGTTGGATACTATCGCACATTATATCTCGGTTATTTTTAATCCACTGATAATACCTACGCTTGGTACGGTTATGTTATTTTTTTCGGGTTACTATTTTGGGTTATGGCCTAAAAGTTCAGTTATTTGGATAATTTTCATTGTTTCTTTGGGTACTTTGCTCATCCCCCTTTTTATATTAATGCTTTTAAAAACTACCGGTCATATTTCCGATTATCAACTTTCCAACCGTTCAGGGAGAATATTACCATATACCCTCATTTTAGTAAATTATTTTCTGCTGTATTTGATATTACAAAGACTCGTTCTGCCAGAAGCTGTCAATAACATTGTGTTATCTGCTGGTTTGTGTATTTTGGCTAATATAATTATTTTATTTTATTGGAAAATAAGTACACATGCCATTGGCGTCGGTGGCTTGATGGCCATAACTTTTTTACTTTACACTCGCTGGCAAGCCATTAATCTGAATTGGCTCATTTTTTCAATAATAATTTCTGGTCTGGTATGCTCGGCTCGCCTTTGGTTAAAGGTACATACCGAGAGACAAGTGTATGCTGGTTTTCTATTAGGTTTTTTGATAACATTTATTGTCCTTATCTTAGGATAAATCTTGAATATTGCTAATAAGATTAAAAGGTATTTTTAAACTCCCAAATGTTGTTGTTGATATACTCAAATTTTCAAATTTTTGAACTTTAGTGATAAAAAAAATTTTACAATCAATAAACAGTTGATATAGTAGTTTCAGCTTCATGCAGTAAAGTATAAATTTTCTTTTTTTAGATCTTATTAATGGCAGGTTTAAATTATCTCAACATTGCAAAAGGAACAATGTCTAAAGGCGCTCATTTGAAAAAAATGCACACAAATATTTTGAATTATTACCAATAATGAAATGGTACATACTACATTATTTTCATGGTCAATTTTGGAATTATCTGAAAAAACCTCTAAGATCTTGCAGAAACAGAACTTGCATAGGGAGTTACAAATATTAGTCCCGTAGGGGCCAACTTATGATAGAACTAAGTATGCTCAACACTTCCAATTGCTTTGGAAGGTCTTATCTTATTTGACAGAGCTTTTTAATCCAAAATTGTTAATCAGAAAATATATCTGATGGCGGTGATTAAGAATTAGCCAGAAATTTTTATTTCTTAGTGTCTCAATAGAAAAAACAAAAAATGGGATGTTTGACACAAACATCCCATTAAACGAAAGGTAAGTATATTAAATCAGTTAGTAGTTTATAGGCCGAAGTTTACATAATTTCTACTCGAGCACCTTCACCTATTTTAACTCTGTAAGCTTTCATTTCAAGTCCGGTTTTTTGTTGGTATGCAGTTGCCATTTTTAAAATAAATTCATCTACTGCATCTTTATGAATAAGGTTGATAGTACAACCGCCAAATCCACCTCCCATCATGCGCGAACCAAGGACAGAAGGGTGTTTTTTGGCCATTTCAACCAGGTAGTCGAGTTCGGGACAGCTTACTTCGTACTTATGTTGAAGACCATCGTGACTTAAGTACATCATCTGGCCGAATGTTTTGAAATCATTATTAATTAAAGCATTGCAGGCTTTTTCAACGCGCATGTTTTCTTCAATTACGTATTCGCATCGGTTGTAAATAATAGTTTCCATCTCGCTTTTTACCTCTTTTAACATTTCAAGGGTAATGTCGCGAAGGTTTCTCACATGAGGGTATTTTTTTCTTACAATTTCGACACCTGTTTCGCACTGTGCGCGACGAACATTGTATTCCGAAGAGGCCAAAGAATGTTTAACATTGGTATCGCACAGCACCAACATAAACTCCGAGAAATCGAACTTGAAATATTCGTGTTGCTGAGTACGACAGTCGAGTTTAATAACATGATCAGTTTTTCCAAAAATACTGGCGTATTGATCCATCAGACCGCATTTTACACCGGCGTAGTTATGTTCTGCAGCTTGGGCAGCAAGGGCAAGTTCAAGCTTTGAAAGGCCACCGTTGTAAAGATAATTTATGCCAGTGGCCAGGGCACTTTCGAGTGCAGCCGACGACGACATCCCGGCGCCCAGGGGTACATCTCCTGCAAATACTAAGTCGGTTCCTTCGGCTTTTACCCCTTTTTTAATAAGTTCGGCAAAAACGCCAATGATATAATTTACCCACCCCTGCTGAGGTACCATTTGATTAAGCTCAAATTGAGCACTCTGTTGCATGTCCATTGAAAAAACGCGAACTGTAGAGGAGCCATTTTTTTGTAACGCAAAAACTATTTCTTTATCAACAGCAGCAGGTAAAACAAAACCGTCGTTATAATCGGTATGTTCACCAATCAAATTCACGCGTCCTGGTGCACGGGCAATAATTGGATTTGCCCCATATAAGCTTTTAAATTTCTCAACGATCCCTGTAATTTCCATAAAAATAATTTTAACGTGCTTATAAACAATATTTTACAACTTTACAAATAGCCTTTCTTTTCAATGACAATTATCGTAATTTTTTAGTGTATTTTTTACAATTATTCAAAAAAAACTCTCAAAATTTCCCTGTTGATTTTAAAGTTGTTGCTAAGCAATGTTTTAGTATTATGAGTACTTCAAATATATAGTAAGCTAATATTATCTCACAATTTGTAAAATAAAATTGGTCAGATTTGATTGATAAACCTGTTTTGCACAATTATGGTTTAGTCATTGTCTATTTTAAATATTAGATTAGTTTTTAACCTTACGAATTAAAGGCGAAAGAGTTAAAAAGTAAGACGCCATAGTACCATTGGAAAAATGCCAAGTTGATATGAGCGGGTAATTTTTTTGCGAGTAGTGTTGTAATATTCGTATAGCGGATTGCGGTGGTTTGTAATATTTTCGACGTAAATCTGCCATTCATGGGTCGATTTTGTTTTATTGTACTTAAAAGCTACCTTAAAGTCGATTTTAAAAAAGGGATCGTATTGTTTTTCGTATATCGAGCTTTCGTCGTAACGAGTTTCATTAGCGGCAATTGATTTTTGTAAATCGATGGGTACAAATCGTTTTCCACCGGCAGTACATAGTTTACTGTCG
>JAOAFU010000036.1 GCA_026416115.1 Bacteroidales bacterium | reverse complement strand
AGCTGATTTGAAGCTAACATTTGCTTGTTCAGTTCAAATAATATTGTAAACACTAACGATTGTTCGTGTTCTAATAGTTGGAAGCAAAGATTTTCAATTTCACGATAATAATCTGCAGATGTGTTTTCGGCATTAATTTGTTGAGATTTAATTAAATATATATAACCTAATATGGCAAAAATAAAGTTTCTCGATTGTTTGTGATGTTCAATTATTAATTCCTGATTGATTTCGGGAAGTTTATTGTTAATTAGCATAATCAGAGGTTTAAAAAAAGGAGCAGAAAAATTATTTTCTGCTCCTTTATCATTTAAAATTTATTTTTTAAATATTTTGTGCAATTCGGTAGAGCCATTCTGATAAATGACCTTTACCACATACAAACCTTCAGGTAATCCTTCCATGTTTATGCTTACTTGAGTACTTGCAATGTGATTTGCAAAACGTACTTTTTTACCTACAACATCAAAGACTTCTACACCACGTAGAGCTTTACCCGATACATTCAAAACCGAATAAACAGGGTTTGGATATACTTTTGAGAGGTTTGTTAATTGTTTAATACCAACTTGCTCTTTTACTACGATGATGATTGAATCTGATACGAGTGAACCATCGAGAGCTTCGGCTTTAACCTTGATATTACCAGCACTTGTACCTTGTAAAACGCCAGTTTGACTAATAGTGCCATGCGAAGCACCTTCGATAATCGACCATTTAACATCTTTATTTGCAGCATCGTTGGGAAGAACAGCAGCAGTAAGCTGAATGCTTTCGTTAATCAAAATGCTGTCTTTTGGTGAAGATATATCGACCGAAGTTACAGCTTTACCCCACGACGAACCTTTGGTAAGTAATATTGAACCTTCGGCAGGAACAAAAGAAGATGATGCTTGAGAAAGATTAACTGGAAAAGCTAATTTTAAAGAGCTGAATGATGTGGTATCATTCTTCTTGCTTGAGTTAAGGAACCAATCGTAGGCATTCGATAAAGGATTGTTTGTACCCTTTCTGCTAACAGCAGTACTTCCATAACCAGCGAGAATTGAATTGTTAAAAATCAACGAATCATCCTTAGCTGCTTGTTGGGTAGGATCGCCATCAATTACAACACCACCTTTAATATGTTTAGTAGCTACTAAATTATAAATTTGTAGACGAGTATTTCGACGCAGTAAAAGACCTACATCATGCTTTTTAGTAGACGATTCGTCGACACCCGGTCCGATGAGCGTTACATTACTAAATACAGCACTGGTATATGGTTTATTGTAACTTGAGTTAGCGTCATTGTCCGACTCAAATCCACGAGCACCGTCGGTATCGCAGATTTTTGAGTCGCGTATGGCAAGAGCAAACTGTACATTACCTCTATACCCATTATCGGTATCGAAATCATCATCTTCGGTTGCCAATGCAATAAGATAGCGGCAATTAACAGTACCTCCAAACCATTCAAAAGCGTCGTCACCACTGAAAGAAACTTGCACATATTCTATTGTTGTACCACTACCTACGCTACCCATAGTTAAACCATTCACCTCATTGCCATTTCCATCGATATCATAACCTGGGAATTCGATTCTTACATATTTTAATACACCAGAATTGTCGTCTTCAACAGGCGAACCTCCGCTACCAAACTGAACCCCAACACCACCTTCAATGAGCACATCATTACCTTTATTGTTTGTAGCTTTACCTAAAATAATTACGCCACCCCAGTCGCTAGGAGCACGCGAACCTTTAGGCTTCATTGAGGTAAAAACAATAGGTTGATCTTTTGTTCCTTCAGCATTAATTTTAGCGCCACGTTCGATAATGAGGGTCGAACCTGTAGTACCTCTAATTATTGTTCCCGGTTGAATAGTTAAGGTAGCACCAGATTTCACATAAACCCAACCATCAAGTTTTACCTTTCCACTTATTGTTGTATCTTTTGTAATTTTCATCCCTCCCGCTAAGGTTAATTCGCCATTACCTAAAATACTTGTAGGATTGGGATAGTCGGTATTCTGAGGATCAAAGTTAGCCCATCCCGCTGTCCAGTCTTCCTTACCAAATGCGCCAATGTAGCTTACCTTTTTGAAAAATGGAGCATCTATCGACTGGCTGTGTCCTAACATTACGGCCAGCACCATGTTTAATGCAAGTAAAATTCTTTTCATAATTCATTTATTTAGTTAAACTTAATTTTTCATGGTAAAACTACCCTCTCTATATTATGCAACTCTTAACGATATATTAAATAATAGCA
Source organism: Bacteroidales bacterium (assembly GCA_026416115.1). Classification (GTDB taxonomy): domain Bacteria; phylum Bacteroidota; class Bacteroidia; order Bacteroidales; family DTGW01; genus JAKPGM01. The sequence goes on along the minus strand of JAOAFU010000036.1, from coordinate 11,306 downwards.
AACTTGTCGTATAATTGCTATTCTGCTGAATATGAATCTATTTGTTCTAAACCGATATACCTTCCATCCAATGACAGAATAAATTGAGGTATTTCGATAGTTGTTAGATCATTCTTCATTTTATCAGAGTATTACTTAAAGGGATGAAATATAAATAAGATACCCCGGCTATGTTGAGGCCGGAGCATCTTTAAGGTGTTGATATATAAGAAAGGGAAGAGGTTTTCAATAATTACAAGAGAAATTAGAATTTAAAACTTATACCCAAACTTACCTGAGTGCCGGGTTTATAGTATAAGGTTGTTTCGGTTAGTTCTTTTGTGATTCCAGAAGAAGAGTTTTTTACTACATCGTACTGCACTCTTTGAACAGGTTCGTTTAGGAGGTCTTTAATACCAAGCTTAACCTCGAGTCCGCGGCCAAACCCCTTAGAGACAGTAAGATCTACAGCATTACGAGACAATTCCCAAGTATGAGGATTGTTTTTTGTACCAATTGCGACCAATCTTCTGCCTGCTCTATTATACAAACTAGTTATTCGCAAACGGCTTTTCTCGCTCGAATAATATAAACCAACGTTAATAATATATGGCGATTGCCCCATCATTTCACGCTCTTTTTCACGCGCATCGGCCCATTCAGTTTTTACTTTACTCTTGATCAGTGAGGCATTCATAACTAGTGTAAAATTTTTGAAATATTGGAGCAAGTTATCCTGCGATGCCAAACTTATAAAACTTTTTCTTACATCAAGCTCAATACCTTGACTAAAGGCTTGTTCGCTGTTAAAGGGTTTGTATTCGGGTTGATTTCCACTTTCGATTAGTGATGTTTCTATAGGGTTTTTAAAGTGCTTATAGAAGAGCGAAAGACTAATAATTTCTTCGGTCGAAGGATAAAGCTCATACCTTAAATCGTAGTTCTGTATCTGACAATCTTTCAGCGAATCATTACCCCAAACACCTGCATTCAGGTCGAAATCGGTGTAATAGAACTGAGATACCTCGCGAAATTCGGGTCGATTTATTGTGTTACCATAAGAAAAACGAAGTAAATTTTTTTCATTAAACGAGTAAGTAATATTCGTACTGAGGAAAATATCGTTTGATCGATAGGTTCTATCGGGAATCAAATTTTTGTTTTTCTGAAAATCAGCAATTAAGCGATAGTAGTTTTCGTAACGTATACCCGAATAAGTGGAAATTTTACTACCGATAGGAATTTTTATTCCAACATATGGTGCTATTGACTGTACGTGTGCGCGATAATGATTCGAAGACTTAGTATTTTCGTTGTATACTAGCCCACCAGGGTAAAAAAAGTTATCATTTTGGAAGACACTATCGAGAGGCTGGAAAAGATTAACTGACAGTGCGCCTTTAGTAACAATACCAATATTCCTTGCATCGAACACCCTGTTTCGCAATTCATAATAGGCACCTGTTTTGATAGTATAGGTTTTACTACCCAAGATAATATTTTGGGTTAAGTTTAAACCTGCATTATGAATATTTTCGTAGGCAAAAATGTAAAATCTACCCCCTCTTTCAGGAACGGGAAGAGAACTTGCAAAAGAAAGACGGTATTTATACTGGCCAGTGCCATCGTCGGTTTTAAAAAAATACAATCTTTTCATGTCGGGTTGCGATTTATTAGCGTACGAATAACCGTATACCCAGTCGATTTCGGTATTTTTGTCGTTAAAACTCGACTTGCCTGCAAGCTGTCCGGTGTATGCAGTTCGTTCGTAAAATTCCATTGCATAAGCTCGGACGGTATCGATTTGCGAACTTGTATAATCCATCCCATCGCGTACAACGGTTCGGTTAAGGGTATTAATGGTAACAAAATTTCGCCACTCTATTGTGTGATTTGGAGAGAATGAAAGAGAAAAATTCTGTAATAGCGATGCTCTGATATTGTTATTGTATCGATCATCACGAAAATCGAAAAGATATGATTCTTCGCCTGTTATAGGGTTAGGATCAAGATACTCGGCACGTTTGGCATCCTGGTTCACGTAACTGTTACTATATAGTATCGAAGTAAAACTGGCTCCGCGTACATTATCCCCAAACTTAAAAACTCTGTTAAATGCTACATTTGCACTCTGATTGATAGGTGCTTTAAAACTTTGAGGAATAAAAGCATTGTTTCGGAACGATTTAGAAATGCGAGTAATTGAATCACGATATTCGGGTAAGTAATCGTAAAAAAATACCGAATCGTTCATTTGGTTTTTGGATGGAAAAATTTTGGGAATATTGCGTGTTCCATCATCTAAACCTAACCAATCGAATTTACCACCAGGATACGACACAAAATTTTTGAAAGTGGTTTGTTGGGTATAACCCGCAGTATATGAGAAGGAAAAACTATTTTCCTCGGCGGTATTTTTTGTAGCAATATTGATAGCCGAACCGGCAAAGTCGGCCGGTAATTCAGGAGCAGGCGATTTGTACACTATAATGTTATCGATCATACCGCTTGGAATTAAATCGAATGAAAATGCCCGTTGGTCGGCTTCACTACTGGGTGCCGTTACTCCATTTAATAGCACTGAGTTGTATCGCTCGTACAAACCACGAATAACCACAAATCTTCCATCGGTTATTGTTATTCCAGGAACTCGACGCAACACTTCAGCTGCATCTTTATCCTGCGACTTCTGGATCTGCTGGTTGGAAATACCACTAATAATCACTTCTTTAGACTTGATCGTGTTTAGCATCGACATTTCGGTATCGTATCGTTTTTTGGCCACAACATTAACTTCGCTGATGGTAATTGTTGCTGGCGACAAACTTATCGAAACATTTACTTCACCCGTGGAAGGTACCTGTACCTCCAGTGTCTTGTTATCGTATGAAACATAAGAGGCTACAAGAGTGTATTTACCAGGTTTTACATTTCGAATTACAAAATTTCCATCCAAGTCAGTTGTCACCCCTTGCGTAGTTCCCTGAATGTATACATTACATCCTATGAGCGACTCTCCAGTTTGAGCATCAACAACCGTTCCCTTTATTACTCCCTGACCAAGCAAGAATGATACCTTTACTAAAAAAAGAACAACAACAAAAATGCTTTTTTTCATACAACAATCGTAGTTTTTACGTGAATGATTCTATTTTCAACATTAAAGGATTTTTCGAACGTATATTTTCAAAATATTTTTTAATCTCTCCCTGTGATTCTTCTTTCATAAATTGCTTTAAAATATCGACAGGAACCTCGTGTAGATCTAAAATCATCAATCCATCGAGGCACGAGTTAAAGTTGGGATCGATATTGAACGCAATTATTTTACCGTTAAGCTGAAGGTATTTTTTTAGTAAAACGGGCATACGAGTATGGCTCTCTTCTATATCTTCAATCAGCCTGTCTATTTCAGCCAATCCGTTGACCGAAGAAACAAGTATGTTAGTATCGAGCGGTATGTCGGGGTTAAACTTTTTACGAGGCATAACGTATTTGGCTAAAGCCGAATCGAAGTGATATTGTCTGATGTACTTAACAATAACCGAGCGAGTTACCTGCGAATAATTCTGGCTTATGCTTACAGGCCCTAAAAGATACCGACACTGGGGATAACGGATAACGGTATAAAAAATAGCCTTCCATAGCAAAAAAAGGCTTAGTGGGTTTCTTTGATATTCCTGAACAATAAAAGAGCGTCCCAGTTCGATAGTTTGCTCTAAGATTTTACTAAACTCGTTCTTATATTTAAATAGGCTTCGGGTATAAAAACCTTTTATGCCATATAGTTCTAAAATATCCCATCCGAGTCCAAGCCTGTATGCTCCGATTAATTTTTGATTTTCGTTATCCCATAGAAATAAATGATGGTAATAATAATCGTACTCATCGAGATCATAAGCCTGAAGCGTACCTTCGCCTACCATCCGGAAGGTTACTTCGCGTAAACGACCTATTTCCTGTATCAAATATGGTATACGATGAGCTTCGGTCAAATAGGCACTGATATGTTTATAACGAAACAGAAGATTGCTCTGACGAAGTTCTTTAACCTCTTTCTCGAGCATCGACGGATCGACAGGTGGAATAATTTCTTGTGCATTTTTTTCGTCGGAAAAAAGTGGTAAGTAAAATTTTTTAATTTCTGTCTGGTGCTCGAGTGCATAGGTGCGTGCTCGGAGATAACGGCCTAAGCGAGATATTTCGTCGAATTTTTTAATTTCATTTGTCGAAATAGGTTTGCCTATCCTTACCGAAATGGTTTTGTTTTTCTTATTTAATAATTCAGAAGGTAACTTAGCAGTTCGTAGCATTGGATGTATTAGCCCCAACAAATGGAATAAATAGCTGTTCGAACCCGAAAAATGAACTGGTACCACCGGGACATCGGCTTTTTTAATGAACTTAATAGCTCCTTTATGCCATTTCCTGTCGGTAACGGTCATTGGATTGCCCTGCCAGGTCGATACTTCGCCAGCAGGAAAAATAATTAGTGGATGCCCTTCGGAAATATGATTTAAAGCCTCTTTAAGGCCACTTATGCTTTTAATATCTTTTACGGTTTCGAAGGGATTTACTGGAAAAAAGAAATCGCTTATGGGCTCGAGATGCTGAAAAAGAAAATTGGCCATTATCTTAACATCGGGTCTGCGTTGCGATAAAATGTCCAACAATATCAAACCCTCGACCCCACCATATGGATGGTTGCTGATAATTATGAATGGCCCATTGGTTGGTATGTTGTTTATTTCGCTATCAGCTATTCGATATCTTATTTTTACCTCTTCGAGTATTTTACGTATAAAATCAAAACCCTTGGTGTTTTTGTATTTAGCATACAAACTGTTAATTTCTGGGTAGCGGAAAAAATTCATCCAAAATTTGACTGTATACTTATTAAGCCATTTAAAATCAACAGCTTTTAGCAAATCTGAAGGGTTAATTAGCTGAAACATGGTTTTTTACATTTTAATTGCATGATGTATATTTTCTCTCAGCCTCTATACTGCCGTCTTCTTTATAGATACGCCATATACCACATTTCTCGCCATTTTTGTAATACATTTCGTATTTCAACCGACCCTCATCATCAAAAATCAGCCACTTCCCGTCCTTCTTTTCCCTATTATACTTAGCTTCAGCTACTTTAATTCCTTTCTGATTGTACTTAATCCAGGTACCATGAATAAGGCCGTTCTTGTAGTTTCTAATTTCATTGATTTTGCCGTCTGGAAAATAAAGAACTGTCGTCGAATCCAACTCCCCGTTCTTTATGTTCATTTCAATCCGCTTATTTCCATTCTCATAATATTCTACATACTTACCCGTATATAGATTATGATTTGTATCGAAGTATTTCGAATTTTCGACTTTTAGTAAAACCTGACCTTTCGAGGCTTGAACAATTGAAAACAGGATAAAAAAAGACAAAAAAATAGTTCTTTTCATTCTTCTGAAAATTAATCATTAGTGGCATAGACACAATTTAGCTATGCCCGTTATTTCAATCTGTTAACTAGGATAAAATGTGAGAAAACGGATGCAGAAAATCAGTTTCTAACATTTTTAAGGAAAATAACCGGACTGTTTTTTATGTCCTCGGAAAGTGTAATTGTAGAAAAGCGCGTTTCGTACGAAACATACTCGACCTGAATAATGTGATCACCTTCGCTAATTTTATCAAAAGAAAAATTACCATCAAAATCGGTATATACTTCCATATTACAATCGACCAATTTCACCTTTGCACCAACTAAAGGCTCGTGGGTAATTTTGTCGAGCACCTGGCCTTTAAGTTCAGTTCCTTTACCCGATAAACAGCTATTATTTCTAGCAACCTCAAAATTAGGTTTTTCGGAAGCTATCACTTGCATGGTTAATAAACCTGCACAAGCCATTGATATCCACTTCATAGTTTTCATTTCTATACTTTTTTTATTTCTTAACGCAAATTTATTCGCGTAATATTAATTCAGTGTACCAGATAGTTTAAGTTAATGTTATTAACATAAAATTAATATTAAACTAAATCAACAAAATGATTATGAAAACTAATACCTAATCGTAAGTTTATAATCAAATCCTTGCGATAGCAAGAAAAATTGCATGAAGGGATATAGTTAAAAATAAATAAATACTCCGTGATGTATTGGAACTTAGAGAAAAAAGCTTATACCGTAATGATTGATGGTGACACGAGTGAATGCAATCGCCACATAGAGTACAGGATATTCCAGGGTTTCGACTCTTTAAATTTTCCAGTTTTAAAGCATCGTACTTACAAATAGAGGTACAACGCATACATAGAGTACAACTATCGACTATAGTAAGTCTGAAAGGATTTATCCACTTAATCAAGTTCACCAAACTTCCCAAAGGACAATAATAAGTGCAATGAATCATGGTTCCATACCTGTTGGATAGAAAAAAAATTACACCAACACCCAATAAACCGAACAAAATGGCTAACAAGGTAGTAATAAAGTGTCCAACACCAACCATTCGGAAAAACCAAGCAAAAAATATAACAACAATAAATGTAGTCCATTTAAAAGCACTACCATTTTTGATGAAAAATTTTTTCTTTCGTCGTCCCGAAACCCAACTATCAATGGCTCCAAAGTAACAATAATGGCTACACCAGGCAGGCCCCGTAAGAATAATTGTACTTAAAAACAATATGGGCATAATCGATAGCTGTCCGCGATATATGGGCCCGGCTAAAACCATCATAGGAATGGGCAGATGAAGTTTGCCCGTCATGAGAAAAATTGTATCAACAGTAACACCTAAAATAAACTGTGAAAAAAATACAATCGAAAATACTATCCACGACAACTTCCTGAATTTGGGTACGCATGCCGGATCGGTCATCTTATATCCTAAAAATGCTGCGTATAAGGCTATAACTAACACTTCAACCCAACCTCCATGCTTAACAAATCTTTCTAACAAAAGTAACGGCCGTGCCGTATTTAAGGTCTGAACCACGGAAAGCATTAGTGCTACAAACAAAAATATTGATATGGATAGTAGCCAATTATTTCTTTTTTCCATTTAATTTTTTTTTTCAAAAATAAAATAATTTTGGTAATTTGGTACTTTAATATAAGATACTATTCATTGTGTTTAATAATAAAATCATTATTACTTTGGGCATAATAGAAACTATTTTACTAGTTGGAAATACTTACTATTAAGCTTCAGTATCCAACTTAATGTACACCAAATCAATTCGGTTATGCGAAGTTTTGAGGATTTTAACCGAAAAACCATCGAGTTGAAATATTTCGTTATTCGAAGGAATTTTTCCAATTCTTTGCATAATAAAGCCTGCAAGTGTTTCGTATTCGTCCGAAACCGGAATTTTAAGATTGTATTTCTCGTTAAGGGTAGCAATATCCATTCGACCCGAAAAAACAAAGCTATTTTCGGAAAGTTTTTTTTCAACCAGTTCATCGGTATCGTGTTCGTCTTGAATTTCGCCGAAAATTTCTTCCATCAAATCTTCGATAGTGACTATACCCGCTGTACCTCCAAATTCGTCGACCACAATGGCCAGGCTTTTATGTTCCTGCATGAGGATGCGCAACATTTTGCTAGCAAGCATGGTCTCTGGAACAAATGGAGCCTTAATAATTTTGGTTTTCCAGTCTTCGTTAACTTTAAATAAATCTTTAATATTCAAATATCCAATGATATTGTCGATGGACTGATGATACACAAGAATTTTTGAAAAACCCGTTTCGATAAATTTTTTTCTAACCATCACGAGCGATGCATTGGTATCGACGGCAGCCAAGTCGGTACGAGGTACCATACAATCGCGTAATTTAATTTTCGAGAAATCGAGTGCATTGCGGAAAATACGTATTTCGTGGGGGGTGTCAAGATCGTGGCGATTATTTTGTTCTTCGTACATCAAATGTTCCAGATCGATTCGGCCAAAAATGTGTTTATCTGAACCAATGCTTTGACTTTTGCTATCGGATATAAATACATGCGTTAACCACAAAATAAACCTTACCAACGGATAAAGCGCAAGATAAATGACAAAAACGGGAAGTGTAAAATAATTAAGAAAGAAATTGGGCGCTAAACGAAATACCATTTTGGGCAAAAATTCGGCTGTAACAAGAATAAGTAAAGTAGCAACAGTGGTTTGTACGATGAGTACTGCAAATGGGTTGACAATTAGTGAACTTAAGGTGTCGCCCAGAAGTCGAGCCATTATTAAACCATAAATAACCAATACTGTATTATTTCCAATCAGGATAGTAGCTAAATAGTGGTCGGGTTTTTTAATAAAAAAAGACAATAAGTAGGCAGAAAAATATCCTTGTCGCCGGTCGAGCTCGATACGTAGGCGGTTGGCAGAAATGAAGGCTATTTCCATTCCCGAAAAAAAGGCAGATAATGCCAGGCATAAGACAAGCTGCACCAGGTCCGACATATTAAATTACAACTAGTTAGAGTTTTTTTTATGCCTATTTCGATGATACAGAAAAAAAAGTAGAGCAAAAATAGTAAAAATAAAAAAGATGTAGCTTTCGCCAATTCCTCGATAGAAAGTTTGATGGATACCAGCAGCAAAGCATAATATAGATAAAAAGAGCCACATGTAGGCTCTAAGTTTACTTTTCATCCAAGTTTTCCTTTATGTTAACTTTTCCCTTGATACCCAGCATGTGCCATTGCGAAAGATCTTCCTTTGCCTCGAAACCGCCTTCGCCGTAAAATACCCCGTCTTCGTTGGATATGCGAGAGAACTTACGCGAGTATATAATACCCTGAGCCTGATCCCAGAATAATTCCTCGGAATTTAGCTCTTCGTTTTTTACAAGATTTTTGGCCACCACATTGTTACGTGCCTCCCAAAGATTTTTATTTTCGTAATATATAGCATATCGGGCTTCAATAACCGCTACTACCTGCATAGCCGAATCGAATTGCTCAACTTTAATACCTTTCGGAAATTCGGTATACTGTTTGTTGGGTTGGCTATAGCGCTTGATTTCGGGAGCAGTAATCCGAAGTTTAAGCTTTGCCGAATCGCTGTATAAAATTTCCACCTCTTGAGCCGAGACAACAGGTGCATCCTTAAGCTCACCCAAATTTTTTACTACTTCAATATTGTTCTCGCACGAGACTAGGTAGAATACCGTAATAAGTAGTAAATATTTCTTCAAGATATAACCCATTTAATAATATAAAGTTAAGCAACAAGGGATTAAAAAGGCAAATAAATTAGTCGTATTTACGTTTAAAGAACCAGAAATCGTAAAGCGATAGGCTCAGGAAAACTCGTTTGTAGTTATCCTCAATTAGATTATGGCTTGTTGTTCCCCTACGACCTACCTCGAAACCTACATGAAAAAAGGTATTGGCACGCCGCATCGGAAATGCCATACCAAACGAAACACCATAATCTTTTATTCCCTGCTGGTAAAGACTTAGGTATGTGTTTTCGTAATGGGCGCCTAACCTGAACCTAACCTTTGCCCAATAGCTTGTATACGAATACTTATCGTAAACATACTCGGCACCTATGCTTAAGCGATAGTATTGCCTTAATGAATCGGAGCGGTTAAAGATTGTGGCTTTACTCCAGTCCTGCATTACGTAATCGATACCCACGTTCAGTTTGTCGGCCATAATCATACCTAAACCAATACCAATACGGTCGGGGATTTTGAAATAACCGGTATCGCCTGTGAAGCTTAAAGTGTCGTTGCCACGACGGATAACAATTTTTTTATCGCTCGACAAACGAGAGGTAGGCTCATATACAAAACCGACTACAATACTATTTTGCGAACTAACGGGCCATACACCTTGTATGCCGAAGGTATGAATGAGACCAGTGGCCGAAAAGTCGGTATAGTTTTGAGAATAATACCCGTAATATTTTCCCGACGAATTGATCATGGCCGAATAGGTGTAATTAGTTATTGAACCAAATAGGAAGGACAACTGATATCCGATGCTTAAACGCTTGTTGAAAAAGGCATAGCCAACCCCCAGATAAAAACGGTTGATGTTTCCATTACCTGTATATTCGATTCCTAATCTTTCATTATCGGGAAATGTGAATGTTTCTTTGTAATAATATCCAGTTTTACTGTATGGTACAAGACCTGCACCAAAAGCAAGTCGATTGCTTACAGCTGCTGAGAATGCCAAATGATCGAAGTTAAAGTTTTTTTGACTAACTTCTTGTGAACTAGTACGATATTTTGTAAACATACCTTTCATGCCTACATCCCAGACAAAAGAAAGACTATCCTGCGCTGTAGCTGCAGCGGGATTAAGAATATTTATCTGATTAGGCATACGTAGTGAGATTCCGCTTCCGCCCATCGAACGATTTTGGGTAAAACCCTGAAACTCCATATCGCCAATGCCAAAACGCGAGTAGGGAGAATTCATCGTATACTGTGCAAATGTGGGAATACTTAAAGTAGCATATAACAAAACTGCAAGGTTGGAAAATAATCGTTTACTTGTGTACATTGTATTCTAAAATTCTGTTTAATCCTTTCAATACCAAAAACTCGTCTACAAAGATGGGGTAATTTATTTTATCTGCCAAAAAAACCGCATCGCCCCCCGAAAGCAGTACTTGTAAAGTGCCGTATTTTTGGGCCATTTCGTTAATATACCGTTCAATTTCATATACAATACCCCACACAACTCCACTACGAATGGCTGTTTCGGTCGAATGTCCTATGGGAGGTATTTCGCCCATCTGATGAATTAACGGAAGTTTTTGGGTAAAAGTATGCAGTGCATTAAATCGCATGGCCAATCCGGGCGAAATATTTCCTCCCCAATAGTTGGCCTTATCATCAATAAAATCGAAGGTTATTGCAGTCCCTGCATCGATAATCAAGCAATTTTGCTCTGGGAACATTTCTTGTGCTGCTGCTACAGCAGCTATTCGGTCGTTGCCCAGGGTATGGGGAGTGCGGTAAAGAATTTCGAAAGGGAATTTGAGCTGAGAGCTTAGCAGTAAAACCTGCTCAAGATTGTCTTCCAACCAACGTTCGACTTGTTTGGGGAACTCACCTGTAGCCGAAACTATCGAACAGCAAAGCGAGCTATATTCCCTAATAAGTTTGTCGAGAAATTCTTCAGATAAAGCCGAAAAATATTCGACAAAAATCATGTGGCCTTTATCAAAAATCGCCAGCTTAATGCGAGTATTTCCAATATCGACAACTAAATTCATAATACCATTTAAGCAGAATTCGGAAAAGCAAGTTTGCATTTTTTTTGCCGAAAAAACAAACAATTACAATGATTCGAAGTTAAAAATTTATAATCCA
>JAOAFU010000214.1 GCA_026416115.1 Bacteroidales bacterium | reverse complement strand
CGTATACCCTTATGCAATGGTAACAGACATTTGTGTTAAAAAAATGATAAAAATGCCTTTGAACAGATAGTTAACAATAATGAAAGATAAATAAAATAGTCTTAAAATGAAAAAAATATCAACTAATCAGCTAAATTTTTGTACTTCACCCCAAAAAAATTAAAAAATTATCAAAAAAGATATTAACAAGCAAGCAGAGTAAGGGATTTATTATAAATTACTGTTTTTCAATATGTTTCATAAGTGTATCTATTTCTTTAAGTTAAGTAGAAAACATTCGCAAATGGTTGAAAAATAAGAATTTTTTTTAAATAATATTTGCAAAAGCCAATAAATACAATATATTTGTCTAAGAATTTTAAAAAAGTTATTTCTAACCCTAAAATTTTATCACTATGAACAAAGCACAACTTATCGATGCCATTGCTGCAGAAGCAAAATTAACAAAGGCAGACTCAAAGAAAGCTCTGGATGCTTTCATTAAAGCTACAACCAACGCTCTGAAAAAAGGCGATCGCGTAGCATTAGTAGGCTTTGGTTCTTTTGCAGTAGCTAAAAGAAGTGCTAGAACCGGTAGAAATCCAAGAACCGGTAAAGAAATCAAAATTGCTGCCAAGAAGGTAGTTAAATTCAAGGCAGGAAGTGAACTTTCCGAAGCTGTACAGAAATAAGGAAAGTTTCCTTGTCTGGAAAAAAGGGAGTACATTTGTACTCCTTTTTTTATGCCATCAATAGATTTATGCCGAAGGAAGCACTGTACACATACCTTAAACAATTTGTGAGTAACCAAAGGCTTAAGCTTTTGGATGAAAAAATCGAATATAGAACTCGTTATATCACGCTTGTTGTTGAAAATATTTATCAAAGTCATAATGCGAGCGCAATACTTCGAACAGCAGATTGTTTTGGCGTTCAAGATGTTTATGTTGTTGAAAAGAACAATCGTTTTTCGGCTAATGAAGAAATTGCACTTGGGGCGCAACACTGGCTAACAGTAAAAACATATCCTTCATACGAAGGCAATACTACCGATGCTATTAATGAACTAAAGCAAAAGGGCTACCGAATTGTAGCAACTGCTCTTCACCCAAAATCTCAACCGCTCGAGATTTTTGATTTTAGTAAAGGGAAAACCGCATTTATGTTGGGGACAGAACTTACAGGGTTATCGGACGAAGCGCTCTCGCTTGCCGATGAATTCGTTGTTATTCCAATGCGTGGTTTTACTCAAAGTCTCAATGTCTCGGTTGCGGCTGGTATAATTCTTCATTATTCAACCCAGCAAATTATTAATTCTGATATTCCTTGGCAATTAAGCGAAGAGGAAAAATTGGACTTAAAAATTCAATGGTTAAAAAACACGATTCGTCAAAGCGATTTAATTGTTGAGCGCTTTTTAAGCCAATATAATGCATCACAACCCGACAATAGCTAACACATCATGGTTTATCCAAAAAACTTTGAAGAAAAAATAGGCTTTGACAAAATACGACAAAAGCTAAAACAATACTGTCTTTCCTCTTTAGGAACAGACCTTGCTGATGCTATGACCTTCCAAACTTCTGTCCAGTACATATCCGAAGCTATTGATAGAGTAGAAGAATATCGACAAATAGAATTTTTAGGAGAAGAAATACCCCTTGAAAATGTAATCGATTGCCGATTAGTGCTTGAACGACTCATGCCCGAGGGTACCTATGCCGAAGCCGACCAGATGCATAAGCTACAGCTTTCGCTCGAAACTATCAAAAAACTTTATCACTTTTTCAAGCGTCACCGCGAACGTTTTCCTATGCTTTGGCAAATTGCCGAAGGAGTTAAACTTTTTCCATATATCGAATCAAGGTTTGAAAATATTTTCACACCTCAGGGAAAAATTCGTGACGGTGCATCAGAACGTTTGATGGAGATACGTAGGGAATCTCATCGAATACAAGCCGAAATTTCAAAACGCATGCATCGTTTGCTCGAGCAATGCAAAAACGAAGGTATAACAGAAGAAGGGGCAAGCCTTGCAATACGTGATGGACGGTTAGTTTTACCGGTACTATCAACTTTTAAACGTCGAATAAAAGGATTTATCTACGACGAATCAGCAACTGGAAAAACTACATTTATTGAGCCATCCGATGTAGTTGAATTAAATAACGACCTGAAAGAGCTTGAACTGGCCGAACGTAGGGAAATTATCAAAATTCTTACGCAACTTGCCGACGATATCCGCCCATACCTCAACGACCTTTTGTCGAATTATAATTTTTTAGCAGAGATTGACTTTATTCAAGCAAAAGCCCAGTTGGCTAAAGAAATTAATGCCGTTAAGCCTTCGATTGTGGCCGGTAAACCAGTTATAGACTGGTACGAAGCCGTTCATCCCTTGCTGTATCTACATTTAAAAAACGAAGGTAAAAAGGTAGTTCCTCTCAACATAAGGCTCAACGAACAGCAACGCATACTGGTAATTTCGGGGCCCAATGCAGGAGGTAAATCGGTTTGCCTGAAAACTGTAGGTTTACTTCAATATATGTTTCAGTGCGGGTTACCCATACCTCTCAAACCTACCAGTGATGCCGGGGTATTTCAACAAATTTTTATCGACATTGGCGATGAACAATCAATCGAAGACGACCTTAGCACTTATAGCTCGCATCTAATACATATGAAGTTTTTCATTAAAAACGCGAATGCACAAACACTTTTTTTAATCGACGAATTAGGTGCAGGCACAGAGCCCACAGTGGGAGGAGCAATTGCAGAAAGTGTGTTGGAAGAGCTCAATCAGCTGGGTGCCTATGGTGTTGTTACAACTCACTTTTCAAATTTAAAACATTTTGCCTCATCAACTCCAGGTCTTATCAATGGAGCCATGCTATTTGACATGGAACAACTAACCCCCCTTTTTCAGCTTTTTGTGGGCGAGCCGGGGAGCTCGTTTGCATTCGAAATAGCGCGAAAAATTGGGTTACCAGAGCCTATTTTAAAGCGAGCCTCTGAAAAAGTAGGCAGTGGATATATCGAGTTCGACCGTAGCTTGCGCCAGATTATTCGAGATAAACACTATTGGCAACAAAAAAGAGCTCAGGTTAAAGAATCGGCTCGTAAACTAGAAAGCATCATAGAACGCTACGGCCATGAACTTGAGGATATCAACAAACTGCGTAAGGAAATAATTAGCCAAGCTAAATCCGAAGCACTTCAGATTATACAAAACGCTAACAAAACAATAGAAAACACCATTCGAACGATAAAAGAAGCACAAGCCGATAAGGAAAAAACTAAAAATGCAAGGAACGAATTAAACCAAATCAAAAAAGATCTTGAAAATCTTCCGGAAGACGAAGCTCGTATTCTGAATAAAATTTCAAAGCTTAAAGAACGAGAAGAGCGTAAAAAACGAAAGAACCCTCCTATTGAGAGTTCGCAACCAAAAGAATCTAAACCAACAGAAGACAAGCATAGTTTTGGAATTGGCGACAAGGTGCGGATTGTCGGACAAAATACTATAGGCGAAGTACTTGAGGTAAGCGAAAAAAGCGTATTGGTTGCATTTGGAAACATGATAACTACTCTTCCTCACAAACGCATAGAAAAAGTTTCGACCAGCGAATACAAAAAAATAACTAAACATATGTCGTCGACTTCCACAGGCTATCTCGATCAGCTTGCCGAACGAAGACGGAACTTTAAGCTACAACTCGATGTTCGTGGCATGCGAACCCAAGAAGCTATAGAACAGGTGGCCGACTACATCGACGATGCTATTATGCTGGGTATTTCTGAAGTTAAAATACTCCACGGTAAAGGCAATGGAATATTGAGACAAATGATTCGCGAATATCTTAAAACTGTAGACATGGTCGAAGATTTTCACGACGAGCATGTTGAGTTTGGAGGAGCTGGAATTACAGTCGTAAAAATTGCCTAAAAAATTCTTCTTTACATGATTAAGCACTTTTTAGCCGATTTTGGGCAAACTACTTAGTACCGAAAATATCGATAACAATCTAAAGCCATTAATCTATAAATCGAGCAAACGATTAGCCACATTATCCCCATCGATTAGCATAAGCATGGGATTCTCGATGAGTTCTTTTATCTTGACTAGAAAACTAACCGAATCGCGCCCGTCGATAATCCGATGATCGTACGAAAGTGCAACATACATCATAGGACGTATCTCGACTTTACCATTAACAGCTACGGGCCGCTCAACGATGTTATGCATACCCAAAATGGCTGCTTGCGGTGGATTGAGAATTGGAGTAGAAAATAGGGATCCAAAGACTCCTCCATTGGTTATAGTAAAAGTACCTCCTTCCATCTCGCTTATGCTTAGGCGATTGCTGCGAGCCTTAGCCGCAAGTCGTGCGATCTCCTTCTCTATCTCGGCAAGCCCCATTTTTTCGACATTGCGTATTACCGGAACCATAAGACCTTTATCAGTCTGTACGGCTATACCTAAATCGACATAATCGAAAAATATCCATTCATCGCCCGATATCTGAGAATTTACTTGAGGAAATTTTCGTAGCGCAATTGCTGCAGCCATAGAAAAAAAGGACATAAAACCCAGCTTAATACCATGCTTTTCAGTAAATGCTTTCTGATAGGTATTACGCAACTGCATTAGTTGGCTCATGTCTATCTCGTTAAAGGTAGTGAGCATGGCCGTGTCGTTTTTTGCCGAAACCAGCCTTTGACTTAACTTCTTGCGTAGTTGTGTGAGTGGACGTCGTTCTTCTTTTCGATAATTTACCGCTTCTGTATCGGGGTTATCAGAAACTACATTGGATGAATTATTAGCTCTCATGGCTATAACGGCCTCAACATCCTCTTTCCTCAAACGTCGTAACCCATTGAGAACATCCTCGATACTTAAATTATTTTCTTGCATGAGCTTTTGGGCAAGAGGACTTATTTTAACATGCGATGTATCGTTCGAAACAACCTCTGCTTTAGTTTCGGTAATTGCAACCGGTTTATTGACACTTTCGGGTGAAGCAGCAATATCAGAACTTGAAGAAGAATCTTTAGCCGGAACCTTTACATCAGCTACCATTTCATCCTTACCTTCCGGCTTTCCATTATCCGATATCACAACGCTCTCATCAATTAGGCAGGCAATAGTTCCAACTAAAACTGTAGTTCCTTCTGCTATTTTGATAATAAGTTTTCCACTAACAGGCGCAATAAGGGGTAAGGTTGCTTTATCCGATTCAATTTCTCCAATTTCCTGATCTTTTTTAACTATCGAACCATCAGGAAAAAACCACTTCGAAACAACCACCTCATTGATACTCTCCCCAGGCCGGGGAATCTTAATTTCTGTCATAACGACTAGTATTTAATTACTTAAAATTATAACACCTTTTATCGAAAATTGTTATAAAAATAGTACATTTAAAGAGAATATTACACGATAAAATAAACCTCGCTTACTAATCGAAGCCAAACTGTGTTAGTTAATCCACCCTAAGTTAAATTTTGGCGACTTTCCTATAGAGATTTCAACGTTTCTCGTATTAATTTCAATAAATAATTTTATTAAGAAAACGATGAAGAACTCCTTTCTTGGAATATTTGTAAAATAGAAACCATACAGTACAAAACCATGTAATGCATTTTCATTTTTTGTACGTCATTCAAGCTTACTCCGATTACCGTATGTTTTATACTCAAAACTGTACTTTAACTACAATCAAAAGACCGCATTCTAATTGGTCGCCATTAATTTTTTTTATTTACAATTTTGGAATAGATGTTTAATAAAAGACCTAATATATTCCTACAAAGCTCGCTAACAGGTTAACTTCAGGTAAAAAAAGTAATAAAAAAGGTCTATACTATTTAAATAAAGGATTACACAATACTGACGAATAGCTGCACAATCCAATAATTAAACTATTTGATAAAACTATTATTAAAAAAAATTATTTTCGAAGCATTCTTTTAATACAGCTAATAATTTATTTAGTTTGTTTAGTAAATATTAAAGACTGCTGTTTTTAGTCAGTGAAACAAGGACAAGAGTCAGATAAGATAGATTAAAAACTAAGAAAAAAATCAATACCAAGTTTAAATGACAGTGAAAGATAACGTATATCGTACTATAGCTACACCTGCTGAGGGACAATATAAAGATAAAGGAAGTCGGTTTCTGGCATTTGCCTTCCCAGTCGACAAGGAGGAACAAATACAAACCATTTTACAAAGGATACGCGAGCAATATCGCGATGCTCGTCACCATTGTTATGCATATGCTATAGGATATAGAAGAGAGAAATATCGATACAACGACGACGGAGAACCAACAGGTACAGCAGGAAAACCAATATATGGTCAAATATTATCGTTCGATATTACTAATGTTCTAATAGTTGTTGTTCGCTATTTTGGAGGCACCCTTTTGGGTACAGGTGGCTTGATTCAGGCATACAAAACAGCAGCTGGTGAGGCTTTAAAAAATGCCCTAATTGTAGAAAAAATGATTGAAATAGAAATAAAAATTACGTTTGAGTATTCACATACAAATCGAATAAAATACATTCTCAAGTTATACCAAGCTAATGTTATAACGCAACTTTATGATGAGAAATGCGAAATAATATGTAAAATAGGACTTTCCCAATTTGACGAACTGAGCTATCAGCTCCGTCAGATGGAGAATGTTATTATCAGTCGGTTAGATAAATGAATTTTTTTCAAATGCTCTCGGAAATTAATTGTAACTTGAGCACTCCATTTAATTTATTAAGCTTAAACTAACTTAGCCCAAAAAGCCTTTTTCTTCCTTTTAGATTTTAATAGATGATGATTCCAAAACTTTATAAAAAATAGTGCCACACTTTGTTACGTGTAAAAAGATGAGCCACTATAATAATAGATAGTACAAAACTAAGGGGGTCTAAAACATCTTCGAAAGAAAGAGCTTAGGATAAAAGTTTCATCGTCATTTTATTCTTTTCTGCTTATTAAATACTTTAATTAAGTTAGTTAACTACATTTTTTGAAATAATAAAATTGAAATAGAATTTTGAATAACTTATTTTTCAATTGTTCGGACATTAAAGTAAAAAAAAACTATGTCACTTGAATCGAATTTAGTTTCTCATAAATTTTAAGACACACCCAAGCATCGGTAGCAGCATATGTAAGCTGAGCCTCTGAAAGTACAGGTGCATCCCAATTTGATATTTGCTGATTTTTAGAAATACGAGCATTTAAAACCAGAGCACATATTTTTTTTAGACTCTTCTCCTGTATACCGAACTTCTGAACAAAGTCTTGAAGCTCGACAAAACCTTGAGGTTGAAATTTGGCCATTTTATTTAGTCCCCTCATATCATCATGAATTGATAATCCTACTTTAATGATATCGGGATTAGAAAGAATGTCTACGAGCTCTTGGGGTAAACCTATTCGATTTAACCTGAACAAGTAGCAAATATTATCAGTAGACAATTGAAGTAAACTTACTTGGTTGGTTTTGCCTTTTTTAAAACTGGGACGAGTCTCGGTATCAAATCCCAAAAGTTTATCATGAGAATTAATGTCGATCAAGGCCTTTTTTAGCAATGCATGAGAGTCGACAACCTGAATATGACCATCGAAACGAATGACTGGGAGTCTGTTAATATCCTGTAATGATATATTAGGAGCATTCATTTTTTACGTTGAAAATCTTTCTGAGCCTTTGAGATAAACCAATTATCAGTATTACGTTGGGTAGAAATTCTGGTATCATTTTCTGGACCTTTAATATAGGCAATGTGATGAAGTATCCGAATTGCATGCAACAAGCGCGGCCCCCAATAATGTTTAAAATTCACTTTACAATCAAAGATGGCATCGTTTGAGAGTGTATCGTTTCCCAACTTATAAAGTTCAATAAAATCTTTAACATCCTGATAAATATCGGCCATATGCTCTGATATGCTATAAGAAGCGGGTTCGGGTAGTTCGTTCATTTCGAGATCGTAATTATCAAAATAAATATCTTCGTCCCCCAAAATTGTCTGAATTCCGTTACGAACAAAAGTCCAGTCGTATTCTGTTACAAATTTTTCGTTAGGTTCGTCGTGAAGTTTTTCGGTATCGGGCAAGAGAGAACCTTTTAAATACATTAAAACAAGCAATTTAAGACTTTTATCGATAAACTGCTCTTTCTCAAATGAAGTAGCCTGTTCAACAAACTGACAATATTCATTAGCAACAGTTGCAAACTCAATCACATTGCTTGCGTATACTATTTTAGCAATTTCAGGGTTTGACATAATAAGCTACTTTTTCGAGTAAAGTTATCATATCGGAATTTTCGAGATAAACGTTATCGGGTACCTTTAAGGGAACAGAGGTAAAGTTCAAAATACCACGGATGCCAGCAGCAACCAGGTTATTGGCTGTTTCAGTTGCATAGTCGGCCTGAACGGTAATAATACCGATAGAAATATCTTTTTCTTTAATAATCTCGGCCATGCGCGAAACATGATAGCAAGGCACGCCGGCAATAATGCGGTTAATTTTAGCCTCGTCTACATCAAATGCGGCAACAATATTCAACTTCGAACGTTTGCCGCTAAAATAGGCAGTTATAGCTGTACCCAAATTTCCAATACCTACAATACAAACATTTAAGCCCGTATCGGAGTCGAGCACTCTTCCAATGGCATTTATGAGGTCTTTAATGTCGTACCCTTTTCTCTGGGCACTGGTATATCCAATAAACATAATATCGCGCCTTACCTGAACAGCAGTAATATTGTGCAATCGGGCAAGTTCATGCGAGTAGATGTGAGTCTTTCCTTCATTCAGACAGTTTAAAAGCGTTCTTCTATACTCACTAAGTCTTTCTACAGCTTTTTCTGGCAATTTACCTTCAAATGCCATGTCATTTATTTTTTCAGTTTGACCAAAGATAGAGTAATTTTTTGATTGTATGAAACCCTAAACATTGAATCAAACTTTGAGAAAGAATCATTTGAACTATTATGGTAGATATTTTCGAGCTATTTAAGAAGAGGCATACAAAAAAATAGGAGCAATAAATTTTGCTCCTATTTTTTTGGGATAATTGGTAATTTTTCTATTGTTGGGTGTTATTTTTCTGTTCTTGAATACGAGCTTTCTTTCCTCTTAAGTCGCGTAGGTAGAATATTTTAGCTCTACGAACTTTACCTCGTTTATTTACTTCAATTTTTTCGATAAATGGGGAAGAGATTGGAAAAATACGTTCAACTCCAACTTCACCCGACATTTTTCGAACTGTAAAAGTGGCAGTAGGACCCGTACCTTTACGTTGAATTACAACACCTTTAAATTGCTGGATTCTTTCCTTATTACCTTCTTTAATTTTATAATGTACAGTGATAGTATCCCCACTGTTAAAATCTGGTAAATCGGTTCGCATGGGAACATGCTGCTTCACAATGTCATTCAGGTTCATCGTGGTAATTTTTTGTATGTTTATTTCAAAATTTCAGGCTGCAATATTACGATTTTTTTCTGACAAAAATATTGTTACCCAAAAACTTTTTTGCCTCATAAACAATTTGCGATTTTTTAAAACATTTCGATTATGGTGTCAATAATATCATCGCTGCTTGGCTTAGAAAAATAGTCGCCATCAGATGCATAGGCAGGACGATGTTCTGCACCAGTTAAAGTACGAGGAGGTTGTTTAAGATATTTCCAGGCGTCTTGTACTTCGACTATTTGTTGGAGCATAAAAGCAGTAGCTCCACCGGGTACATCCTCATCGGTTAGTAGTAATCGACCTGTTTTTTTAACCGAACCTGCAATAATATGATGAATATCGAACGGAAGTAAAGTTTGCACATCGATTAGTTCAACAGAAATACCCATCTGTTTTAGTTTCTCGACCGCTTCCTGAGCAATACGTACCATAGAACCGTAGGTAACCAAGGTAACGTCATTGCCAGTAGTTAAAATCTCGGAAACTCCTAGAGGTACCGTGTATTGTCCAATATTTGTTGGACGAAGCTCTTTCAATCGGTATCCATTTAAGGGCTCAATCACAAGTCCAGGATCCTGACCTTTCAATAAGGTATTATAAAATCCTGCAGCTTGCGTCATATTTCTGGGAACACATACATACACCCCTCTGAGCGCATGAATTATCATACCCATGGGCGAACCAGCATGCCAAACTCCTACCAATCTGTGTCCCCTGGTACTTATAACCAGTGGAGCAGCTTGACCGGAGTATGTTCGCCAACGCAGGGTGGCTAGATCATCACTTAAGGTTTGTAACGAATAGAGCAAATAATCGAGGTACTGAATTTCGGCAATGACTCTAAGCCCTCGCATAGCCATTCCTATCCCCTGCCCTACTATCGATGCCTCGCGAATACTAGTATCGGTAATTCTATGCTCACCATATTTCTGCTGCAAACCCTCATAAGTTTGATTTACGCCCCCAATTTTACCAATATCTTCACCAATCGCAATTAAATTAGGATACCGAGAAAATAGTACATCGAAATTGTCTCTTAATATATCTCTTCCATAGGCCATCTCCTGGTTATCGGAAAAAACAGGAGGGATAATTTCAACATGAAGCGCCGACTTTTCGTTTTCGCAATAAAGATGCGAGCTATAGCGATCGAGATTTTGAAGTTGCTTTTTTTGCAACCATTGCTTTAGTTGAGGCATATTTGGACAATCGATGCACATCGAACGAATTAATCTCCGACCTATGCTTATTACATCTTTTCGCCCAGGTGTGTCGTAGCCTCGTAAATTTTCAATTGCAGCATTAAACTCTTCGTTGCTATCTCCTTTGCAGTTGCAGTTTTTACTGGTTGCTATTTGCAACAATTCATTTTTTTCAGCTACAATAGGATTGATATAGTTTCGATATGCTTTATTCTTAAAAGCAAGCGCATCAGCAATGGCTTTAGCCTGAATTTCGTCGAGTTCTTCAGAAGTAGCAATGTTCGATGCTAAAATCCATTCGCGCATTTTAACCAGTGGATCGTGCTCTTGTTCCCAAGCCAAGCGCTCCGGCGATTTATAACGCTCGTGCGAGCCAGAAGTTGAATGACCTTGTGGCTGAGTGAGCTCGGTTACATGGAATACCACTGGAATATGCTCTTTACGACAACGATCTACACCTTCGGCAAAAACCTGGCAAAGTGAAGGATAATCCCAGCCTTTTACTTGATAAAGATATATCCCATTTGTACCTTCTTTTTTTTCAAATCCTTTAAGTGCTTCGTAGATACTGGCTTTTACCGTTTGCATTTCGGTAGGTACCGATATACCATAACCATCATCCCAAACAGCCATTACTAAGGGAACCTGCAACACAGCCGCAGCATTGAGTACTTCCCAAAAATGACCTTCAGAGGTACTCGCGTCACCAATTGTTCCAAAAGCTACCTCATTACCATCATTCGAAAATTTTCGCCTATCGGTAAAATCCTCGAGTTTTCGAAAAACTTTTGATGCATAAGCAAGCCCCAGTAAACGAGGCATTTGACCTGCTGTAGGTGAAATATCTGATGCAGAATTTTTCATCTTTGAAGTAGCAAGCCAATTACCTTGATCATCAAGATAACGTGTTCCAAAGTGATTGTTGAAATTTCGGCCTGCATTGCTGGGATTGTTATCGAGGTTGGTATCGCCG
Source organism: Bacteroidales bacterium (assembly GCA_026416115.1). Taxonomy (GTDB): domain Bacteria; phylum Bacteroidota; class Bacteroidia; order Bacteroidales; family DTGW01; genus JAKPGM01. The sequence goes on along the minus strand of JAOAFU010000214.1, from coordinate 1,231 downwards.
TATAGCATGGCAAAAAATTCTTCGGGTGTACTCATACCTGTAGCAAACATAAAGGTTTGATCTCTATAATAACCCGAACGCCAATCGCCTTCCTTAAACGTTTTGGCAAGTGCAATCTGTGCTACTTCTTTACCTTCGCCGAAAATTCCGAACGATGCCTTTCCACTCAATACTTCACGACGTCCTATTATGCTAATCTCTCTACTAAGATGAGCAAGATAAAAATCATTTTTGACCTCGTCGTTCGAAAACTTCTCAACTACTGAAGACTTACTCGCAACAAAACTCGAAACAGATGCCATTATACGTAATATTTAAGAATGAAACGTACAATGTCTTTTTTTGTTCATATTTCCTAATTATATGCAAAGTAAGATCAGAACGACCAATTAAAACTTATCCGTGCTGTGACAGATTCCGTTATTGTGCGATTGGTTTTTTCAAAACTTTCAACAACAATATTAGGCGCGATAGTAAATTTTTCGACTGGCTTAATATTACATGCTACAATAAATAAATGCCGGATATCGCCGGTTTTTTTATTATTAGGCTCAAAATAATCGTATCGAACTACTGCGGCTACTTTTGTTGTAAAGTAATATGTTCCGTATGCCGATAAACCATAACCATTTCTATTTACTAAGGCAGTACCTGTGTTATAATCATTCTGGAAAGTAGATATATAAGACTCAATACCTGCCATGAGCTTATCCTTTTTCCTATACCCAATCCCTAAAGCACTTATAAGAACATCATTGGACACTTTTTTATTAATAAAAGTATCAGCAACCGATTGTTTTGACTGATAATCGGCATATAGGTGGAAAACAAAATTCTGCAATGGCGAAACTGTTATTTGACCATAGAAGCGTTTGTATTTATCCTCCTCGGGTTTTGAGGGGGAATTATTCCCAATTAGCAAATGATATTTAATAATTCCAATAGAATCAAATTGACCCTTAAGAGCAACTCCTAGTTCGCGAGTAGAAAGTAAGCCTCTTAAATCGAGAATAGTCTTTTCGAGAAAACGATTTCCCCATGTAACTTCAACTACTTCGTATGGAGGGGTCCCTTGAAGTCCAATAATAACTCCATGATATTTATGAAAACGCCACTGAACCCAAGCATCTTTTAAAAAAATAGTAAAACGATTGGCTTTACTATCACTACCAACAGAGAAGTTTTTTTCGTCCGATTCTATAGCAAATCTCGAGGAAAGATTATTACTCAA
>JAOAFU010000199.1 GCA_026416115.1 Bacteroidales bacterium | reverse complement strand
GTAGCTATTTTTGGTGGGGGTGGTGGATGTAGCACTCAAAAAACTGGATTTATTGCTACAAAAGGAGGTAATGGTGGTGGTATAATAGTAATAATGGCCAACGTGTTAGTTGGTAATAATTATACTATTGCAGCAAATGGTCAAAGCGTTGTCGACTCAGCAACAGCCGGAGGTGGTGGAGGCGGCGCTGGTGGCACAATTGTGCTCGACGTTAATGAGTTTCTTTCGAAAGTCAATGTTCAGTTACGCGGGGGAAATGGGGGAAGTGTAAAACTTATTGCTCCCTTTCCGGGGATGGGGGGTGGAGGTGCTGGCGGATACCTACGTTTTAATGGAAGCGTTAAAAGCGACAGTGTTGGATTGGATATAAATCCAGGGAATCCTGGCAATATGTCCCCCAAAATAAACAAAAATGCATATCCTGGCACAACAGGTTTTGCTAAAGGTAACTTTGTGATGCCCGTAAAAGATTTTCTGTTTAACTTAATGCCTGCCAATCAGGAAATATGCGAAGGAGATATTCCAAAAACCATAAAAGCCTCCCGCCCCAAAGGAGCTACTAATGTTTTCAAGTACGTATGGCGCCAAAGTAGCGATAAAATTAACTGGACACAAATAGATACTGCTACACGCGTCGTTTTTCAGCCACCTGCTCTATTTTCTACTACCTATTACCAACGTATAGTGCACGCTATAGACGCGAGCAACAATATTTTGGTATCCGACACTAGTTTTATTTATACAATTAAAGTATGGCCTAAAATCTCGAATAACAGCATTCACACCGACACTTTTGCTGTTTGTAAAAATATACCAATGCCATTAATTAATGGAACTAATCCCACAGGAGGTAATGGTTCGTATGTTTATCAGTGGCAGGATAGTTCCAGAACATCACCTCTATGGAAACCAGCACAAGGCATAAATAACAATATCAATTACAAACCCCCATATTCCGATACTATTTTTTTACGTCGCTATGTTACTTCGAGTGCTTGCAAGAGTATAAGTAATACATTTCAAATTAAAGTTTTACCTAAACTAAAGAACGAATTCATTACCGATACACAATGGGTCTCATTGGGTAATACGTTTGCACCTATTCAGGCTCAGAATGCAACTGGAGGGGATGGTAGCTACAAGTACGTATGGCAAAAAAGTACAGATAAGCTTATTTGGCTAACCATCGACTCATCGACAAATAACAATATTCAAGTAATTGCTCCCCCTACTCTTCCCGACACTCAATATTACAGGCGCATTGTATATTCAGGATTATATAACACCTGCAAAGACACAACACGTGCATTACCATTGTATGCCCTTGATTCTATTAAAAATAACTTCATCACGGGGAGCGATACCATATGTGCCCGAACAGCTCCTGCTCCTTTTACAGCTACATTACCTGAGGGAGGGGATAACATATATCGTTATCTTTGGCAAAAAAGCTACGATGGGGTTAACTGGGACAGTCTATCCAATAGTTCTGCAACCAGTTTTAATGTAGGTGTAATAAATCAAACCACATATTTTAGACGTCTTGTTTTCTCAGGAAGACATGATGCCTGTAAAGATACCAGTAATGTTATTCAAGTTTTTACAAAACCTGCTATAGAGAACAATTATATCTACAACAGCAGCGACACAACAATTTGCTACGGACAAACGCCTGGTAATTTAATAGGTAGCCTTCCTCAGTACGGTGATGGACCTTACGAGTACTCCTGGGAAATATCCAATGGAAACTCATTCACAACTGCTCCCGGAAAATCAGACTCAATGCATTATGTCGTAAGTACCTTATATGAGACAACAAATTACCGTCGAAAAATTATTTCGGGAATCTGCGTAAGCTATAGTGATACCATTCGTATCAATGTACTACCCTCTTTATCCAGTAATACTATTTCTGGCGACACCACTGTTTGTAAGCGAACCTCACCTAATCAATTAATTGGCACCTTTCCTTCGGGAGGCGATCCAAACGACTATCGATATATATGGCAAACCACAACTCAATCAGCATGGAACAATTGTACCGGTAATTACACCCAAAGAAATTACCAACCAAATAAGATAGATACAATTACCTATTTCAGAAGAATAGTTTTATCGGGTCCTTACAATACTTGTACCGATACATCCAATATAGTTACAATAAACACCTATCAATTGCCCACTGCAAGTTTAACCCCATTTGTCGATAGTCTGTGTTTAGGACAACCCTATAATCTTAATATCCACTTAAAAGGTTACACGCCCTTCATAGTAAAATATACCGACCAAAATGCCGTTTTTGACACTACCATAAATCACGAGGGTAATCTCATTTGGAAATTTTATCCATATACATCCGGTCAATATCAATACTCACTTGTTCAAGTAATAGACGGACATGGCTGTTCGCCCGACTCGATGCCTGGAAAAGGTTTACTAAGTTCTTTTGAGGTACCTGTGGCTTTTGCTGGCTCAGATACCGAAGTTTGCGGGCAGGAAGTTATTCTTAGAGCCAATAAAGGTATTGGTATTGGAACCTGGTCATCGAACGTAGAGGCAAACTTCGAAAACGGTGTTCATGCTCATGAAACTAAAGTAACTTCGAGCAAATTTGGAACCCATTCTTTCACATGGACACTTAACAACGGAGGTTGTATTGATTCGTCGACAATTCATATTACTTTCGACCAACCACCACCCGATCCATTGGTAGGTGAAAACCAACAAGGACCCTTCCTTTTTAAAACTAAACTTAAAGCATACCTTCCAATGCTTGGTATAGGAAAATGGACCACTCCTGATACAACCATCCGTATTGAAGACATTTATGACCCCGAAACTAAAGTTGAAAATCTCAAATTTGGAAAAAATTTCTTCCAGTGGTACGTAGAAAACGGTGTATGCCTATCGGCAAGCGACACGTTAGTAGTGGAAGTAACAGACATTAAAATACCTGAAGGCTTTTCGCCTAATGGCGATGGTAAAAATGACACCTTAATTATTAAAGGACTAGAAAACGTATCCAATGCGGATTTAATTGTGCTCAATCGATGGGGAGTAGAAGTTTTTAGATCAAAAGACTATAAAAACAACTGGGATGGAAAATATAAAGGCAACGTGCTACCACTCGACACTTATTATTACATTCTAAATGTTATTGGAAGAACTTATAAAGGATTTTTGATTATTAGGAAATAGGATACCATGAAATACAGGAAACCCATATTACTAGTATTGCTTGTTCTGCAAAAACTAACAGCTTTTTCGCAGTTTTATCCTGTATTTAGCCAATATATATCCAATGGACTATTGATAAATCCTGCTTATACGGGTAGCAGAGAAGTTCTTAGTATGAATCTTCTATATCGAAAACAAATGCTTGGTTTCACCGGTTCTCCCAATTATTTAGTATTTTCGGCACATTCGCCTTTAAAAAATCCAAACATTGGACTTGGGATATTGGTATTCGATGAAAAAACCGGGCCTATTCATAATTCACACCTATACCTACACTACGCCTTCAGAATACCTACTCAACAAGGGCGTTTATCGTTAGGGCTTAAAGCAGGTATTAACTATGCTCAGTTCAACTGGAAACAAATATATCTTAACGACGCTGATGACCCTGCTTTCTCGGGTGATGTCCAAACATTTTTAATGCCAAATTTCGGGGCAGGTATTTATTACTATACTTCAAAAGCTTTTGCTGGTTTTTCAATACCCTATTTCCTCTCCTACACCGAAAAAAATAATTACCAGTCGATAAAATTTCAGAACGATTTTAAAAATTATAACTTTCTGCTCATGGGTGGCTACCTGTTTTCGTTTTCAAGAAATTTTAAATTTAAACCATCTATACTTTATAAAATCTATCCGCAGTCACAGTCGCAGCTAGATATAAACTCTACATTTTTCTTGCTCGACGAACAATTTAACCTTACATTAGCCTATCGAGTCAATGAGGCATGGGTAGGTGCTCTTGATTTTCGCATAAATCCACAGTTCAGAATTTGTTACACATACGAATACGCAGGAAAAATTGCAAGGTTTTTTAACTATACTTCACACGAAATCGGTCTCAGGTACGAGCTTATGTATAAAATAAGGGCAGCAAATCCACGATATTTTTAATTGAAATGAAAAGGATTCATTATATATTGTTGCTTGTTTTTTTGATAATCGAACAAGCTTTATATACTCAAAAGCAATATACTGTAGAAAAACTACCCTTTTGTAGCAGCCAGTTCGACGAATTCTCACCAGCTTACTTTAACGACGGTATAATATTTTGCGCCAATTATAAAAATTCTTTTTGGGTATCCTTCGTCGATACTTCTGCCGAGCCCCAATTTCTATTCGACCTATATTTTACAAAATCAAACCGAAGCGGCAAAAAATGGCAAACACCATTGCATGTCAACGACTTAAACTCAATTTTTCAAGAAGGACCGGCATGTTTTTTCGACAATAACTCCAAAGTTGTTTTTACGAGAAATATTTATACTGGAAAAACTTTTGGCAATTATCTTAAAAGTGGGAACAAAATGGGGCTCTTTTTTGCCGAACTTGTTGGTAAACAATGGAAGAATATTGAACCTTTCGAGTATAACTCGAGCGAATATAACCTAATGCACCCAGCCATCACAGAAGATGGCAATACGCTCTACTTTGCATCCGACATGCCAGGAGGATATGGAGGATATGATATTTATGTGTCAAAAAAAGTTCACGGAAGGTGGACAAAACCCACTAACTTGGGAAAAAATGTTAATTCGAAAAAAGACGAAGCATTTCCATTTATTCATCCATCGGGACGCTTATTTTTTGCTTCAAAAGGTTGGAATACACGAGGAGGTTTTGATATTTTTTATACCCAACCCTTTAAAGGAGACTGGCTTACACCTCAAAACATGAAAGAACCTTTTTCGTCGACTGCCGACGATTTTGGATTGATAACCGACCGCTACCTTCAGACTGGCTTTTTCTCTTCGAGTCGTAATAAAAACGATGATATTTTTATTTTCAACTCTACAATATCGGAATTCGAAAATTGTACACAACAAAAGGAAAACACTTACTGTTATATTTTTTACGAAAACGGTACATCGGAAGACGACGTGAAAGGTACAATGAAATATGAATGGGATTTTGGAGATGGCACAAAGGTTCGCGCCGTTGAGGCCGAACATTGCTTTGCTAAAAAAGGTAAATACCGTATACAACTCAATGTTATCGACTCACTCACAAACGAAGTTCTGGTAAACCAGGCTGAATATGAATTAGAAGTTACCGACTACGAACAACCATACATAACTGCACCTGAACAAGGTTTTATTGGCGAAACCATTACTTTTGATGCCAAAAAAACAAACCTAAAAAACTTTAGGGTTGCCCGTTATTACTGGGATTTCGGCGACGGTAACAAAGCGATAGGTGAATCCATTAATCATGTTTTTTACGAAGAGGGTGCATACGATGTAAAATTATTAGTTGAGAGTCAAGCTACTCGAACTGGGGTTCAAAAAATATGTGTTTATAAAACAATTATCATCAATACTAAATAAACTATCAAAAATATTGTTTACAAAAAAAACAAATCTATTAGAGAAGAATAACTATTTTTACCAAACATTATGTGAATAAAAAAATAATTATGTTAGCCCGATTTTTTGCTTTGTTTACTTTTTTGTTCATCACTGTTGAATTATACACTCAATCTGCCCCTGCTGAAGATGAAAACATACCCTACCTGGTAACCTTTTCAAAGCAAGCAGAAACTTCTTGGGGAGACGATGATTTTGTTCAAATTTTCTTTTTCCTAGTACCCGAAAAATTTAAACAACCAATTTATATTCGAGTATACGACCCCGATTGCGGTGGCGATATAGACGAATTAAATGGTGTATTCGATTCACAAACACGTTTTTCAGTATATGGTGGAAGACGATGTTGGTCGGACGACGCCGCCCAAAGCCCCGATCCCGTAGGAAACTATAAAAGTGGAAATTTACTTGATTCGAAAACTTTTGGCGAAGATCCTAAATGGGATAAAAAATGGTACACCTTTGGTCCATATAATCCCAATGAAGGTGAATTAGTGCAGAAATTTGGAGGATATGTTTTTAAAATAGTAGCCGAAGGGATTTCGGGTGACGATGGAAACCTTTATAAGTTTTTCCTGTCGACTTCAGCCGATGAAAATAAACCCATTGAAGGCGGCAATGCGTTTGCTTACGAATATACGTTCCGTATGTGGGATGACCCTAAACAGGTCTCTCATATTTATCCTTACGTCGACGATCGTACTATTTCAGTTAAAGTTAGCAACTTCGACTGGGATGACGACGGATTTATCCGAATTGTTTCGGTAGCCAGAAAAGGACAAATATTGAATGCTTCGGGTGATGACAACTGGGTGAGCTCAGAATTCAAAATATTGGCCGAGGAAAAAAACACCTCGCTCGATATACAGATGATTAAAAACAAAACAAAACCAGTAAAGAACAACAATGTTGTTGTAAACGTTCGTAACCAGTACGGCGAGCTTTTACCATTCTACACAGTGCCTATTGGTGGAGTTCCTAAGTACAAGTATTCAATAGGCGTAAAACAAAAAGAATAATTAATAAGCATAAAATACCTTATTTTTATATAGATTTTATTATTTTTAAAACACCAACTAACATAAATTTTTTCTGAATGAACCTATTGAAAAAAAGCCTAATATTAATTGCTTACATTTTGCTAGTTAGTTTATATGCAAAGGGCCAAACAGTAAGTTTTAAACATTTTGGTATTGAAGAAGGTCTCATTCATCCAAGTGTATATACTATCAATCAGGACAAAAACGGTTTTTTGTGGATTGGTACAGGTGAAGGTATATGCCGGTTTGACGGATTAAAATTTTCACGACCAACATCACTAGATACCCTTGTTGGGGCATACTCAAATTTCTGTTATAGAAGTAAAGATGGTAATGTATGGATTGGCTACGACGATGGAAGTGTTTTTGTTACCGATAATTTGGTAATAAAAAATAAATACCGAAATGCTTCGGCCCCCAGTATCATAACATGGATTTCAGAACTCTCGAATGGTTCTATATTAGTTGCGACTCAATCAAACGGCATACTTATTTTTAATAACAATACTCAATCTAATTTAAAGCTCAACGATTCAAAAATTATTTATACCGTTGAAGAAATTGATCAAAATCGTTTATTGATAGGTAGCAACGATGGTCTGTGGATAGCACGCAGAAACGGTGAAAATTCTTATATCTACGATAGTAAAATCAATGCTATACCAGAGACCAAAATAAACTGTATCATACGACAGAAAAACCGAAAAGGATTTTGGATAGGTACGGCAGAATACGGTTTATTTCAGCTAACCTATAATCCTGCATTCGAAGTTCAACAATTCGCGGTAACCTCAGAATTAAAAAACATCAACATACAATGGGTATTAGAAGACAAAACCAATAACCTATGGTTGTGTACGTTTGGTAAAGGCATTTACAAATATTCTTGGGACCAATCCAAGCAAAATTACATTTTAGTAAACAACTACAATCAAAATAATGGCCTGGGAGACAATTATATAAAACATGCTTTCCAGGATATTGAAGGTAATATCTGGATTGGAACATACAGTAATGGCCTAACTGCCATTATGGACGAAGCTTTTGTTTTTTATAAATATACTCCAAACGACATTTTATCAATTGCTGTTACAAAGGAAGATGTCTGGCTTGGATCAAGGGGAGTAATATTTCGATTAAAAAATTTATCTTCTACTCCAGTTGTTTTATCGCCCAGAAACGGAATACCCAATGTTGCTATCACAGCTTTAGCTTTATCCGATGAACAAACCCTTTGGATAGGAACCGAAAACTCGGGAATATATAAAATGTCTGGATTGACTAATATTCCACAAAAGTTTTTTTCTTCAGAAAACTCGGTAGAAAACACTATCAATAAACTTGTATACTATAACAACACTTTGTGGGCCGCAACTAATGGCGGACTTTTTGCATTTAACTTACTTACGGGTAAAATCACCAAGTACTCTACCGACACCGAACTACCGCATAATAAAATTAACGATGTATACATCGATAAAAAAGGTAATGTTTGGGTAGCTACCAAAGGACAAGGATTATACTCCGTATTGTCCAACAAACACCTAAAAATAGAGGGAGGCAGTGAAATAGAATTTACGGCCATTACTGAAGATAAAGAAGGAAATCTATGGGCTAGTTCATATGGCGATGGTGTTTTTGGGTTTATGAAAGACTCAATCATTAACCTAACTGAAAAAAAAGGGCTTAAATCGGATTATGGATACAGCATAATTACCGACGAAGATGGCAGTATATGGGTTGGTCATCGTTTGGGAATAAGTCGTATCCATCCAGCCACCCATCGTATTATTACCTATAGCACAGAGATTGGTATATTGGGCGACTGTAATCCACTTGCTGTAAACAAGGATGCACAGGGTAACATACGATGGGGAACTACCAATGGGGTAATTCTTTATAATTTCCTATCCCAAAAGCAACAACACCGCTCTCCTCCCCAGGTTAACATCATTTCGGTTCGGATTTCGGATAAAGAATACGAAATAGGCAAACCAATAGTACTACCTTATGGAAAATATAGGGTACGTATTGAATTTGTAGGAATAAATTTCCGTTCGCCACGTTCTGTACGTTATCAGTACAAACTCGAAGGCTGGGATATGGCCTGGTCAGAATTTACCGATGCCAATTTTGCATACTATCCACGACTTGAAGATGGAAAATATAAATTTTTGGTAAGAGCAATAAATGCTGAAGGACTAAGTAATGAGACACCTGTTGAATTTAGTATTACTATTCAGCCCCCTTTGTGGAAAAGATGGTGGTTCATCTCTCTTAGTATCATTGGCATAGTAGCCCTTCTGTATTTTTATATAAAATATCGTGAACGAAAACAAAGAAAATTCCAAGAATACCTTGAAAAGTTACTCGATGAACGAACCCGTGAGGTAATGCAGCAGAAAGAAGTGATAGAAATGAAAAATCGCGATATCACCGACAGCATTACTTATGCACAACGCATCCAGAATAGTATTTTGCCTTCCATAAAAAAACTACAAGAACTTTTTGCGGGAAGTTTTATATTTTACCAACCCAAGGATATTGTTAGCGGCGATTTTTATTGGTTCGATAAAATTAGCGACAATAAATTTGTAATCGTATGTGGCGACTCTACCGGTCATGGTGTTCCAGGAGCATTAATGTCGATGATTGGAACCACACTTATTAAAGATATCTGCAATAGACCCGATGTTATCTTTCCATCCGATATTTTAGTTAAACTCGATGAAGAAATGCGATCTACTCTAAACCAAAATTTCGAACACGCAGAGTCGTCGGATGGCATGGATCTTATTGCGTGTGAGATTGACCTACAAAACTATCAAATAACTATAGCATCGGCAATGCGACCCGTAATTCTTTACAAAAACGGTGAACAAATATATGTTAGCGGTAGTAAGAGCTCGATAGGAGGAATTGTATATAAAAATGAATATAAATGCTTTGAAAATCAGACCTATCAACTAGGTAGAGGTGATTTAATATACATGTTTTCCGATGGTTATCCCGATCAGTTTGGTGGTCCTTTGGGAAAGAAATTTAAAATGGTTCGTTTAAGAAATCTGCTCGAAGATATACACAATTTGCCAATGGAAGAGCAATATTTTCAAATAAAGAACAATTTTAACCTCTGGAAAGGACAATTCGAGCAAGTCGACGATGTTCTATTCATGGGAATTAGGTTATGATGCTTAAAATAATTGACTACCCCAGGTAAAACAATCGCTAAAAAAACTTCCCGGAGAAATTTTATCTTCAAAAATGCCGTAGATGGTAGATCCACTTCCCGACATGGAAGCATAAATTGAGCCCATATCGTAAAGTTTACTTTTTATTTCCTTAAGCTGTGGATGCTTACTAAAAATGTTAGTCTCAAAGTCATTCTGCAAATAATATCTCCATTCATTTACAGGTAATTTAATCACATCCAACAAATTGTGTTCAGGTTTACGTGGTGTTATCCCCTGATAAGCTTCGGAAGTGGGTATATGTAATGGAGGCTTAACTAGTAAAATATACTTCCCGCTAAGGCTTAGTTCGCATGGTTTGAGTATCTCACCCCTTCCTGTAGCATACATCGCCTTATTATAAAGAAAGAAAGGACAGTCGCTACCTAATTGTAAGCTCAAAAGTTTTAATTCATGTTCAGTTATATTGAGTTCAAACAAACTGTTCAATATCAAAAGCATATTAGCTGCATCGCTTGAGCCTCCCCCAAGACCAGCCCCAAAAGGTATCCGCTTGAACAAGTGTATTTCGACAGGTGGTATATCGTATCTTTCCTTAATAAGATTGTAAGCCCGTATACAAATGTTGTCGTGATCTGGTATATTTACCTTTAGCCCGTAATTAAATAGCTTTAATCCCTTTTCTGAAACAACGACTTCTAATGCATCGCACAGCGATATGGGATAAAAAATTGTCTCTATATTGTGATATCCATCGTTGCGCTTTTCTATTACATGTAATCCAAGGTTAATCTTTGCATTTGGAAATGTAATCATATCATGTAGTATAAAAATCGTAACTAATGTGTATATTTTAAGTATTTATATTATTGCAAACGAAATTACGAAAGTGTAATTTTGACACATAATTAGTTTTTGTTTTTCTCGTAGTAGATTTGGGTTTTAAGTTAGTTTGTGTGTTGCATCGCTGGAAAGTTTCAGCGATGCTTATTTTTTAAGTTTAAGCAAACGAAAAACTTCTTTAATCACCCCTTCCACCGACACATCTTTATTTAAATAAACATCCGCATTTAGCCATTTTCGTTCTCTTTCCGATTCGGAGTTGAAAGATATCCCCGTAGTCGAAGAAATTGCAGAAACTAGAATAATTGGTAGCAACGGATAAAGCTTACGTAGCTGGTATGCAAGAACAAAACCCGTGTCATCGTTTTCTTTAAGACAATCGACAATAGCTATATCAATACCATTATACTGAGCTAAAGTCAATGATTCGACGGGATCGGAAGATACTACCACTTCGAATCCCATCTGTTTGAGCGTGCTAGATAATAAGTTCCGATAGCTATGATCATAATCGGCGATGAGCACTTTTTTGTTCATCCTGAATTAGATATTATAATTTATACAAATACATCTCGTTTGACAAAGTAAGTATGTAAACGTTCGTTAAACTCAGAGGGCATAGGTACATTTAAGTAGTTCTTATAAATCTCTTTCAACTGTACATTTTGAGTTGGACATTTTATCTTGTCGGTTTCAGCCCAATCGAGCAAGTATTTCATACTCCTTTTAGCTGTATCGACTGTCCATTCGAGCGGTAAACCCCCACCTCCCATACATGCATTGTTACAGGCCATAACTTCGACAAAGTGTATGTCTTGTCTTTCGGCAAGCAATTGCATTAAAACCGGCACACTCGACATGCCATTTACAACAACAACTCCAAAAGTATTATCGCCCATTTGTACTTTAAACTCCCTGATATCTTTATTTACTAAACGGGTTGAAATAAAACTTTTTTCTGTAACTTGACCTGTGATAAAATAACTAAGCGTTTTAAGAAACATTTCGGTAGTACCCCCAGAAATATTAACCAGTTTACCCGAAACACTAGCAGATGTTGAAAAATCTTCGTTTATTTCTGTAATTATGCGATGTACATCAATACCGTACATATTAATCATTCGTATAAACTCACGAACTGTTATAACCGAGTCGATATCAGAAATTCCCATCAAAGTCATTTGAGGTCGAGAGGCTTCAAATTTTGCTGCTGTACATGGTAAAATGGAAACCAAATAAATGTCATCAGGTAATAACGATTTTTGACGAGTTATTACATGTTTGGCATACACTCCAGCGAGTTGTGAAAAGGACTTAGCTGTACACAGATTTTTTATAAATTGAGGGTGCGATTGCTCAACATATTTAACCCATGCCGGACATGAGGAGGTAAACATAGGAAATGGTCCATTCTGCTTTATACGGTTTAGAAAATCGCCGCACATTTCAACCATCATAACATCGGCTGCCATAGAAGTATCGAAAACTATCTCAAAGCCTATTTTTCGCAAAATAGAATGAATAACGGCATTGATGTTTCGGGAGGTTTTAAAATTGAAATGTTCAGCAAGAATTGCAGCAACAGCAGGTGAATAGGTGACAGCCATTTTCTTGTGAGGGTCGTGAAAATAAACCTGCATTTCGGAGAAGTTAACCCTATCGGCTAATGCAGCTGTAGGGCATAACCTAACACATTGCCCACAGAAAATGCAGTTCGACGAATTTATTGGTTTATCCAGAGCGGGTCGAACAGAAGTACCAATTCCTCTACGAGTAAAACTAAAAGTGGCTATCTGCATCTGTTCGCTGCATATCCGCACACAGCGACCGCAAAGGATACACTTAGAAGGCTCGTGGATTATGGCAATACTCGATTTATCGACCAAGGTTTGGTTTCTTCCTCCCACAATTCGTCTTTCCCTTACATGCATATCTTCGGCATGTTGTTGAAGCTCACAATTTCCGTTACGTTCGCAATACAAACAATCGTCGGGATGATTGGCAAGTAATAGCTCGATAATTGTTTTTCGGGCAAGAATAACTCGTGGTGAGTGAGTTTTAATCTTCATCCACTCTTCTACTTTAAACGAACAAGAAGGAATAAGCATATCGCGTCCCTCGAGCTCGACTACACAAAGTCGACACATTCCGGTGGGAACAAAATCTTTCATGCTACAAAGCGTAGGTACTTTAATACCTATACGGTTTAACACCTCGAGTATGGTTTCTCCCCGTTTGACCTTGACAGGCTTATTGTTTATCTCTATTTCAAATGTCATAGGCTATTGAATAAGAATTGCATTAAATTTGCAAGCATCAACGCACTTGCCACAGCTTATGCAAAGTTCTTCGATGATACGGTAGGTTGACCTTAATGAACCTTTTATTGCCTCTGTAGGGCACTTAGGGGCACAAATACCGCAACCCGTACATAACTTAGGACTAATTGTATATGTTTTTAGCTGCTTACATACCTTAGCGCTACATTTTCGCTCGTATAGATGTTCCTCAAAATCGGGTTTAAATTTCTGTAAGGCGCTCAAAATTGGAGTAGCCGCCGATTGTCCTAAACCACACAAAGATGTTGTTCGCATCACATCGGCTAATGGTTCAAGCTGCATAATGCCCTTTATACGTTCAATAGGTGCAGCCTTAACTGCAGGATCGGGTTTACGGGTAAGCTTGTCGAAAATTTCAGACAAACGACGAGTACCCTCTCGACAAGGAATACATTTTCCACAGCTTTGTTGTTGCATAAAGTGTGTAAAGTACCTTAAGGTGTCTATTATGCAATTGTCTTCATCGAGTACAACCATCCCTCCCGAACCCATTGACAAACCAGCCTGACGAAGTTCGTCAAATCCTATAGGAGTATCGAGTTCTTCATCGGTAAGGCAATGCCCGATAGGACCGCCAAGGAACAGAGCTCGAAAACGTTTCCCGTTCTTTATACCACCAACGATGTCAAAAATTACTTTTCTTAAAGAGGTTCCCATATTTACCTCAACCAAAGCTGTATATTTGGTTTTACCTGAGATGGCAAAAATTTTGGTCCCTTTGCTATTCGTAGTGCCTAACGAAGCAAACCAGGCCGGACCGTTTTGCACAATTACCGGAACATTGGCAAATGTCTCTACATTGTTGACAACGGTAGGTTTTTTGAATAGACCCTGGATAGAAGGATAAGGTGGTTTGGTTTCGGGCATTCCCCTTTTCCCTTCAATGCTGGCAATTAATGCGGTTTCTTCGCCACAAACAAAAGCTCCAGGACATTTTTTTATAGCAATATCCAAACTAAATCCACTATTCAAAATGTTGTGACCAAGAAAACCACGCTCTTTAGCCTGACGTATAGCATGTTCGAGAGTTTGAATTGCAATTGAATATTCGCTACGGATGTAAATGTAAGCCTTATTTGCCCCTACAGCATAGGTAGCTATAGCCATTCCCTCCAAAACCCGATGAGGGTCCCCTTCTATAATGGCCCTGTCCATAAAGGCACCAGGGTCACTTTCCTCAGCATTGCATATTAGATACTTTTGCATAGCGTTGCTATAGAGCACCGATTTCCATTTGCGTCCTGTTGGAAATCCACCACCCGAGCGTCCTCTAAGACCGCTTTCTTCAATTAGGTCGCACAGCTCGGCTGAAGTATACCCCGATATTGCCTTTTGAAAGGCTTTATAACCTCCTGCTGACAGATACTCATCAATGTCGAAAGGATTAATTTTACCGCAATTGGCGAGTACAACCCTATTTTGTAACGTAAAAAAGGGCAATTCATCGACAAATGGAACATCACCCCACGCCGAGAGTGACTCATCCCTGTACTGAGCAAAAGCATGTTCGACAGGTAGAATTTGATGAAACAAATCGTCAAGGAGGGAAGCTACACTACTGTGGTGTACATTTTTTAACAATAACCTACAACGGCCTGGCATCTGGACTTCAACTAGTGGCTCAAGACTGCATAGGCCAAGACAGCCCACTCTAGCACATTGAGCTGTAATGCTTCTTTCAGTGAGGTATTGTTCAATTGCTTCAAAAGTTCGCTTGGCGCCTGCTATCGTTCCGCACGTCCCCATCCCCACCATAATAAAGGGGACAGAAACATTCCTTCGATAGGTTAGCCCATTGACCGTTCCTGATGACAAGGCCATATTAATAAACTTTAGGCACTAATACTTTCTTCCAGCTTAATGTTTTCGACCATTTTCTGCAGTTGCGACAGAGATAAATTTCCATAGAACTCTCCATTTACAGCTACTACAGGAGCCTGAGCACACCCCCCAAGGCAACCTCCTACCTCAAGACTAAATATCCCATCGTCGGATATCTCGCCATCTTTAATACCCAACATCGATTCTAACTCCTGTAATAACGTCGAAGCACCAAACAAATAGCATGCTGTTCCGTAACAAAGCTGAAAATGATATTTACCTTTGGGAACAAAGCGAAACTGATTATAAAATGTAGCTACTCCATAAATAGTGCTTGCCGGTATTTGCAAATGTGCGGCAAGTCGCTTTATTGCCCACTCTGGTATATAACCCCATTGTTGCTGCATATCCTGCAAAGCAGGTATCAGATACTCCTGTCTGCCCGAAGGATAAACCTGCAATAGGGATTCTAACTTATCTTCACTCATGTAACTTATAGTTGCAGATTAACAAAAATAATATGCTTCTATGAAATGAGGTATCCTAAACCCATGTTTTTTCAAAGTTTAGAATCATTTTAATTTATTGTCCTGAACAAAAAAAGTGATAAAGTAAAAGTTCATAAAAACCATTAATCTCAGAAATGTCCGAAAAAAATAAGACAACCCCATTTCATGTTAAGATAAAAATCATTCGGTACAAAGCCTATTTAAACGCTATTCTTTTTGTTAACGTCAGCCAAACTTATCTTATTAGCCCTAAAATTTTCTTAGTCAAAATTGCACTAAATTCCTATCAAAAACATTCATTCTTACTACAATGAAAAGTTATTTTTTATCGACTATTATAGGTTAAATACCCTGTCGATTTTCTTTTGAATAAGATAAGACCTTCTCCTCAGGAATAGTGGTTGATGGGCTATCTTAATCC
>JAOAFU010000160.1 GCA_026416115.1 Bacteroidales bacterium | reverse complement strand
AAGAGCTTGTTCTCCCTTTTTCCGATCAAAATCGTCGGAAGAAACGATACCAGGAGAAAGACCTTTACTTATAGGTAAATCCAAAGTATCGGGCACTTTACCATTGATTCCAATCACAGGCCAGCCATCGTGCCATGTTACTGGCACAAAATAAGGAATTCGCCCAACAGCACCATAATCGCGAAAAAGATATGCAAACCAACGGCCATCGGGCATATCTATAATTCCGCCTTGTGCAATGCCCCGGTCCTGTAAAGCTGCTCGTCCTTCCCATGGTCCATAGATATGCTCGGCACGATGAATAACTACTGTCCGCATACCATTTCTGGGCCAGGTAATATTAAAAAGGTAATACTTACCATTTACTTTAAATAGTTGCGAACCTTCGGCAGGTAGCATTATGTTATCACCTGCAGGTGCGCTGGCATTTTCGATTAAAATCCGCTCGGTTCCTTCCTTTATTCCCGATAAATTGTCTTGCATTTCCGCTATACGTAATCTGCCAGCACCCCAAATGATGTATATTTTACCATCGTCGTCGAAAAAAATAGTATGGTCGTGCAGAGCAGGAGAAAAGGCAATGCGCTCCCACTTACCTTTTTCAATATCTTTGGTTCTGAAAATGTATGTTTTGTGGGTTGTATGTGAAAAAGTACTCAGATAATATGTTCCATTGTGATATCTCAAACAACTGGCCCACGAACCCCGCCCGTAATCGCTTTTTCCGTTTGAAAGAAGCGTTTCATCAATTTCTTCCAAAATATCGTAGGCATACCCAATAATTTGCCAGTTCGACAAATCTTTCGATTTCATTAGGGGTACCCCCGGACACATATGCATTGTGGTACTACTCATGTAATAAGTATCGCCCACCCTGATCATCGACATATCCGGAACATCGGCAAAAATTATGGGATTTGTAGCTTTCTGCGCATTAGTATTCAGCAAAAAACTAAACAACGTTAATAAAACTATGATATGACATTTCATAATTATCGATTTGCTTTCATTTGTTTACTAATCTTGCATTATCGAAAACCTAATCTTCATTAAATACTTATTTTACATTCAATTATTTTCAATTCATTACTCAATTACTCTCTATAAATTCCATCTTGTCAATATTGAATAAATCACCATCAGCAACAAATTTAAGTATGTGCCTGCCAGCATGGAGTTGTATGGTAGTTTTTATGGCTTCCCAACTTTGAAATCCTTTAGTATTGGGCACCGTAATGATGCCTGTAATATCTTCACCATCACACTCGATATGAAATTTACCACTATCGTACGATGAAGCTACGTGGAAAACAATCTGATAAGTCGCTGTTTTGCTAACTTCCACAGTATAGGTCATCCATTCACCGCGACTAATCCAACCCACATTAAAACCTCCGGAGGCACATTTTTCGATATCAACACCTTCATCGAAACGATACTGTCCCCCTTCATTCATTTCATTTTTATCGTGATAGGCATCCCCATCGCAACCGGTATCAAAGTCTTCAGCTTCAATAATGCCAGGAATTGTATGTTTCTTATAAGGCTCCTGTTTTTTTTCACATACCTCTATTAATTTCCATCCCGAAAAACGGCTTATTTTAGAGTCGGCAAGGGTTAACTTACTCCCTTCCGCTAAATCGCCCTCGACAACCATTATTTTTTCGGGATATTTTTTGTTCGAAATTTTTAAAAATCCATTATAAGTAAACTCTATTTTCCACAGCTGGTTATCTTTTCCCTCATATTTCGCAAGTTGAAGGTTATTACCTGAGACATCAAAGCTTATTGCCGTTTCATTATTTTTACGATTCAGGATTTTGTAGTAACCATTTCCAACAGTTTGTAAGCTCCATTGATTTTCAAGGTCTTTTCTTTTTGCTGTTAAACTTAAATCGTAACCTACAAAGAGTTTGTTGTCTTTTTGAGGCGGAACAAGATAATAATGCGACAATGGGTTAATTTCGGCAAATTTATTTAGTGGAGCAACAGGACTTTTAAAAGCTAACCTAATTACATATGCATACTCATCAAAATCCTTTTTAGGAAGTTTAATTATCAGCCCGTCATTTTGTTGTTTATAATTTAAAGGAATGTATTTTCCTTTTTCCCCAGTAATCAATTCGACCGATTTGAGATTATTAAGGTTTATTCTATCTGATCCCAAAAGAGTAAGCTTAATTTCCTTTTGATCTTTCTCCCAACCAAGTAATATTGCATAAAGGGTGGTTTTATCTTTCGAACGGGTATAACGAATATCTTTCGCTGTCCCCTGTGGAGGGGCAATAAAAACGCCATGGTCAGCTCCCATTTTAGTGGGCCCCTCTCCGTACCAATCCCAGGCACGGGTGTTATAAATAGCTTCTCCATATTTTTTGAGCCATTTACCAATAGTAAGAAGAATATCCTTTTGTTCCTGAGGGATAGTTCCATCGGCTTTTGGTGAAATATTCAAAAGTAGATTTCCATTTTTACTTACCTTGTCGATAAGCGAGTGTAGCAATTGTTTGGCCGAGTAATAGGTGAGTCCTTCGGTATAACACCAGCTCGTTGCACTTACGGCATCGTCGGATAGCCAATAAATATCAGTTAGATCGGTTGGTCCTCCCCGTTCGTAGTCGAGCAATGCACATTTTGTATTTAAACCATCTTTAAAAGTAGCAACCACTTCTTTGTTCCACTCCATTGCCCGATTGTAATAGTATGATAAAAATTCGAGCAGAACAGGTTGAGAAATTTTATGAAGATTAAAATCCTGATAAATGATATCGGGTTTATAATTGTCGATTATTTCTTTGTGTTTTGCGAGCCACAGAGCTTCATTTTTTTCCTGGGTTTGTTGTCCATACAGCATTTGGAGTTTTGGATCATCTGTTGGCGGAACATATTCGAAATATCCCGTTATATTGTAAGCATGATGCATAGAAAACACTACGCGCATATTTCTTTTACGGATTGCATTGGCCAGTAGACCTGCCAAATCGAGGTGAGGCCCCAAATCGTAAGCATTCCAAGGATTTACTTTGCTTGCCCACATCGAAAAACCATCGTGATGCTCGGCAACAGGACCAGCAAACCTGGCACCTGCATCGGCAAATAGCTGTGCCCATTCTTCAGGATCGAAATTACCCCCTTCGGATTTTAGTTTTGGAGCGAACTGAACAAAGTTACCCTGCTTATCCTTAGCTCCCAATATGAAGTTGTGATATGGCCATTCGGTAATATCACCATATTTCTCAGTATGATGCTTGTTTTCGGGCGAACCAATAATA
The DNA here is from genome assembly GCA_026416115.1 of Bacteroidales bacterium. Taxonomy (GTDB): domain Bacteria; phylum Bacteroidota; class Bacteroidia; order Bacteroidales; family DTGW01; genus JAKPGM01. The sequence goes on along the minus strand of JAOAFU010000160.1, from coordinate 77 downwards.
AACATACTTCGCGGATACCATTCATTGGCAAAAGCTGGCACTGAATAAACTCCCCAATGAAAATATATACCAAACTT
>JAOAFU010000157.1 GCA_026416115.1 Bacteroidales bacterium | reverse complement strand
AGGCAAAAATGTGATTTTTCGTGTAAAAGCTGTAATTCTCTAAACATTTTTTCCTATTTGTGTACAATTAATCCTTAAAAAAAATTTCCTCCGATTTTACGGCTCTAATAATTTATTGAAATACTAAAAAGCATTGCGTCTGTTCAATTTACTATCCAATATCCCTTTAGTCACTGTAAATAATTTAACTAATTACAGATAAACTCTATATTTGTGTTTGCTCAAAACCAAGCGGATGAAATCCGAAAATGAAAAATATAGGCTTGCTATAGAACTGGTTGAGAAAACTGGCCTACATATATTTCTTACAGGCAAAGCAGGAACAGGAAAAACTACCCTACTTCATCAGCTGCACGAAAAAACGTTTAAACGTCATATTGTAGTAGCGCCAACTGGTGTAGCTGCTATTAATGCACGAGGGGTTACGTTGCATTCGTTCTTTCAATTGCCCTTAAGACCAGTATTACCTAACGAACTGAACGAAAAAACAGTAAAAGAAAAAAAGCTGTTTCATTATCACCCTGAAAAACAAAAGATTATCCGCACGATCGATTTGCTTATTATCGATGAAATAAGCATGGTACGTGCCGATACGCTCGATGCTATCGACTATATTCTCCGTAGCGTACGACAAAACGACACCCCCTTTGGAAACGTTCAGCTACTGATGATTGGCGACCTTTACCAGCTGCCACCCGTTGTTAAAACTGAAGAATGGCAACTGTTGAGCAATTTTTACGATTCGCCCTATTTTTTCGATAGCCAGGCTCTGAAAAAGTCAGAATATATAACTATAGAGCTCGATAAAGTATTCAGACAGTCCGACGATGACTTTGTAAGAATATTAAACAAAATTCGCGAAGGTACTTTTGATGAAGATGTATATCATACATTACAGGCAAGATATGTTGACAATTTCGATGAACAAAAATACAAGGATTATGTCTTGCTAACAACTCACAATGCAAAAGCTCATCAGATTAATCAAACCAAGTTAAACGAGCTCAGCACCGAAGAAAAAACATACGTAGCTTCTGTAAGCGGCGAATTCCCCTATGATATTTACCCAACCGACGAAAACCTAACGTTGAAGATTGGGGCACAAGTGATGTTTCTTCGAAACGATCTGTCGGAAAATAGGCTTTACTATAATGGCAAAGTGGGTAAAGTAGTCGAGCTAAACGAAAACTATATCGGTGTAAAAACTGCAGAAGATAACCTAATTGTTCATGTCGAACCGGTAACGTGGGAGAATATACGCTACAGTATCGATCCTCAAACAAAAACCATCAAAGAAGAAATTGTCGGAGTATTCACCCAATTTCCGCTTAAATTGGCATGGGCTATAACTATACACAAAAGTCAAGGTCTTACTTTCGAAAAAGTTGCTATCGATGCTCAAAATGCTTTTGCCCATGGACAGGTTTATGTTGCACTTAGTCGATGCCGTTCGCTCGAAGGTCTTATACTTTTAAGTAAAATTAATATGGCTGCGATACGGCTTAACACAAACCTACACCTTCGTATCAGCCAACAACGAGAAGCAGAATACTCCGAACTTTGCACTGCCCAAAAAAATTACTTATTTAGCCTAATCGACGAATTGTTTACATTTGAATCGATAGAAAAACAATGGCAACAGTGTATTGTTAGTATTGCACGTTACAATAACGATATCGAAGGTAACCCGGTCGAAAATCTAAAAAATATTTTACACGAATTTAAAACTGAAATAGGCGATGTTTCGCAAAAATTTAAAAACCAAATGGTTAACCTTAAACTCCAGGTCGATGGCTCTGAACTTCCCCCTGAATTTCAGGAACATATTAAAAAAGCTATTCCGTATTTTATCGAAAAACTCACAAAAATAACCGACAAATTAATACAAATTAGTTTTATAACCAGTGAACCAAAGATCAAACACAAGATAACCGCAATAATTGGCAACTTAAAAAACTTGATGGCACAAAAGAAACATTGCTTGCTTGCTACCAAAGATGGTTTCTACATCGAAAAATACCTCCATGCGAGAGCAAAAGCTGAGCTTGCAAATGAACGACAAAAATTAAACGAAGAACCGACCAATAAATTAATCCCAAAACTAAAACACTTACACAGCCCCGAATTATTAAAAAAGATTAAAGCATGGAGAACCAAAAAAGCGATACAAAAAAATTTGAAAGAAGAAAATATTATTAGTAATTCAGTATTAATCAAATTATCACTAAAACCCCCTAATACCTTAGAAGAACTAAAAGAAATTTTACCTCTTCCTTTCGAATATGCTGCCGAATGGTATAAAGAAATACTTGAGATTATAAATAATAATAACTGAAAAAAAATAGTCCGAACTCCACATATGCGTTCGGACTAACTATTACTTATTTAAGAATCTTCTCAATTTGATCGAGTTCTTCTTTCGAAAAGACTAAATTATCGAGTGCCTTCACACAGTCGTCGATTTGTTCAACACGGCTGGTACCAATGAGCACCGAAGTTACCCTTTCATCTTTAAGCAACCAGGCAAGAGCCATTTGAGCGAGTGTTTGACCCCGTTGTTGAGCCAGCTCATTAAGTTGTCTAACTTTATTTATTTTATCATCGGTAATATGCTGAGGGCGCAGGAAACCATGTTCTTTCGACGCTCGCGAACCTTCGGGGATACCCTGAAGATATTTGTTGGTTAATAACCCCTGAGCCAAAGGAGAGAATGCAATAAGACCCACTCCTTTTTTCTCAAGCACATCGAGCAAATCGTCTTCAACCCATCTGTCGAGCATGGAATAGCGTGCCTGATGTATTAGACATGGGGTACCAAGTTCATTAAGTATTTTAACAGCTTTCTCTGTCTGTTCGGCCGAGTAATTAGATATACCTACATAAAGTGCTTTACCCTGACGAACTATATGATCCAGCGCCATCATGGTTTCTTCGAGCGGTGTATCAGGATCGGGACGATGAGAGTAAAAAATATCGACATAATCGAGCTTCATCCTTTTGAGACTTTGATCGAGGCTTGCAACAAGGTATTTTCTCGAACCCCATTCGCCATAAGGCCCAGGCCACATATAGTATCCTGCCTTCGTCGAAATAATCATCTCATCGCGATAGGGGCGGAAATCTTTCTCCATTACAACGCCAAAACTTTCTTCGGCCGACCCAGGAGGTGGTCCATAGTTGTTTGCCAGATCGAAATGAGTAATTCCCAAATCAAAAGCTCGCCTTAACATAGCGCGGCTGTTTTCAAAAACATCGACACCACCGAAATTGTGCCATAAACCCAGCGAAAGCATGGGTAAACGTATACCGCTACGGCCACACCGTCGGTATTGCATCAAATTGTATCGGCTTTCATTTGCAATATAGCTCATAGCTTTTTTTCTACAAATATGAATAAAAAAAGTCTTCTCTGTATAAAAACATGCCTTTTTTGCATTTTTTTAACCCAAGTCATAATTTATTTCAAATAAAACAATAAATCCATATTCTCTCACAATATTTCGAGATGTCGAAAAATGTACCCCAAGAAAATGTAACTGACCCAATAGCTTAACTCCACAAGGAGGTATTTAGTAACATGCAAAATTTATAGAATTATTATATATCAGTTAATTAATTGATTTCGAAAACCGACCCGCTGTTAAGTAAATCGTCGACACAACGAATTTGCGATGATTCTCTCGCACGATCGATCTGCTCGACCATCAAATCGTCGAAAGTTGGTTTTTTAACCATACGGATAACCCCAACAGCAAGAGGAAAAGCAGGGGGCATCATTCGGCTAAGCATCATATGCAAATAAAAGTTATCTTCTTCGGGCTTATGAATTAGTACTTTACGTAAATCTTCTTCCTTTTCAATATCGATGACAGTCAATAGCCCATTTTCAAATGTCAACCCTTTACTTTTATTTTTTCCAAAAATCATAGGTTCGCCAGGTGCAAGAATTAACAAATTATCATCACGAGTATCTTTATTCGTAAGATGCTCATAAGCTTTATCGTTAAAAATAACGCAGTTCTGTAAAATCTCAACAACCGATGTTCCATCGTGTTTAGCTGCAAGATAAAGAACATCGGACAACAAATGTGGTAAATTGTCCACGACTCGTGCAAAAAAAGTTCCCTGTGCACCAAGTACCAACTGCCCCACATTAAAACTATCTTCTATTGTACCATCGGGCGAAGTTTTCGTAACAGTACCACGAGGAGTAGTTGGAGAAAATTGTCCTTTAGTTAAACCATATATTTGATTGTTGAACAAAACAATATTCATGTCGATATTCCGTCGTATGGCATGAATAAAATGATTGCCCCCAATGGCTAACGAATCGCCATCGCCTGTCGATACCCAAACACTCAAGCCGGGATTAGCCAATTTTACGCCTGTTGCAATAGCATGGGCACGTCCGTGTATGCCATGAAACCCATAAGTATTGACATAATATGGAAAACGCGAGGAACAACCTATCCCCGAAACAATAACAAAATTTTCTTTTTTATATCCGATACGTGGAAAAACACTTTCGACAGCCGATAAAATAATATGCGAACCACAACCAGGACACCATTTAACGGTTTGACTACTAACAAAATCCTCTTTTTTAAGTTCAACTGGCGATGGTTCAATACTATTGCGAATTGGTTCCATATGGCTATCTCCTATAAATGATTCAGAATTGCCTCTTTGATTTCGATCTGCGTGAAAGGCAGACCCTGAATTTTATTATACTGATTAAACAAATACTGAGGGAAACACATGCGTAAATAATTCGCAAACTGACCAGAATTCAGTTCACAAACAAGAACTTTTTTATATCGGCCTAAAAGTTCGGCTGTATTACTGGGTAAAGGAAAAAGATAATGGAAATGGGCGTGGGCAATAGAATAACCCTCCTGCAATAGCTCTTCTACCGTTGAGAGAATAACTCCACCAGTGCTGCCCCAACTGACAATAAGCAATTCGGCTTTCTCGTTGCCGACTACTGTTTGCATAGGCAGATGTTCGGCAATTTTTAAAACCTTGTTTTTTCGAAGTTCAACCATTCTTTGGTGGTTAATCGGATCGGTAGATACATCCCCTGTAACGTCTTCCTTTTCCAATCCTCCAATTCTATGACGCATTCCATCCATTCCGGGAATAGCCCAATAACGAACCCCATTCTTAGGATCACGTTTATAAGGTTTATATTCTATGCCAGGATTTGCAAAAGGAGGATGAATTGAGGGCATTTCAGCCATTTTAGGTATTCGAAACAATTGCGAACCGTTACCCAAGAAACCGTCGGTAAGTAAAATAACAGGCGTCATATGTTCGACTGCAATTTTTGCAGCCTCAAAGGCATAGTAAAAACAGTTTGAGGGAGAAGAAGCCGCAATAACAGGGATTGGAGCTTCGCCTGTACGCCCAAAAAGGGCATGATATAAATCGCTTTGCTCTGCTTTTGTTGGCATACCTGTCGATGGACCAGCTCTTTGTACGTCGACTACCACAAGGGGAAGCTCAGTCATTACAGCTAAACCAAGTGCTTCTGTCTTGAGCGATAAGCCAGGTCCCGAGGTCGAAGTTACTCCAAGTGCGCCTGCAAACGAGGCCCCTATAGCCGAAGTGATAGCAGCAATCTCATCTTCGGCTTGAAAAACTTTAACACCTAAAGATTTATGCCTGGAAAGCTCGATGAGAATATCCGAAGCCGGTGTAATTGGATACGACCCCAAAAAAAGTGATAATCCTGCCTTTTCGGCCGCGGCTAATAAACCCCATGCTGTTGCAATATTTCCTGTTATATTTCTATATTTCCCTTTTTCGAGCTTTGCTGGAGGTACATGAATTTTGGAATCTAATGCTTCTATATTTTCGGCAAAATTGTATCCGGCTTCAAGTACAAGTCTATTGGTTTCTATTGCAACAGAATCCTTGCCAAATTTTTTTTCAAAATAGGCTATTGTCAAATCCAGTTTTCTGTTCAACAGGTAATATATTACCCCCAAAGCAAACATATTTCTCGAGCGATCGGCAATTTTGGGTGTAAGCTGAAATTTTTCAAGTGTTTTACGGGTGAGCGAAGTAATAGGTGCCTTAATCACATGATAGACATTTAAAGAACCATCGTATAAAGGGTTGCTCGTGTATCCAGCTTTTTCACAGGCTTCGTCATTGAAGGCATCCTCATCTAGTATTATGGTAGCCCCTTTTTTTGCCCACTTTATATTTGATTTTAAAGAGGCAGGATTCATTACAACCAGAATGTCGCAAAAATCGCCATAGGTATATATCCTTCTCTTGCCAATATGAACCTGAAAACCCGATACTCCGGCCAATGTGTTGCGCGGAGCACGTATTTCAGAGGGATAATCGGGAAAAGTAGCCAAATCGTTTCCAAAAACAGCCGAGTTATCAGAAAAAATACTGCCAATTAGCTGCATTCCATCTCCCGAGTCGCCAGCAAACTTAATTACTATACTTTCTTTTTCGTTAATCATATCCCTTTTTTACGAAAATAAACGACAAAAGTATACTTTTAAGTCAAACCCTAAACTATTTTATTTGTTAATTGTTCTATTCGTAAAAAGTTTCGGTACTGTTTTACTGAATAACTTTATATTTGCAGCCAATATTAAAAGATTATGGCTCTTATTAAAAGCGTTCGAGGATTTACACCTGTAATTGGTCATAATTGCTACTTGGCCGACAATGCTACCATTGTTGGCGACGTAATTATAGGGAACGATTGTAGCATTTGGTTTAATACCGTTTTACGGGGTGATGTCAACTCCATTCGTATTGGAAACAAGGTAAATATCCAGGACAATGCGGTTTTACACTGTTTGTATCAACGATCGGTAATTGAAATTGGCGACGAGGTATCTATCGGACACAATGCAGTTATTCACGGCGCAAAAATACATAATCGTGTTCTTATTGGCATAGGAGCCATAATACTCGACTTTGCCGAAATTGGGGAAAACTCAATTATTGCAGCTGGATCGGTAGTCCTCGAAGGCACTAAGGTAGAGCCTAACAGCATATATGCTGGTGTACCGGCAAAATTTATAAAACACGTCGATGCAAAACATACCGAAGAAATGATACATAAAATAGCAAACAACTATCTTATGTATGCCAGCTGGTTCAAAGAACAAGAATAGATGTCAAAAAAGAGCTTTTGCAATTTTTTTAACATTATCGGAAATTCCATAGGTGTAAAAGTGAATTGCGGGTACACCATGAGCTATTAATTCCTTGCCTTGCTTTATGGCCCACTCAATACCAACTTCCTTTACCTCCATGTTGTTCTGGCATTTCTCCAACTCTTTATAAAACTCTTGGGGAATTGTGCAACTAAATATCTGAGGCACCAATTTTATATCGTTAAGAGTAGCTAAAGGTTTAATTCCGGGTACAATGGGGACCTTGATACCAATTGAACGACACTTTTCAACAAATTCGAAATATTTCTGATTGTCAAAGAAAAGCTGCGTGACAATATACTCTGCACCAGCGTCTACCTTTTCTTTTAAATACTTAAGATCGGTTTCCATATTGGGCGCTTCGACGTGTTTCTCAGGATAACCAGCTACACCAACGCTAAAACATGTAGGTTGAGGATCTTTGAGATTACTATCGAGATATTTTCCGGCATTCATGTCCATTACTTGTCGAACTAAATCAACCGTATGTGCATGCCCGTTCTTTTCAGGTACAAATATTTTTTGTCCCTTAGGAGCATCGCCACGCAACAAAAGCAAGTTATTTATTTCGAGAAAATGAAAATCAATTAACAAATCCTCTATATCATCCTTTGTATGACCGCCACAAATTATGTGAGGAACAACTGTAATATTATACCTAAATCGGATGGCTGCTGAAAGAGCAACATTGCCGGGTCGTTTTCGAATTACCCTTTTTTCAAGAGTACCGTCGGGAAGCGTATAATAAACCGTCTCCTGCTGATGGTACGTTATATTGATATTTACAGGATCAAACTCAATAAGGGGATCTATGGCCCTATAAATTTCATCGATACTTCTGCCTTTCAAAGGAGGCAAAAGTTCGAACGAAAACAAAGTCTTTTGAGTCGTACGAAGTTTCTCTGCTACCGTCATTGCTTTTCATTTACCGACAAAAATATAAAAAGCATTTCAAAAAGAAAGATTTTATATAATACTCCTCCAAAAAGTTGAAACTTCAACAAACGATAGCTATATTTGCTTCACCTAGAAAAATAGCAAATACAATGATTATAAATCATGACAAGCTTTTAAAGTTATGCATATGAGAACACTTTATATCCTTAAAGTTCTATTAGCAATTATGTGCCTTCAAAATAGTTTTTACCTTACGGCACAGCAATCTCAAACTCAAGCACCCGACACGATAATTAAAAAATCGGGGGTACCCATCATAGGAAAAATTGAAGGAAAAACCAAGTTCGAAGTCCTCATTCGCATCGAAGGTGAAAAAGATATCCAACGAATTAACAACAGCGTTATAAAAGAAATTCACTATGGTAACGGCAAAATAGAAATTATAGAGGCCAAAACCGGTCAAATGAGTAAAGAACAAATTCAGGGCAAAACAAAAACTAAAGATTGGACAAGTATTTTAGTAGCTAACGATGGTAGCGACTTGAGCGGATTTATCGAAAAAGGTGAAATAGAAGTAAGATACGACGCAACCCGTATAAACATGAGCAATTCAGAACTCGAACGCAATGGAATTGTGCTTCTACGTAAAAGAGCTGCTTCTATGGGAGGCAGCGTTATAAAAGTTACTAGTAAAAATATTACCCGCGAATACGGGTCATTCCCTTTTATTACCATGAAGGCTATGGTCTACAGTACCGAATAAACATTGCATTTTTGTAAGCAGATTATTAACAGGCATTGCAGATAAAATTTTTTACCGATGGATTACAGACTAATCGAAGTAAAGGATAAAAAAACCGAAAAGGAATTTATTTTTTTCCCTGTAAGATTATACAAGGACGATCCCAATTACATTCGTCCGCTCGATGAGGATGTAAAAAAAGTTTTCGACCCAAAGAAAAATAAACTCTTTAGGCAAGGCGAATGTATACGTTGGATTTTACAGGATGAAATGGGAAAAACTGTAGGACGCGTTGCAGCTTTTGTCGATCATAAAAGTGCAGTAAAAAACGAACAACCAACTGGAGGAATGGGCTTTTTCGACTGCATCGACGACCAAAAAGCAGCCTTCATTCTCTTCGATGCATGCAAACAATGGTTAGCCGATAGGGGTATGGAAGCTATGGATGGCCCAATCAATTTCGGCGAACGCGACCGCTGGTGGGGATGTCTGGTCGAGGGATTTACCCCCCCAAATTATTGCAATAACTATAACTTCCCATACTATAGTAAGCTTTTTGAAGCTTACGGATTTCAGGATTATTTCCGTCAAATTACTTACCACGTCCCAATCGACGACAGTCGGCTTAATCCTGTTATTCGTGAAAAAGCTCGTCGAATCCAAGCCAATCCTAATTATCGATTCGAACACATTCTTAAAGGTAACGACGATAAATATGTTAAAGACTTTCTTACAATATACAACAAAGCATGGGCTAAATTTCCCGGTGTAAAACCACTTAACGAAATCCAGGTAAAAGCTATGTTTAAAGCTTTAAAACCCATCATGGACGAAAGACTCATCTGGTTCGGTTATTACGGCAATGAACCAATTGCCTGTTTCCTGATGATACCCGAAATTAATGCAATAATCAGACATCTTAATGGAAACTTTAACCTATGGGGAAAACTAAAATTCTTATACTACAAATGGAAAGGTGTATGTAAAAAATCATTTGGTTTTGTCTTTGGTGTAGTTCCCGAATTCCAGCGAAAAGGTGTTGAAGGGGCATTGATTATGGCCTATGCTGCTGAAGCCTTAAAACCCGATTTTCCTTACACCGAACTCGAATTAAACTGGATCGGAGATTTTAATCCAGCTATGATGCACCTGGTTGAAGAGGTAGGATGCACACCAGCTAAAATACACATTACGTACCGTTACTTGTTCGATCGAACGAAAGAATTTAAGCGATGCCCGAAGATTAGCTAATATACTCCATCTCCGCCATTGGATTTGAATTGTCTCTTTCGCTAAGAGGCATTGGTACTGCTGGGTAATTCGCTCCTACGCTTTGCCCACCCTTCTCCGAGCAACTCACCCTGCTGGCCTTATGGCCTGTGCTTCTATTCCAAACAACGTAGCACACGATAAGCAGCCCACCGTGCCTTCGTGTTGCGTGGAAACCGTTGCGTACTACCTCATTTATTCCCTCTCGCCGCGCGTGGTATACATGGAGTACAACGCCCTGCGGCTATACGACATGCGGGGGGCATTTACAATACCTGATGTTCCCCGTCTGGCCAA
>JAOAFU010000134.1 GCA_026416115.1 Bacteroidales bacterium | reverse complement strand
AGCATTTGCCGAATGTCTTAAAAATCCAGACATTAATCTGGTATTGATGGATATTAAGCTACCTATTGTAAATGGTCTCGAAAGTACACGACTTATCAAAAAGTACAAACCTCATATTAAAATTATTGCTCAAACAGCATTCGCAATGGTAGGCGACAGAAATCGTTGCCTAAGCGCGGGGTGCGACGAGTATGTCACAAAACCGATAGATCCAGCTGATTTATTTAATAAAATATATCGATTGTTCACTTACCAAGAATTGGCATCAGACGCCAAAAAAGAAAAAGTTCAGGTAATTAATAAAAATGACCAAGCCTAAAGGTACTATTAATACAACATATTCGAAGCCCCTTGAGGTTTAGATCTTCTTATTCTTTCTGGTATATCTCGTTTATTATTGCTCTGTATTTATGTTGGATGAACTTACGTTTTAATTTTAGAGTTGGAGAAAGTTCCCCTGTTTCGTAAGACCAAGGAGTTGAGAGTAACCTAATGCGTTTAATCTGCTCTGTTTGTCCTAACTGTTGGTTTACTTTTGACACCACATCCTGAAAAAGAGATTGAATCTGAGGAATTTTAATTAAATCCTCATTATCTTGAAAATGTATTTTGTGATACGCACACCAACTATGCAAATAATAAAAATTTGGCAAAATCAGAGCACTTGCAAATTTTTCGTTTTCACCAATAACTATGGCCTGTTCGATAAATTCCGATTCTTTCAGAAGGTTTTCAATAGGTTGAGGGGCTACGTATTTTCCACTAGATAACTTGAAAATTTCTTTTTTTCGATCGGTAATTTTGAGAAAAATATCATCGACAAATACGCCAATATCACCCGTATGAAACCAACCTTCGTCGTCGATTACTTCGGCAGTAAGATGGGGTGCTTTATAATACCCTTTCATAATATTCGGCCCTTTACAGAGAATTTCTCCATCCGGAGCTATTTTAACCATGACACCATCGATGAGAGGACCAACAGTGCCAATTTTAACTCTCTGCTTTGGGGCAAGCTGATTAACAGCAATCACTGGAGAGGTTTCTGATAATCCATATCCCTCGAGCAGATGAACGCCAGCTGCCCAGAAAAGTCGAGCCAAGCGAGGTTGCAATGATGCTCCACCCGAAACTACTATATGAAGATTTCCACCCAACGATGCTCTTACCTTTTTATAAACCAGCATGTTGAGTATACCGAGGTGTAAACGTTGAAAAATATTATATTTTTTTTCTATATCGTAGTTAACACCAGTTCTGATAGCATGGAAAAAAATCCAGCGCAAGGGTATTGGTAAATCATGACCCTTTGCTTGTATTTTTTCAAAGAATAATTCGAATATTCGGGGAACTGCGCAAAAAATATGAGGTTTTACTTCTTGCAAGTTTTCGGCAATGGTGCCCATATTTTCGGCATAGTAAATACTTATACCTTTGTATAGGTAATGATAATTGAGCATGCGTTCGTAAACATGACTTAGAGGCAAGAAGCTCAATGCGCGATTTTCGTAATTAAGGTTATGAACCTTGGAAGTGGCTATTACATTACTTAGCAGATTTTCGTGCGAAAGCATAACCCCTTTGGGGTCGCCGGTTGTTCCACTGGTGTAAATAATAGTAGCTACTTCCGAAGGATTTATGCTTGCCTTAATGTTATTTAATGTTTCGGCATATTTGCTTTCGTTTTCTTTACCAATAGAAAGAAGATGTTCCCATGTGATTGCAGAAGGTACATTTCCCAACGCAATGACATGTTGGATGGTTGTATCGGGGAGAAAAGATTTAATTTTTTCGAAAATCGACCTATCGGATATGATAATAGCAGTGGGTTCGCAATGATTTAGGATAAATCTATAATCATCCTTACTGATGGTTGGATATACAGGGACATGAATAAAGCCCGACTGCATGATAGCCATGTCAAACATAACCCATTCGGGGCGATTATTGATAATAGTAACTATTCTATCCCCTTTTTTAAGTTGCAGTGAAAGTAATGCAAAGCTTAATAGCTGGGAATACTTTTGTAAATCGGCGCTACTATATTTTTTCCATTCGCCCTGATATTTTCCAGCCAGCAAATCGTCTTTAAAGGAATAATGCTGATAGGCATAATCGACTAAATCAAAAAGCCTTAACGGTTCCATAGGAGGCTTATTGGGTTAATAATTGGCTGCAAAGGTGTTTATTTTTTGTTTCTCATGCAAGATATTTTAAAACAGCATCGAGTGCCTTAGGAAGGTCTTGAGGCTTTTTTCCTCCTGCGGTAGCGAGAAATGGTTGGCCTCCTCCTCCGCCTTCGATTTCACGAGCAACATCTCGTATAATGTTGGCTGCATTTAAGTTTTTTTCCTTTACTAAATGTTCGGAAATGAACAACAACAAATTGGCTTTATCGCCTATTTGGCTACCAAGAATCAAAAACAGGGACGGAAACTGACCTTTTAATTGAAAGGCAAGTGTTTTCATATCTTCAACCGAATCAACTTGAATTAATGATTTGATAACTGTTATGCCCTGTATTTCCGTTTTATTTTTTATTAATTCATTTTTGAGCGTCTGGAGCTGCTGAGCTTTAATTTGCTCAAGCTTATCATGCAGCTGTTGCATCTGCGACAGAAGCGTGTTAAGTTGTTTAACTACATCCTGCGGATAATTAAGAAGTTTCTTAACCTCATCGAATTGATGCTCTAGGTTGCGTTGGTATATAGCAAACTGTCTTCCAGTAATAGCTTCTATACGACGAACTCCAGCTGCAATAGCCGACTCGGAAACAATTTTAAAAAAACCTATTTGGCCTGTTGATTTTACATGAGTACCACCACATAACTCGACCGAATCGTCGAATCGTACAACACGCACCTGGCTGCCATACTTCTCTCCAAACAGAGCCATAGCCCCTATTTTAATAGCTTCGTCGAATGGCATAGCCCTGTTTTCGTTTAGTGCGATATTGGCTCTTATTCTTTCGTTCACGAAATCTTCGATTTTTTCAATCTCTTCATCGGTTAATTTCTGAAAATGAGAAAAGTCGAATCGTAGATAATCGGGATGAACAAGCGAACCTTTTTGTTCCACGTGCTTACCCAGAATAGTTCTTAAAGCCAAGTGTAAAAGATGCGTTGCTGAATGATTGGCTTCAGCATCGCGACGAAGCTGAACATTAACCTTTGCAACAAAATTTTGAGATGGGTCGGTAGGTAATTTTTCGGTCAAATGAAGTATTAAGTTATTCTCTTTTTTAGTATCAATAATCTCAACAGTTTCATTGTCACACAGCAACAAACCTCTATCGCCAACTTGCCCACCACTTTCGGCATAGAAAGGTGTACGATCAAGGACCAGATGATAGAGATTTTTTCCCTTGGTGGAGACTTTTCGATACCTAACTATACGAACGGGACATTCCACCACGTCGTATCCTACAAACTCGGTATTATCGCTAGGACTAAGAGTTATCCAGTCGTCGGTATCAACCTGAGCATCGGTTCGTGAGCGATTTTTCTGCAATTGCATCTGCTGGTCGAATTCCTCTCGGTTGACAGAAAGCCCTTTTTCTCTTGCAATCAGCTCGGTCAAATCGAGCGGGAAACCGTAGGTATCGTATAGTTCAAAAGCGAGTGCACCACTTATTACTTGCTGATTTTTTTCCAGGGTATCGGACATAATTTGCTCGAGCAACTTAATACCGGTAGAGAGTGTTTTCAGAAAAGCAAACTCCTCCTCAGTAAGCACCTGAATAATTAGTTTTTGCTGAGCTTTGAGCTCGGGGAAGGCTCCACCCATATGCGAAGCCAATGTAGGTACAAGCTTACAAAGGAACGGCTCGTGTTGATTGAGATAGGTGTATGCGTATCGAACTGCACGACGTAGTATACGACGAATAACATATCCTGCTTTGTTATTTGATGGCAATTGTCCATCGGCTATTGCAAAACAAACGGCACGAAGATGATCTGCTACTACTCGCATGGCTACGTCGGTCATTCCACCCGTTCCGTACGATAAACCTGTCAAGCGTTCAATTTCGTTAATAATAGGTGAAAAGACATCGGTATCGTAATTACTTTTTTTATTCTGAACCACCATGCATAAGCGTTCGAATCCCATACCAGTATCGACATGTGCTGCTGGGAGTTTTTCGAGCTGTCCGTTAGCTTTTCGGTTAAACTGAATAAATACTATATTCCAAATCTCAATAACTTGCGGATGGCCAGTGTTGACAAGA
>JAOAFU010000131.1 GCA_026416115.1 Bacteroidales bacterium | reverse complement strand
TGTCCAAAACGTAAACAAAAAGTGATTTGTTGAATTTACATTTCTGAATTTAAAAAAAAGTAGATAGCTAAGTTTAAATCAAACTTGACAAGCTTCTTAAAATTGAAAAAACTTCTTAAAAGCAGATCTTGCAGAAGTTTACTAATTTTTACAAGGGGCTTAAAACAAAAATTTGTGAATTTTTCAAAAAAGAAAGCCCCAAACACTATAACCTTGGAGCTTCCTTTTTATCGTAAATATTCTCTAAATCAAAACAATATTGTTTTTTTGGCAATTTTTTACCATTTCTTCGGGCCAAATACTCGATTGTATTTCACCAATGTGTGCTTTTCGAAGGAGGAACATACACACCCTCGACTGTCCAATTCCACCACCAACCGATTGAGGGAGTTCTCCCGATAGCAGTCGTTTGTGGAACATAAGCTCTTTTCGTTCAATTGTTCCTGTGGCTTCAAGCTGTTGTAAGAGCGATTCGGGACTCACTCTGATGCCCATAGACGAAATTTCGAAAGCACTTTCAAGGATAGGGTTCCATAGAATTATATCTCCATTGAGTCCTCTATATCCTTTTCCGGTTTCGGTAATCCAATCATCATAGTCGGGTGCGCGACCATCGTGTGGTTCGCCGTTTTTAAGTTTTGCACCGATTCCAATTACAAAAATGGCTTTATGTTTTTTTACAAATTCTGTTTCGCGTTCGCGCGGTGAAAGCTGGGGATACATTTCGTACAACTCCTCACTGTGTACAAAAGTAATTTCCTCAGGCAAAATTGGGGTTAGTTCAGGATATTGCTCGTACACCAGGTACTCGGTTCGGCGAAGTACGCTATATACTTTACGCACGATGTACTTAAGAAACTCCAGATTCCTTTCCGAGGGCGACATATGCCGTTCCCAATCCCACTGGTCGACATATAGCGAATGAAGATTATCCAATTCTTCATCGGGACGTATAGCATTCATATCGGTGTACAATCCGTACCCAAGGGGAATTTTGTAGTCGGCCAGCATCATTCTTTTCCATTTGGCCAAAGAGTTTACTACTTCTGCTACCTGGCCGCCCATATCTTTAATCTCAAACGAAACCTTTCGTTCAATACCGTTTAGGTCGTCGTTTACCCCAGTTCCTTTCAAAACAAATAAAGGTGCTGTAACGCGTCTTAATTGTAATTCGGCCGATAAATTGATTTCAAAAAAATCTTTAATAAGCTTAATTGCTTTCTCCGTTTGTGAAAGGTTAAGAATTGGCTTGTAATTTTTTGGAATGTATAATTTCATAAATGCAACTTTTAAGTGAGAGAGCAAAAATAGTTACATTTATTAAAAAAACAACTTGAGAATAGATAAAATTGTAAAAAAGTTAATTTAAAAGTATAAAAGACCAATTTTATTGTTGACCGGTTATTTTTTTGTATTTTGCCAGATTGCTATTGTCAATTTCAGTCAGTATCTGAAAGACTCTGTTTTTTTCTTCAGGAAGACCTTCGGAGAAAATATTAACCAGTTCGTCGGCTTTAGCTTCGAGGACAACGTTCATGAAATGAAGATAGGGATCGGGTTTTTGACGATAGACACCTTGGAGAAGTTGTAGTGCATCGAGAATTTCATTGCGAGCCTCATTAACTTTAGCATACATCACATCGAGTCCTAGGCGATGATAGCGGTATATGAATTGTCTTACCGGCTCGTACCTTTTGTCCAGTATATTCTTAATGAGCCAGTATCGACTTTTGTTGGCTCTTGCTTCGAAGGGCTTCCAACCACGATCGCTCGAATTTTGAGCATTATTTACAATACGTTCGGCCTTAGCAAAGAATTCAGTCCCTCCGAGTGGTGAAAATGAATCGTAGTCGAGTCCAAGTATTACATATACATAGTATGCAATTACAGCTGCAAGGTTTGATTGATGGCTACTCTCATTTAATTCAATGGTTTCATACTCAACATAACGGAAGTTGAAGTTTTGGTCGAGATAATTAAACATGACCGTATTATAAGATGAGTTGTATACCGGACGGCGCGATTGAATCTGGATAGTTCCTCTAAACTCGTCGGCTCCCGATTGTTCTTGGATGGTTATCATCATGCTACACTCGATTCGCTCATTTATCTGGTATACATGACGTGTCCATGTTCGTTTATTCACAAATTCGTTGAGTGCTGTCTGAAGTGTGGTATAAACCTGTTTGTTTGTACCCTGTACCTGTTGAGAGTTAATGCTAATATTACAACGCAATTCCTGAGCCAATAATGTATTGGTTGACAGCAGTATACACAAAATAGCTGCAGATATTGTGAAAATCGAAAGACCCTTCATAGCTTTTGGGGTTACTTGGTTGTGTGTAATTTATCTGTTACGAATATTTATTTAATACTGCCAATAAGTTTTTCCAACTTATCGACGATATCTTTTGCTACCTCATTTTTGGGTTTTAAATCGTATGTTTCGATTTTACCCGATGGTTCAACTATTGTAATTCGGTTGGTTTCGGAAATAAAACCAGCTTGAGGTTCATTAGCTGGGTTAAGCACAATAAAATCTAAATTTTTGGCTTGAAGCTTTTTTGTTGCGTTCTCGATGTGATTTTCAGTCTCTAAAGCAAATCCTACCAATATCTGACGATTTTTTCTTTTCCCCAGCTCTGCAGCGATGTCGGGGTTTGGCTCAAGCTCAATAGAAAGAGAGGTATCGCTTCGTTTTATTTTATGGGTTGAGGTGTTTTTGGGTCGATAATCGGCTACAGCAGCTGCTAGTATTGCTGCTTTACATTCGGAGAAGTAAGCGATAGCCTGATTATACATCTCTATTGCTGTATTGACATATATCAGTTTTATTCTCGGGTGAGATATGGTAATGCTTACTGGACCACTAATGAGGATAACTTCAGCTCCACGGTTAGCCAACTCGTTGGCTAGTGCATAACCCATTTTACCAGAGCTGTGATTACCAATATAGCGTACTGGATCTATGGGCTCGTAGGTGGGTCCTGCGGTTACTAATATTTTAACTCCTTGTAAAGCTGTAAGATGGGAAAAGTATTGGTTAATTCTTTCTACAATCATTTCAGGCTCTTCCATTCGGCCTTTCCCTTCCAATCCACTGGCAAGCTCCCCTTCTCTGGGCTCAATAACGATGTTGCCGTACGAGATTAATGTTTGAATGTTATGTTGGGTTGTTTTATGTTGAAACATATCGAGGTCCATGGCCGGAGCAACCATAACGGGGCATCGAGCCGAAAGGTATGTGGTAAGTAATAAGTTGTCGGCAATACCGTGTGCCATTTTGGCAATTGTGTTGGCTGTTGCAGGGGCAATAAGGTAAAGATCGGCCCATGTACCCAAGTCGATATGACTATTCCACTGGCCATTTTCGGGATTGAAAAAATCGACCAGGATGGGATTTTTTGAAAGGGTAGCCAGCGTGAGAGGAGAAATAAATTCTTTTGCCAGAGGGGTCATTAAAACCCTAACCTCAGCACCTTGTTTAACAAGTAAACGAACGAGAACTGCAGCTTTATATGCAGCAATGCTTCCGGTTACTCCTAACAAGATGCGTTTGCCCCTGAGCATAATTGCAATTTACGATTCCTTGTTTTCTTCTTTATTAGCCCGACGAAAGTAGATTTCCCCATCTTTAAACTCTTGTAATGCAATCAAAGTTGGTTTGGGAAGTCGTTCGTAAAAACGAGAAATCTCTATTTGTTCTCTGTTTTCAAATACTTCTTCCAAATTGTCGGTATAATTGGCAAATTCTTCGAGCTTTTTATTAAGTTCCTGTTTTAAATCGACAGCAATTTGATTAGCTCGTTTGGCAATGATAACCACGCTTTCGTAAATATTGCCTGTAACTTCTTCAATTTTTTCTATATCCTGTGTAACAGTGGTCACAGGAGCCTTAGTTTTTCTGTAATCTACTGGCATATGTTAATAACATTTTAAATTCCAAGAATATTTTTAGTTTTTAGATATATTTTTTCAGCACTTTTTATGTATTTGCTTTTTGGAAATTCCGAGACAAAAGTGTAATACTCGTCGAGTGTATTTTGAAATCGTTCTTTTTTCTTGGTTTCAACGCTATTGTCGGCTAGCTGAAAGTTAGAATCGAGCAGCATAAACATAAGCTCTTCTCTGTAGGGAGTGTTGGGATATTCCGAGAGACAATTTCGTAAGGCAATTATAGCTGCTTTGTAGTAGCCTAAATCGTAATAGATACGTGCATTAAGGTAGGCCTTGGTTGCCAATTTTGCATCGAGTTCCTGAATGATTCGTTTGCACTCAGGTACATATTGGCTATTGGGATGCTTGTACATGAACTTTTGAAATGCTGTTTTGGCCAAATTGGTATTCTCTTGATCAAGGCTAGGTCGAGGCGACATGAGGTAGTAACAATATCCTTGGAGAAAATCTGCTTCTTCGACGAATGGACTTCGGGCATAGTTGTCCGAAAGTTCTTTAAAATAGTAAGCTGCCATTGTATAATCGCCATCGCCATAAAGGCTTTGTGCATAAAAATATATTACTGAATCACCACGTGTTGTAGCTCGGTAAAAATTAACAATCTGCTCAAAAACCGTAATGGCTCGTGCATAATCTTTCTTTTCGTAGTACTGTAAAGCTTTCCTATATTTGTAACTATAGTCGGTGCTTTTAAGTACTTTTTCGTATTCGCTGCACGATACCATCAACAGGGTTAGACCAAGTATCAGTAGAAAATGTAGGTTATTTTTTCGCATGCCGCAAATTTAATTTGAAAGATTGAATTTTGAAAATCATTTTTTTCATTTAACGAAAACTGTGCCGGATTAGTCTCAAACATTATGTTTAAAATAGAAAATTTTTTGAGGTTGGTTATAGTGCTTAATTATTTAAGCATTTTTCGAACAGGATTGAT
Organism: Bacteroidales bacterium; assembly: GCA_026416115.1. GTDB lineage: Bacteria > Bacteroidota > Bacteroidia > Bacteroidales > DTGW01 > JAKPGM01. The sequence continues at coordinate 7,314 of JAOAFU010000131.1, read as the reverse complement.
AGGTGTTTTTTATATGTTACTAATTCACTCCATAAGGATAATAATTTTATATTATGATTTTAAATAGTCAAGAAGCTCAATGATACTAGGTTTTATTTAGTGGTTGAACGGTATTATTTATGAATATATCAAAGTTAAATAGCTGGAAATCAAATATTTTAACTTTAAGACTTTTCAACATTTCTACCCCATTTTGAAACTTTTTTCCACATTGGCTAATGCTGTGGAAATTACCTTAGTGTTGCTAATAACCAAAAACTCAAAAACTATGAAAACTAATTTATTAAAGTTGGGTTCGATCGTTTGGGGGGTAGCAATGTTAAGTTTGTCGTGCACCAAGTCGATCGAAGAGAATTCATTGCCTAAGGGGCAAGCAGCTTTCTGGAATTTAACCGGAAATATTGTAGCCCATGATCCATGTATTATTAAAGAGGGAAACATGTGGTGGTCTTTTCAGACAGGTTCAGGTATCGGAGTTAAGTATTCTTCTGATGGATTAAATTGGACACAGGGGGTAAAAATCTTCGCCAATGAACTTTCGTGGTGGCGACAGTATGCACCCAATATGGGAAGTAACGATGTATGGGCCCCGGATTGCTTCTATTATAATGGGAGATATTGGCTTTATTACAGTGTCTCGGAATTTGGGAAAAATAATTCTGCTATAGGTTTGGTATCATGTTCAAGCATTATTAAAGGCGACTGGCGTGACGATGGTATGGTAATTTATTCTAAATCTGGTACCCATGCATACAACGCTATTGATCCAAATGTAACACAAGATGCCTCGGGTAATTTATGGTTGTCATTCGGTTCCTGGTTCGATGGCATAAAGTTGGTTCAACTCAATAAGTCAACCATGAAACCAACTGGTACTATATATTCCTTGGCAAAGCGAAGTGGAGGTATAGAAGGTGCTGACATTGTATACAATGGTGGATACTACTATTTGTTTGTTTCTATAGATAAATGTTGTCAGGGGGTAAGCAGTACCTACAAAATTGCTTATGGAAGGGCAACAAGTATTACCGGACCCTATTATGATAAAAGTGGTAATAATATGCTGAATGGATATTGTACCGTGTTTGATTCTGGTAACAGTCGTTGGATAGGGCCGGGAGGTCAAGATATTTACAAAAATGGTAGTAATTATATAATCATTCGTCATGCATACGACGCCACTGATAATGGTACACCAAAAATGTTGATAAATGATTTATACTTCAGTGGTGGTTGGCCTACTTACTAGATTAAAAAAAAACAAAGGGGGATGTCTTCTTTTTTGGGGACAGCCCCTTTCTCTATTTTGCACTTTTAATTTGATATTATTCGTTGAAACGAATCAAATGTGTTTTGCTGAAACTAATAATTGTTTTCAGTTTGAAGCAAGTATTGGTTTTGGAGATATTAAGTTAAAAAACAGGGAATTTAATTATTTTAACTACGATGGCATAAGTAAAACTTATACAGCCCGTGTTTTATTCCCCCTTACTGATCGAATTAAGTTTCAGAGCAAATACGAAAATTCTCATGCTAAATTATTTCCTAATCTTTATCATGCGCAATTCTACGAGTATCATTTTCTAGATTTTGCTTTATCAAATACAACAATAAGTTTAAGTTGTAAAGTATTTACTCATTATAGTGCTACATTATCCATTTGCATTGGAAGTAATATTCAAAAATATAAATTCAAAAAGGTTTTTAAAAGTAAATTATACGATTATGAGCTTGTTTATCATTATAGTTATAAAGAGTTTGATATGTTGGTTGGTGGTTTAATAGATTATATACTGGGCAAGCTAACAACAGGCATTGAATATTTTATTTATCCGTATTCATCTTATTATCATTTAGAACAAGCTTCTTTTTCATTTTTTAATAACAACCATTTAGTAGATTTATTTTGCTCTTATAAACTCAATAAAATTAATTTTAAAGCATATTACCGATATTTTTATAAGTCTTATCCTTTCAGAGTAAGTCAGAATTTTTTAGGATTTGGGATTGTATACAAAATATGAAATTTCTTTTATTTCTTGCCTCAGCGGTTTGGATTTTAACTGCATGCAAAAAGGAACAAAGAGTTATTGATAACGAACTAATTGTAGATGCTTTTTGGTATGAGATTAGTACATATTATGCATATCCTGAAAAACTAAAAACGAAATATTTTGATTATCAAAAATCACAACCTATCGATGCTAGTCTATCAGAATCGTATTTAGCAATTTACCTGGGACAATTGTTAGATAGCTTGCAGGATGCTCATGTACATCTTTATACACCTTGGCATATAGTAGGAAATTCGGAGTATTTCAATTCTTTTAAATCTAATTCGCTTGACGACAATTCAAAGTATTTTGATTCCTTAGTTTTTATTAACAAGGCTATTCAATGGGGGAGAATAAAAAACACCACATTTGCATATATTAAGATTCGAACTTTTGATGTACCTTCCGAACAATTTACTCTTTTAGATTCATTAATACTAATCATGAAATCAACAACCGAAGCCTTAGTAATTGATGTTCGTGGCAATCGTGGTGGATGGGTTGAAAGTGCTTTAAATGCAGCTTCTTTTTTTACAGCCTCCCCTCGTAAAATGGGTACCATAAGATATTGCATTGATGCAAAGTTAAAAAGGTATTCATCATGGCAACCCATCTATGTTAATCCCGAAACATTGCATCCTTACAATAAACCTATTGTGGTAATAACCGATCGATATACATACAGTGCCAGTGAATGGTTTGTATTAGCTATGACATCGTTCTCAAACGTTAAAGTAATTGGCGATACCACTGGCGGAGGAACTTCGATTCCAGTTGTAAGAGAGCTACCTAATGGGTGGTTATTAAGTCTTTCTAATTCTCAGTTGATCAACAATGAAGGTTTAGATATACAGTTTAAAGGTTATCCTCCAGATGTTACAATTATTATGAACGATAATGATAAATCTCAATTAAGAGATACACCTTTAGAGTTAGCTATCAAAATGCTCGATTCATCAGGTAAATAAGTGAAACATTTGATTGGTATCATTTTATAAAAAACTTTTTTCTAAAAGTGTAAAAAAAACGCTTAATTTTGCTTTACCTTTGAGCAACATTTTCAAGCCAGAAATAGTAGAAATACTTAGTAAATAGTGACTGGTTTCATGCCACGTAAGGTTGTAATAGTAGTTTTTCTTTTAATAGCCCAATTGGTTAGTGCCCAGAAAAAACAAATTCGTTTTCAGCACTATACTACTGATGATGGTCTTTCGCAAAATATGATCGATTGTATGCTCAAGGATCATAAGGGGTTTATGTGGTTTGGAACTTGGAACGGCCTTAACCGTTTCGATGGTTATAACTTTGTTTGCTATAAGCAAAAAAGCGACGAACCTTATACCTTGTCCAATAATTTTGTTCGTAGTATTTGTCAGGATGCTTACCACAATATATGGATTGGTACCCGTAATGGTTTAAATCTATACCTTTACAATCAAGATAAGTTTTTGAATTTTTTTACTACTAACGATTCTGTCGGCATTTGTTCTAATGAAATAAATGTTGTTTACTATGATAGTCATGGATATTTGTGGGTTGGCTCTGCTCAGAAAGGGCTCGATCGATTGACTTTAGGTAAGAATAGCAAAGTCCTTGAGATTAAGCACTTCTCAGCAGGAACAGGAGATGACCAAATTTCACATAATTCAATCCTTTGCATATATGAGGATGGACAGCAGAATTTGTGGGTCGGTACACAATCGGGATTAAATCGTTATAACTACCGCAATAATAGTTTTGTAAAACTTTTTAGCGATCCCACTTCCCTTAATAGTCTGTCTTCCAATGTTATCAATACTATTTACGAAGATAAGTATGGGGATTTGTGGATAGGTACTGAATATGGGCTTAACCGCATACATCATAATAATTACAGTATCGAACGTTATTATTACAATCCCGACAACCCTTTCGGTTTAACTCATAATGTTGTGCGAGATATTGTAGAGGACTTAAACGGAAATCTGATCGTTGGTACTTTGGGTGGAATTAGCATTTTTGACAGAAAAAACAATCGATTTGTTAATTACAAACATACTTTACACAATAAGTTTGGCCTTAACAACGATTTTGTAAATTGTCTCCTGTCCGATAAGGAAGGGAACCTATGGATTGGAACCGAAAAAGGTGGAGTTAATCACTACAATGTGTATCAACATCAGTTCGAATTTTTTGAAAACGAAATGGGTAATCCCAATAGCCTCAGCTATAATACTATTAATTCGATTTTCGAAGACGAGAATTTCATTTGGATAGGAACAGCTGGCGGTGGCCTGAATATTTATCATAAAAAATTACAAAAGTTTTATCACTTTCGTCACGATGTTCATAAGCCTCAATCGATCTCGAGCGACTTTATTTCGGCAATATTCAAAGATAGAGAAGGTAATATATGGATTGGTACCTGGGGCGAAGGCCTAAATATGGTACGAAAGGGACAGGAATTAAGTGGTAGCTTTATTCATTTTGCAGCCGACGGACAACCTGGAAGTCTCGTTAGTACATTTGTATCGTCTATAACGGAGGATCGCTTGGGAAGATTATTTGTTGGGACAATTGGAGGTTTATCTATAAAAGATAATCGAACGAATGTTTTTAAAACTTTTTCGGGTAAAGGTATCGTACCAATCGATCGCATTGGTTGTTTGCAATTCGATATACAGGAAAATTTATGGGTAGGGACGGAAAACGGCCTCTTTCAGATAATACCTTCTAACCAAGGTGTTATTGACCCTCAAACAAGTAGCTATAACTTATATCGTAATGTGCCAGGCGATAAATATTGCCTGAGTGGTAACTATATCATTTCTATTTGTTCCGATAAACTGGGAAGAATGTGGTTTGGTACATATGGTAATGGTCTTAATCTGATGTTGCCGAGCGAAAATGCTAAAAATATAAGATTTATTTCGTACGATGAGAGAGATGGACTATCTAGTAATGTGATATATGGAATTCTTCCCGATAAGGAAGGTAATCTATGGCTTAGTACCGATAACGGGCTCACCAAATTTAATCCTGAAAAAAAAGTTGCAAAATGTTATTACGAGAGTGATGGACTCCTTAATAATCAATTTTATTGGTCGGCATATTTTTGTAACGAGCAGGGTAAAATGTACTTCGGTGGGATGAATGGTTTGACAGCTTTTTATCCCGAACAAATCCGCGACGACCCAAATCCGCCTCAAATTGCTTTTACCGATTTTAAGATTTTCAACAATTCGACAAAAGTGGGGCAGAAATATTTTGGTAAAATTTCATTACCTCAAGTAATAAGCGAAGCTCACGAAATTGTTTTATCCTATAAGGCTAATGAGTTCTCGATCGAATTTTCTGCCTTGCATTATAATCAACCAGCAAAAAATCAATACCAGTATAAGCTCGAAGGTTTTGATCAAAATTGGAATACAGTAGGTGCAAACCGGCGATTTGCTGTATATACCAATCTTAAAGGTGGCAGATACACTTTCTGGGTTAAAGCTTCAAATAACGATGGGGTATGGAACCAAAAACCTGCAAAGATAACCATTCGCATAATTCCTCCTTTCTGGTCAACCTGGTGGTTTAGGGGAATTCTTTTCATATTTATCATAGCTTCTATTATTGCTTATAACCGTATTAAATTATATACGCTAGAGCGACAAAAACAGAAACTCGAAAAATTGGTAGAGCAACGTACAGCATTGATCGAGAAGCAAAAACAAGAATTATATCATCAGGCTGTTTTGCTTAGCGATACGAATAAAGAGCTAATACAACGACAGCAACTTATTGAGGGTCAGAAAGCTCAACTCGAAGTACAAAATGCCGAAATTATAGAACAGCGAAATCGTTTGATGGAACTAAACAAAAAGGTACAGCTATCTCAAAAGCAACAACTAAAGCTTTTTACCCATATTTCACACGAGTTTCGTACACCTCTTACGCTAATCCTTTCGCCAGTTGAACAGCTTTTAACCGAGAAGTTACCCACTCATATTCATAATCAACTTCAGACTATTTACAAAAATGCTCAGCGGCTTTTGCATTTGGTCGACCAAATTATGGAGTTGCGTAAGATTGAATCGGGTAAAAATGAACTTCAGCTTATCGAGTCTGACCTAATACGTTATCTCAACGATATAGCTGTATCTTTTAATTCAGTTGCCCAGGAAAGGCATATTAACTTTCATACTTATTATCAGCCAGAGTCTTTAATTACCGCTTTCGATAAGGATAAAGTCGAGAACATTGTATACAATCTTTTATCAAATGCTTTTAAATATACTCCCGAAAATAAATCGATACTTTTCTATACAGCGTTAGTTGACAGAAATATTGCAGAAAAAGATGAAATACTTATAATTTCCCCTCAGGAAAAGATTCCAGAATGCCTCCAATACATCGAAATAAGGGTTGTAGATGAGGGAATTGGTATATCCTCCGACCAGATAAAAGATATTTTTAAACGTTTTTATAGGCTTAATACGCCCTACATGCAAAAAACAAAAGGTACGGGTATAGGGCTATATATTACACGTGAAATGGTAAAAGAACTTTATGGTTATTTATTTGTAAAAAGTAAAGTTGGCGAAGGAACTACATTCCGCATTCTCCTTCCCCTTTCCGATTTTTATCGCAAACTTGAACTTCCTATTTCAAAAATTGAAAGTCTTCCATCCACTTCAAAAGTGTCCTCGCTTCATCTGCTTCATGTAAATGATTCGAACGATAATCATGAATTATTATCATCTTCAAATGCTACTGTGCTTCTAATAGATGATGATGCAGAATTGCTTTCGTTTATGGCTAGTTTTCTCTCACAGTCCTATAAAGTACTCACGGCCAGCAATGGACAAGAAGGGTTGAAGCTTGCCGAGCTCTACATACCCGATGTAATAATTTGCGATGTAATGATGCCAGAAATAGACGGAATTGAAGTATGCAATAACTTGAAAAGCAATCTTACCACTTCGCACATACCCGTTATTTTACTCTCAGCTAAAGCCGAAATTGAAAATTATATTGAGGGGCTTGAAAATGGCGCCGACGATTATATTGCCAAACCTTTCCACTTGCCCGTTTTGGCAGCCAAAGTCAAAAGTTTTATCGATAATCGAGAGAGACTTAAAAAACTGTTTACCGAACAAATGTATCCAACTGCTAAAGATATGGCAAATAATAAAGCTGATGAAAAGTTTATCGAAAAAGCTCTGCATGTTGTGAAAGCGCACATTGCCGACGGCGACTTCAGTGTTGAAGATTTTGCCAAAGAAATGTG
>JAOAFU010000113.1 GCA_026416115.1 Bacteroidales bacterium | reverse complement strand
TCGTAAATATAATTCCAGTTTACGGCTTGTTCGGGGAAAAGACCTACATGTTTAAACGATGTAAGCGCCAACCGAAACTTCAATTGCATTTGTTGGTAGCGATAAGCAATAGACCAACTTTCGGGCATTCCTTTTTTGGTGATCCATTCACCACGGTCGAGGTTATCGACTCGGTTGCCCACTTTTTTGAGCACAAATCGAGCATGTGCATGTTGTTCCCATTCCGCCTCCGAGAGTTGCTTCTTCCATATCGCCTGTGGTTCGGGTCGCGAAAGAATGTAGCTGCCAAACCTTTCGAGCTTGTAAAATTCGCCACTATCGATTAATTCATAGGCGTCGAAATTTTCGGGACCCACTATAGGTATCATTCGATTATATATTGAATTACAAAGATAGCTAAAAGCCTTGTTGTTTTCTTAGCGACAAACGTCGAAGTACAGGGTTTATTTTGGCTGTAACGGCAACAATTAGCAGGGTCATACTTCCGCCAAAAATTACTGAGGGGATTAAACCCATTAATTTTGCTGCAACTCCCGATTCGAAGGCCCCTAGTTCGTTCGAAGACCCAATAAATATGCTATTAACAGCCGATACTCGGCCTTTCATCTCGTCGGGGGTATATATTTGCAGTAACATGCCTCTGATAATTACACTGATACTGTCGAACATTCCGCTGACAAAGAGAAATGCAGCCGAAAGCCAAAAATTGCGAGACAAAGCAAAACCAATGATACACAAACCAAAACCGGTTACCGCCCAAAGTAGCGTTTTTCCGGTATGTTTAAGAGGAGGATGAATAATGAGCCATCCACCCATTAAAATAGCGCCAATGGAAGGGGCTGCTCTGAGTATGCCGAGTCCCTGTGGTCCCACAAAAAGAACATCTTTGGCAAAAGCCGGTAAAAGCGCAACAGCACCACCAAAAAGTACAGCAAACATATCGAGAGCAAATGCTCCCAGTAAAATCGGACTTTTAAAAACAAACTGTATCCCTTCGCGGATGCGGATAAAAATACCCTCGTTGGTTGTAATGTTTACTTTACCCTGCGAAGGGATGAGGCTTATGGTAAAAAACGATAAAAGATACAGCGAAAAAACAGTTGAATAAGCTGGTAATTCGCCTCCTGCCCATCCGTATATTAAACCTCCGAAAGAAGCTCCGCATACAGCTGCAATTTGCCATGTAGTCGAATTCCATGTAGCTGCCTGTGCATATTGCTCTTTGGGTATAATCTGACCTAGAAAAGCGTTATGTGCCGGTGCCAGAATACCTCTCGAAAATCCCGTAAGTGCAATAGTTACAAAAATAGGCCATATTCCCCACTTGGCAATATTAAAAACAGAGGGTAAACAATATAACACCAATATTGCCGAGCCCAGCATTAGTATAAAGGTAGTGCTGGCAATAATTTTCTTTCTGTCCCACAAATCAATAAAATGTCCCGCAAATAAGGCAATACTTACCTGAGGAATCACTTCGGCCAATCCTATCATACCCAAAGCAAAAACACTACCCGTTAGTTTGTAAATGTGCCATCCTACTACCACCGATTGCATAAGGGTAGCCATGGTAACCAGCGCCCGATAGGCTAAAAACAAATCAAAATTTCTATTCTTTATTACCTGTATTGCGTCACGTTTAGCCATTATAATTATCCCTCTTTTCGTTTTTTTCTCTGCTTATTCTTTCCTTTACAAGTATTATCCAATCGTTCAAAGGCAATATCTTAAGTAAAGCGGCAAATACAATGCTTAGCATTACCGACAACGTAAATTTATATATCCACAGTAGCGATATTGGCTTTAATAAAATAACCATCGTTATAGCAGCGATAAACCACACAAACAGTCTAATTGTTTTCGAAAACGAAAGGGAGGGGATTTTTAAAATTCTTATTGCAAGTATAACTTGAATAATACCGGCAGTAGTTTGAGTTACAAAACTTGCAATTGACGAACCCATAGCCTGATAGCGGGGGATAAGCAGTAGATTAAGTGTTAAATTGATGATTACCATGGTAAGAGCCATGCTGTTGAGCTGGCGAAAACTACCATTGGCAGTAAGCAAGGTGCCATAGAGGTATGTCAAGCATATTCCGGGAAATCCCAGAATAATGGTAGCAAATACATTACCACTGGCTGGATTATGGTAGAGTAGTTGTACCCATTCGTTACGATAAGCATACACATTTATAACTAGTGCCAGTGCAGGAATAATGAGCATTACACTGGCAGTTTGCAGAAGCGAAACAATATTTTCCTTATTTTTTAACATTTTCGAAAACAGAGGTAACAATAAAACCGAAAAAAGTAGTGCGAAATTCGAAAGTACTTCAAGTATTCTAAATCCTTGTGCATATAATCCTGCCTGCTCGTTGCCATTAGGTAACAAACGCTCGAGCAAAACAGGTTCCATTCGGTTGTATATGCCCATAAGCAATACCAGTAAGGTAAAGGGTAGGCTTTTGCGTATTATGACTAAAATGTGGCGTATGCTTAAAGTAGGCCGAAAATATCGACAATTTTGTCGAACTATCCATCCTGCTGTTATGGCTGTAATGCTGTAGGCAAAGGTTTGAGTGTATACAAATACCTCGATTGAAAAGGTAACCGGTAACAACGAAGTCCAAAGTACAATTGAAAGAATTACTATCATTATAAATTTATCCAACACCGAGAGTAAACTGTCGGTTACAAACATCAGCATAGCATTCACATTCGACCTTAGATACAGAACCATCGACGACAGAAATTGATTAAATGCTAAAATGAGTAGCAGGAAAAATGCTTTTTCTCTGAAACCAATCCCAAACCCCACCAACAGGCAGAGTATAAGGTATACCAGGCCAAACAAAAACTTAATGCCCAGAATATGGGAAAAATATTTTTCGAGAAGTATACGGTTCCGGGCAATTTCGCGGTTGTTGAAGTTGGTAATACCAAAGTCGAGCAGAAAGTTGAACAGTATGGTAAAACTAAGTAATGAGGCGTACAATCCGTAAATTTCATTTCCTAAGCGGTTTTGTACGGTTACCTCGATACCAAAAAACCAGAATGGCTTAATAAGTAAATTAAGCGCAACGAGCAGGATAATATTAACTACAAACTTACGGTTCAAGGGAAAATAAATAAGAGGCAAAAATACAAAAGTTAGCTATTCTGAAGAATTATTTTGTATGTGGTCAAATGCTTTACCCAACGATTGAATGATGTCGGAAGCAATAAGCGATATGTAACCGGTTTCCAAAGCAGCAAGGTCGGCTGCAAGGCCATGAACAAAAACTCCTGTTATAGCAGCATCGGCAGGTTTATACCCCTGAGCCAGTAAAGATAAAATGATACCGGTAAGCACATCGCCACATCCTGCGGTTGCCATACCGGGATTTCCAGTAGTGTTGAAGAAACAACTTCCGTCGGGTAAAACTACTGATGTATAGCGACCCTTTAACACCACAATAATATTATATTTTCGAGCGACCTCCTGTTGCTTCAGCAATCTTTCCCAACTATTAGACGATTTTCCAAACATGCGGTCAAACTCGCCGGGGTGGGGGGTAAGAATTGTCAAATTAGGCAATTCATTCAACCATTCGGGATGTAGGGATAAAATGTTTAAAGCATCAGCATCGAGAATGAGTGGACAGGGAGCAGTTTGTAGTATTTCTCTAATAATTTTCTGTGTACGAGCATCTTTTCCTATACCAGGTCCAACCCCAATTGCAGCGAATTTTTGTATATCGGGCAAAAGCGAGATGATATCCTCTTCGGTATCGGAACTTACTATAGCTTCGGGTACCGACGTGTGGATGATACTTGCCCCTTTAGCGGGTACATGGGTAGTAATTAGTCCACATCCCGATCTAATACACGAGGCTGTGGCCAAAACTGCTGCGCCCATCATGCCTCTCGAACCAGCTATCAGTAGCGCATGTCCCTGTTCGTTTTTATAAGTAAATGGCGATCGTGCTTTAATTTTGATATCTTTTGCTTCGGTAAAGGTATAAGGAGTAGGAAGAAAAGGAATTAGGCCAATATTTAATAAAAACCATTGTCCTACATATCGATAATTTTCGCGAAATAGAAACGAAAGAAAAGGAAAATTGAAAGTAAGTGTAAATTGGGCACTGAAGGCGGTCGAGTCGTCGGTTAAAACACCTTCGCCAGGTAATCCCGAGGGGATGTCGATAGCTATTTTAATCCCTGCCGATCCATTAAGGTGTTGAATAAGTTCGGCCAAAAAACCTCTTAAAGGTTGGTTAAGTCCCGAGCCTAAGAGGGCATCGATAATCACATCGTTCGAATGGAATAATGGCAATTGGGTTGTTTCTGTAATTTGTTGAATAGTTAGTCCCGATATCTGTTTAGCTTTATGATAGTTAATCTGTGCATCGTTCGAGAAGGAATCGGGCGAGAACAAATGAAATACCGTGACGTTGAAATCTTCGAGGGAAAGATATCGGGCAATTACCCAACCATCGCCCCCGTTATTTCCTTTTCCACAAAAAATATATACCGGTTGAGAACGTGAGATTTTCGACTTAATCCACGTAGCACATTGGCGTCCGGCTTTTTCCATTAGTTCTAACGATGAGATCCCATCATGTTGTATTGTTAATTCATCAACTTTACGACGATCGGACGAAGGATATATCCTGATTCCCATATTTTGCTTAGTTTTCAACAAAGGTAATTTCAAAATTCATAACGTCATAACTATCGGCACATTTTAATAGAAGAACGACTGCCCCAAAATTGTCGATAAGAAAAAGTCGTTAACGACGACCGTTCGAAAAAATGCGTGTTAATGTTTTAGTATGTTGACAAATAAAGGGATGAATTTTATTAATAATTAAATTTCTATGTGAGAAATATTTCCAGAAACAAAGCTCAAAAGCGAGGTTCAGATGTTTTGCCCCATAGGGTCCCACTTATGGTAGAACAGGAGTATGATCGCCCACTCCCCTCTATTCTTTGTAGGGAAGATCTTATCTTATTGAGAAAAATTTCGAAAGGTTATTTAATTCAAAGCAAAATTTCTAATGGAGATCATAATGAATGAGCGTTTTTTATATTAATTAAGCCGTTTTGCGTATGAAATTCTTAAGGTAAATAGAAATTTTGAAGGATTTTTATTCCATAAAATGGCGAATTATATTTGTTCTAATGTTAATTCTGGTATTACTTGGTTTTTTGACTATTATTTTCGAATAGGAGGGTTACCTGTCAATATACTATCATAGAAATTATTTAAATAAATCATGGCCTACAATAAAGGCGAAATGGTTACGTGTTCTAAAAATTAGCTCTTGTAACGACGGTATGAGGTCTTAGCGTTAAATATTTGGCTTAATTTATATCAAGAAGTTAAATAAATCGGGCTTATCGTTAAGATACTCTTGGAAAAAATTTAACTCCTTCATTTTCTTTACCAATGGGTCAAAATCCTCCTTATTTTGTAATTCAATCCCAACGACAGCAGGTCCAAGCTCACGGTTGTTTTTTTTCGAATACTGAAAATAGGTGATATCGTCGGTGGGACCTAAAACATTTTCGAGGAACTCGCGGAAAGCGCCTGGACGTTGGGGAAAGCGTACGATAAAATAGTGCTTCAAACCTTCGTATAGAAGTGAACGTTCTTTTATTTCCTCGGTACGAGTAATGTCGTTGTTGCTACCACTCACAATACAGACCACATTTTTGCCTTTGATCTGCTCTTTGTACAAATCGAGAGCAGCAATTGAAAGTGCACCTGCTGGTTCAACAACAATAGCTTCTTCGTTGTAGAGCTGAAGTATGGTTGAACAAACTTTACCTTCGGGTACGAGAATAATATCGTCGAGTACGCGTTGGCAAATAGTAAAAGTAAGATGTCCAACTTGCTGTACAGCAGCTCCATCAACGAACTTGTCTATATCATCGAGTTTAACTACTTTACCTTCTTTTATAGCCTCTTTCATAGAGGGGGCACCGGCAGGCTCAATACCTATAATTTTAGTATCGGGACTAAGTAGCTTAAAAACACTACCTACTCCAGCTGCAAGTCCTCCTCCACCTATGGGGATAAAAAGAAAGTCGATATGGCTATGCGTGTCGGCTAAAATTTCCAAGGCTATAGTGGCTTGCCCTTCTATAACATGGGGATCGTCGAAAGGGTGAATAAATTCCAGCTTGTGTTTTTCGACATGCTGCATAGCAGCGTTGTAAGCATCATCGTATGTGTCGCCTGTAAGAATAATTTCAATATTCTGACGTCCGAAAAACTCAACCTGCTTTATTTTTTGTTTTGGTGTGGGAGTAGGCATGAAAATAGTTCCCTTGATATTGAGCTTTCGACACGAATAGGCAACCCCTTGTGCATGATTTCCTGCACTGGCGCAAACAATTCCCTTGCTAAGAGTTTTCTTATCGAGTTGAGCAATTTTATTGTAGGCCCCTCTAATTTTATACGACCTTACAATCTGTAAGTCTTCTCTTTTGAGCAGTATATTAGCATTGTGTTTTTCCGACTGGTTTAAATCGTGCATCAGGGGTGTATCAACTATTACATTTTTTAGCCTTTCGTGGGCTTTCTGAACCTCATTGATTTTGACCTGATAAGTAGGATCCATATACCTGATTTTTTTTATTTCGATTTTGATAGTGTAGTGAATCGCCACGTTCGTTTTTACCAATTCTATGATCTATCATAGCAATTCTGGCTTCAAGGCACGAAAGGCAATCATCAGCATTCTCGTCGATACAAGGTTTGTTCTCGTATAGGAGATAGTGCTCTCTGTATTTGGCTGGTGTAATATTGGGCATGATAATGTTGGCCCCTACACGTATAGCTTTTTCTCGTCCTATGGGGTCGATAGCCTGTAAAGCAGTGGTAGCAGCAATATTGATATCGGGCATAAGCAATCTGAGTAAGGCTATCATTTTCAGGCTTAGGTCGAACCGTTGTTGTAAAGACATTAATTCGCTGTTAAAATTGTAGAGAGGTGTTTGAGCATGCTCGATATAGGGACCCATTCCACACATATCGATATCGAAACGATACATAAAAATTAAATCGTTTGCCAGATCTTCAAGGGTTTGGAAGGGGAGTCCAATCATAACCCCTGTACCAACTTGGTAGTTGAGTTTTTTTAGCAGATACAAACAATTAAGTCGGGTTTCGAATCTATGAAGCGAATCGTCGGGATGTAGTAGCTTATACAACTTGGGATTGGATGTCTCGATACGTAAAAGATAACGCTGTGCGCCTGCCTCGCGCCAGCGAAGATAGGTTTCTTCGCTTTGTTCGCCTAAAGAGAGGGTAATTCCTATTTCGGGGCTTGTGCTTTGGCGTATTTTTTTTATTACTCTCTCGATAAAGTCGGTAAACTCTTGAGAGGTTATTTCTCCACTTTGCAGAACTACCGACCCAAAACCATTATCGAAAGCATATCGCGCTGCTGTTACAATTTCTTCTTCGGAGAGTGAATATCGACTAACTTGCTTATTATCTTTTCTAATACCGCAATAAAAACAATTTTTTCGACAAAGATTGCTAAATTCTATAAGTCCACGAAAATGCACAACATTACCTATACGATTTAGTTTAACCTCTCTTGCTCTCTCAAAAAGCGCTGTTTGCCTATCACCAGTCGATGAGAGCCATCCGACTAATTCGTCCACGTCGGTCGAAATTGTTAGCTTTTGGGTTTGTTCAATTTTTTTATCCACCGAATTTATTTTAATATACTAATTGGTACCATTTTTGAATATCATCGGGCAAATTTAGGTAACTTTGTACCATAATAAAAATAGAACAAAGTAATTTTTGACAAACGTTAAGAACAAATTTAACGCCAGAACGTTATTGAATATAGCAAAAGCCTATGAAATTTACACCCGAGAAATACAAAATTGAGGACCGTTCGCAGGAGGTTTTCATTGATGAGGGAGAAATATGGGAAATTCTTAACAATGCCCGACCCGATAAACAAAAAGTAAGGGATATTATTTCAAAATCTTTATCAAAAAGTAGACTATCTTTGTACGATACCGCTGTGCTGCTAAAAAGCGAAGACCCCGATTTGGTTGAAGAGATAAAGGAAGGGGCTCGCAAGTTAAAGGAGCAGGTTTATGGAAAAAGAATTGTTCTGTTTGCCCCCCTTTACGTAGGCAATTATTGTATCAATAATTGTCGGTACTGCGGTTTTAGGTCTACCAATAAAAGTCAGTTGCGAACAACTCTTACGGTTGAGGAACTAATTAATCAGGTCGAAGCACTCGAAGATGCCGGACACAAACGTTTAATACTGGTTTACGGCGAACATCCTCGCTATAATGCTGATTTTATCTACGAAACTGTGAAAATTGTTTACAATGTAAAAAAATGGAGAGGGGAAATACGTCGCGTAAATATAAACGCTGCTCCGCTCGATATCGATGGTTTTCGCAGAGTGAAAGAGGCAGGAATTGGTACTTACCAGATTTTTCAAGAAACATACCATAAAGAAACTTATAACTATTTTCATCCATCGGGCCCAAAAAAATATTTCGACTGGCGTCTTACTGCGCTCGATCGTGCCCAGGAAGCAGGTATTGATGACGTTGGAATAGGAGCACTTTTTGGACTTTACGATTGGCGATTCGAAGTGATGGGGCTCCTACGACACGTTAATCACCTTGAAGCAGTATATAATGTTGGTCCCCACACCATTTCTTTCCCACGTTTGCAAAATGCTTCAGGCATTGAACGAAATCGACTCATGCCTGTTTCCGACGACGAGTTTATTCGTATGGTTGCAATACTTAGGTTGGCCGTACCCTATACAGGCCTAATTCTTACAGCTCGCGAACCTGCTCATATCCGAAATCAACTATTAACCTTCGGAGTTAGTCAGATCGACGGTGGTACAAACATTGAAATAGGTGGATACACCCGCGATAACAATGGTCAAAATCTCGACCTCGAACAATTCGAAATTAACGATAATCGACCCCTCAGCGATGTTATCGACGAGCTAATCCGACAAGGACTTTTGCCTTCCTTCTGTACTTCGTGTTATAGGACAGGAAGAACTGGAGAACATTTTATGGAGTTTTCTGTACCGGGCTTTATTAAACGATTTTGCCAGCCAAATGCCATACTTACTCTTGCCGAGTATCTCGAAGATTATGCTCCTGCCGATGTAAAAGAAAAAGGTTACCAGTTGATCGATAAAGAAATTCGTCAAATGGATAACGAAAATTTCAAACAAAATTTATTACAAAAACTCGAACTTATTAAATCAGGAAAACGTGACTTATACTACTAAAATGAAATGCAGCACCCTTAGATGCTGCACTCAAAAATAAAACCCCAAAACTAAAACCCTTAAAACCTTTAAAAGCCGAATGTTTTATGCTTAAAACATTCACCAGACGCTGATGTAAAAGTACTTTGAGCAATTTTTCAGATAAATGGTGTTTACCCGCACTTTTCATGGGGAAAACACTCAAAAAAAAATGAGTAAAAACACTCAAAAGGATAACCTTTAAAAATAACTTTCGATAAATAACTGGTCGTTCTTAAAACCTTTTCCTTTAAGAATATCAATGGCATCATTAATCATAGCCGAGTTTCCACAAAGGTATACAAGATAGTCGGTGGAATGAACTTTTTCTTCGAGATATTGTGTTACCCTACCATGAAAATGTCCCTTATCATCGCCCGATGTACAAATGGTAATTTTATCGGCAGGATATGTATTGCTCTCGTATGCTTCGAAGGAATAACGAACTCCATGTAACAGGTGATAGTTAAAATCGGGGTACGAAAGAATATAGCTATGGAAAGGTGAGATGCCTGTCCCTGTAGCTATAAATAGATAACGCTCGGTCTTTAGCAGTTGTGGATTAAGGGTAAAACTCCCCGAGGGTCCCTTTACCTCAAGTAAATCGCCTCGTGTTCTTTTTCTAAGAAGTTGGCTATACACTCCGGTAGGAACTTCTTTTATCAACAGATCGATGTATGGATCGTGTTCCCCACTATAGATCGAGTACAACCTGAATTGAGGATGATCAGGAATGCGAACTCTCACATGTTGACCAGCAATAAACTTCATGTTTTTTCGCTCAATTCTCAAAACATAGGTATCGCTTGTTAGCGAACGTACATCGAGTACTTTATACAACTTGTCAATCTCATCCGAAACACTCACTATACGAATGTTTTTCCCTGCATTTTCGTTTATTAACAACATATCTCCAACGTTTTTAAGTATCATAAACAGTGTAGAAGGGAAATTGTTTTTCCAACAATTTCAACTTTAACAGGTAAAAAAAGTTACTGACCGAAAAAATCTCGGTAATTGATAGAGATTATTGAGTTTGTTATAATTGGGTTTTAATAAAAGACAATGTTATTCCTAAAGCATTTTACCTTTGTTAATTAGGTCGTAAAAAATCAGCTTTGATAATAAGCGAAACCAGAGATAGGTCAATCTTTACAACCAGTTAATTGCCTCTGGTCCAGTATTGAAGAGTAAATCGAGTATACTGAGATTTTCAACAAAGCCAAATTTGTTTTCAAAAACTTGAAAGTAAGGTTTATTTTTAAAAGAATGATCAGGAAGACTGAACTTGGCCTTTGGATGAATATTTTGGGAGAAATCGTCGTAAGGCCCTTCTATTTCGTGATAATTATTGGTTAATTGAATAGATGGTTGAATATTGAGTAGTTGGAGTGTGAGTTCAAGAAAAGCTTGATTCATATCCCAAAGAAATACAGAAGGTTTTTGATAAATTTTTTCAAATTCGTCGTAGTAGTATATATAGAAAGGCGAAGAGCGATAGGCCGATTCGATAGCTCGGAGATGCATTGCTTTCCATCTTTTTGAATTATCGATTTTTACATCGCGAATGCACATTTTACTTCCTGTATGAACTATTGGGACTGTCAAAGCCAAAACACCATTGGCCGATAAAATGTGGCATCGATTTCGATACGATTGTTTTTGGTAATTTTCCCATTGTTCGATGTACACCTGCTTGTAACGAAACAGTTTGGAGTAATACTGTATGGGAGCATGATATGCAGTAGAGAGCAAAGCACACTCGGAGATGGGTTGCATGTTTTAATAGGGATTAAAGTTTATTAATCATGCTTGCAAGGTATGCGGCACCAAAGCCATTATCGATATTCACAACACCGATTCCACTTGTACAGCTTGTAAGCATACCTAATAAGGCAGCTAAACCATTAAAAGCAGCACCATATCCAATGCTAGTAGGTACCGCTATAACAGGTTTGTCGACAAGTCCCCCAACCACACTGGGTAAAGCACCTTCCATACCTGCTATAACGACTAAAACCTTGGCACCGCGCAGAATATCCAATTTGTCGTATAATCTATGAATGCCGGCTACCCCTACATCGAAAACTCTTTCAGTTCGATTACCAAAAATTTCGGCAGTTACTGCTGCTTCTTCGGCTATTGGAATATCAGAAGTGCCAGCGGTAACTATAGCTATATAGGAAGTAGTAAATGAAATTTCCTTTTGGCGGATGGTGATGGTACGACCTAATTTATTATACTCGGCAGTAGGACAAATGCTTTTAACTTCTTCAAAAGCGTCCTCGCTAGCTCGGGTAGCTAATATGTTTTCGCCATGTGGTAACATATTTTCGACAATGCCTCTAACGTGTTCAGGAGTTTTGCCTGCACAGAATATAACTTCGGGATAACCTCTTCGTATTTGTCGATGATGATCTACTTTTGCATATCCCAAATCGCTATAAGGCAAATTTTTTAGCGACTCCATGGCTTGTTCAACAGATGTTTCACCTCTTTTAACCGATTCGAGGATATGTTTTATATATTCAGTGTTCATATAATTTTAGTTTTCCAGCAAATGTAGCTTATTTATTTTTTTAGTTCTTTTAAGCTCAAATGAAATATACCTTGAGCTGTACCTTAATTACTTTAATTTGCACAAGCATAATTATCCCATCTGCATAATGGTATTGCTTTAAAAGGGGTGGTACTAAAATGGAAAATCGCTTGGCGCTTCAGTCTCTTGCAATTTTTCTTTGGGTTTTTGAGCAACCAGGTGAACGGGGTTACCCTCAACATATATGGCTTTGTATGGTTTTGCAGGGCAGGCGTATTCACAAGCTCCACAGCCAATACAAATACTTTGATCGGTATCGGGTATACGTAGAGATCCTTTATATACCACCATATGAACGGCGGCTGTAGGACAATGCTCGGCACATGCACCACATGAGGTCTCAGAGGTGTAAACTATGCAATTTTCTTTAATAAAAAATACTTTACCTATCTGAAGCGTTTTTTTCTGCTCAACAGTTAAAGGTAAAAGTGCCCCAGTGGGGCATACCTCGCTACAAATCTTACATTCGAAATTACAAAAACTGTCGGAGTAGCTCATGTATGGCATCATAAATCCAATTAGACCATACTCTTTTACGGCTGGTTTCAATACATGAGTTGGACATTGGCTAACACATAAGTGACATGCTGTACAATGTTCGGTAAGATGGGCTAACGACTGAGAACCAGGAGGTGTAACTGGATGTTTCTTTTTGATTGGAATTAAGCTTTTGTAATTCGAATCGTCGCTCTGAGCCTTAATCGAGGTTAGTATGCTTGTCCCTATTAATCCTGTAATAAGCGCACCCAGGAACGAACGACGATTTTCATTTACAGGCTCAGTGGGTTTTATTTTTCTTAGCATAGCCTTCGTTTCAAAGGTTTTAAAATTAATGCCATTTTCGCTACATACCGTCAGACAATTGTAGCATCCCACACATCGATCGAAGTCAACTTTCTGATTTCGAATGTCGATACACTCGCTTTTACAAACGGTAGAGCATTTTCCACAACGGGTGCATTTTGACTGTTGAATCTGAATTTTGAATAATGAGATCCGACTAAGCAGACTCAGAATTGTACCTACTGGACATATCGTATTGCAGTATAAACGACCACGTCGATAACTGAAAGCTATTATCGTAACAAGCAAAAATAGGGCGACAACAAAGGTAACGAGGCTAAAATTTTTTAAACCTATCGGGGTAATAAAGATATTAAAATGTTCAAATAGCTTTGATAGCATATCGTTTAGCAAAATAAAAGCAGGCCTAAATGTGGCCGAAGCAATTTTCCCATAAAGGCTGTATGGATCGAAAAAAATGAAAGCTAATATACTTCCCGAAAACAAAGAAATAATAATAGCTAAAAGAAAACCATATCGCAAATAATTATTTGCTCTGGTATAACGATATATCTTTAGCTTTCTAAAGCTTCGACCAATTCTTGCAATTACGTCTTGCAAGATGCCAAGTGGACATATTACCGAGCAATATACCCTTCCTACCAGCAAAGTAATTGCTATTATTACAAAAAATCCAATGCTAGTTGATACAATAAAAAACTTAAGCAGGGAGGGAATAAACTGTAACGCTGTTGCCCATTGCAGGCCCAAAAAACTATATCCAATAAACGAGATCGTAAGTATGGTAAAAAACAACAATGCTATCGCACGTCTGATATACTTCAGATACGCTATCATAATTTAAACATAAAAAGATTATCAATAGAAACGAACAACCTCAAATTTTTATTCTACCAATATTGAGTTTTTCAAGATTCATATTCCCAATTCCCATTTGCGAGGCCAACTTAATGTAATCGACATTGTCGGGGTTGAGGCCGAAAAGCTTGGCTGCTGCAGCATCGGCAGCAACTATATCTTCTGAAATTATGAGCGATTTCATGGTGATTACATCTGACAACGATACCCCTTTAGGTCCATTTTGCTTCATCACCCTATATGCGTCTATGACATTAAGAGTAGGCTTACGATAGCTTGCAAAATCGGCAATACATTGATGCAGATCGTTTCGATGCCAGTACCCACGATCCCAAACAATACCCATCATGTTTTTCATAGCAATAGTGAGGGTTGCACCGCCATGGCTTTTGAGCACTGGCACATTGATAAAAACATCCGACTCGAGAATGGCTTCGTGTTCTTTTGCCTGTTTAAGACGTTTTCCGCCAGATATACTAATAGAATGATAATAACTCTCGCTATTGCCCGGTACAAGTTTACCTCCAGCATCTTTTACGGCTTTTTCAATGCCGCTGTTTGAATAGCATCGTTGCCACTGATCGCAAGTATTGTCAAACACTATTACCTCTTTGGCCCCTGCCTGTATACAATGTTCTACAATACGTTTTACAAGCAATGGATTAGTGTTGGCAGCATACTCAGGTGCCTTGTCCCATCCAATATTGGGCTTTACAACCACCCGCATCCCTTTTTTTACATATTTGCTTATTCCGCCCATGGCAGCGATGGCACGATCGAACATAACGTCGGGTTCACCTCCCATCACAGCTACAAGATCGTAAGAATCTTTAGCCATTTGTACGGCACTCTCGGCCGAGAAAACATGCGTATGCTTTGCCAGTAATCCTGCTGCAAAACTTGCTCCTAAGCCCTTGACCAGAAAATCCCTTCTTTTCATGTTTTTATATTTTAAAAATTAATTCTAAAAAATATCCCATATTTGTCGACATTGTAAAATTTCGAACGAATGGCTCAATGTTTTGTTAACAAGCTGTTAAACTCATATAATTTGAATTAGTTCTAAATTGTGTCGTTCTAATTTTACAAACTAAAACCTAAGATATGAAAAAAATTTTATTTTACGATTGCTTTGCCGGTATAAGTGGTGATATGCATTTAGCAGCCATGATCGACTTAGGGGTACCTTACAGCTATATCCAAAGCGAACTCAAAAAATTAGGTCTTTCGGGATACCAAATTGAGATTGAACATGTGGTAACCCACGGAATTTCTGCCAAACGGTTAAATGTATTAACTACAGATAGCACCGAGAGCGATCACAAAACTTTTAAGTCTCCTCAATTAGAAGCAATTAAAACCCATAAATACCACGAACCTAAACATCATCAACAAAGAACCTTTAGTGAAATACGAAGAATAATAGCCGATTCGACATTATCCGATAAAGTAAAAAATCTGAGCATTAAAATATTCGAAAAACTTGCTATTGCCGAATCCAAAGTACATAATATTCCTGTCGAACAGGTGCATTTTCACGAGGTTGGTGCAATCGACTCAATAGTAGATATTGTTGGAGCTGCTATATGTATCGATTATTTGAATCCCGACATGATCATCGCTTCGACTGTCGAATTGGGAAGCGGTACAGTAAGGTGTGCCCATGGTACTTACCCTGTTCCAGCTCCTGCAACTGCCGAATTGATTAAAAATATTCCTGTAAGCATGGGGCGAGTACCATTTGAGGCTACAACTCCTACAGGTGCTGCAATAGTAGCTACGCTTGTCGATAGTTTTCAAAAATATCCTTCTTTTACCCTCGAACAAACAGGATATGGTGCTGGTAGCAGAGATTCGGAAATTCCTAATGTACTTCGAATATTCATAGGCAAGCAAGAAAACTCTCTTGCGGGTTACAACCATGAATCTGCTTTGATTCTCGAATGTAATATCGACGACATGAATCCCGAGTTGTACGAGAATATCGTTAACCGACTTTTCGAAGTAGGTGCTCAAGATGTTTTTCTTACCCCTATTCTCATGAAAAAAATGCGGCCTGCTCAAAAAATTACGGTGCTTTGTCTACCCTCTCAGCGCGATCTTGTATTAAAAGTACTCTTTCAGGAAACAACCACCTTGGGTGTTAGAGAATATGATGCCTGTAAGTGGATGATCGACAGAGAAATCCTTCCTATCGAGACCTCGCTTGGCATTGTTAGAGTCAAAAAATCGTTTAGTGAGGGCATATCAAAATTCAAACCCGAATATGATGACTGTGTTTCAATAGCTAAACAAAGGAATATGCCCCTTATCGAAGTGATGAGAATTGTTCAGCAAGAGATTGGAAATAAATTACTTTAAATTCAAATTCGTTTGAGATGATCTAAACTTCTTATTACAAACACTCACTCGTTTGAACTTTTATTAAATTTCTCCATAAGATTTTGCTTAGACAAAGGTAAAGTTAAAAGTCTGTTTTAAAGAGCGCGATGATGCCATTGATCCAACCGAGTATTTAGATTGATAATGAAATTGAGCATTGCAAATTACTATATCTTTTAGACATCCCTCAAATTAAAATACATACAATAAATTAATAATCTGCTTGTTATAGGTTATCTCTTTTGAAAATAGAGTTTTCTTTAAATTGTAAGATTAAATTACCTAAAAAAATATTTTGAGAGCTATTGATAGATAGCTATCCAATCGCAGGAAAAGCTGGTATGTATAATGAAAATTAAGGTAATTTGATTGTATATTCAAATTGCTGGTGCTTTTGCAATATCAATCCGGAATTATTTACAAAAATTATACATTAAGAAAAAAACATCAACTCAACATTGACATTTATATCTTTAGAGTTGTGCCTTTTATGCTATTTTGGTCTTAAAATTCTTAATAACAACAAATTATGAATAGAAGGCATTTTATCCGATGCAGCGGGTTATCGCTGGGTTCGTTATTATTAGCCGATTTACACTGGGGCACTCAATTTAAAAGCAAAGCTATTAAATTACCCGACAGAATTGAGGCTTTAATAGGAAATCAAAAAGTTATGCTATACAAAAGTAGTACTACTACATGGGAGAATAAAAATCTATCTGTAGAGGTAAGAAGAAACAAATTATCGGTAGACGTTTCAATTACTGCTTATCACGAGGCAGTAAGTGAGGTTGTGTTATATTGGAAGACAGAGGCAAAACATTCTTCAACAATTTTGAACGACCATTGGGAAAGAACATACGGTGATGTTTCGTGGCATAAAGCTAACTCTAGCGAAATACTTCCGTGGTATTTTATGGAAATAACACCAAAGAACCAGGTTAATGGCTTTGGTGTAAAGATAGGGGCAAAAGCATTTTGCTATTGGCGCATACTTGAATCGGAGCTGTGTTTAGTTATGGACGTTCGTTCGGGAGGAAATGGTGTATTACTCAATGGCAGAAATTTATTGGCTGCAGAAATAGTAACTCATCAATCCGAAATGGATGCAAAACCATTTTATGAACTTAGGTTATTTCTAAAAAAAATGTGCGAAAATGCACGAATGCCTAAGGAACCTGTATATGGCATAAACGATTGGTATTTCAGTTACGGAAATAATTCCGAAAAACTTATTATGGAACACACAGAACTTCTTGCTCCTTTGGCAAAAGAAGTTAATAATCGGCCTTTTTCTGTTATAGATGCGGGTTGGTTTAGGAGTTTTAAGAATATGCCCGGAGATTGCTGTTTTGGCGACATGAGTAAACCTAATAATCGCTTTGGCGACATGCAATTGTTGGCCTATAAAATAAACCAAGCTGGAATGCGACCAGGTATCTGGTGCCGACCACTTTGTGCGAGCATAAATGAAAATCCATCATTAATCCTTCCTCCTATTCAAGGAAGGAATAACATCAATCAACCTATATTGGATCCTTCAATACCCGAAAATCTTGAGAGGATTAAAAGCTATTTTAAGCTATACAAGGATTGGAATTTTGAATTGGTCAAATTTGATTTTACCACGTACGACATTTTTGGCAAGTGGGGCTTTGAGATGGTCAAAGACCAAAAAATGACAGAATTTGGATGGTCGATGTACGATAAATCGAAAACAAATGCCGAAATCATTCTTAATTTATACAAAACTATTCGAGAGGCTGCCGGAGAGATATATATCATCGGATGTAATACTATTAGCCATCTCTCTGCTGGTTTGTTCGAACTCAATCGAATAGGCGACGATACAAGCGGAATCGAATGGGAACGCACCCTGAAAATGGGTGTAAATACGCTTGCCTTTAGGGGGGCACATCATGGAATTTTTTATTCGGCCGATAGCGATTGTGTTGGACTTACGAATAAAATACCTTGGGAAAAAAATAAACAATGGATGGATCTATTGGCCAAAAGTGGAACTCCTCTTTTTATTTCAGCACAGCCTGAGGCAACTGGTAGAGAACAGAGAATAGTAATTAAAGAATGTTTTTCTTTAGCTTCGACGAATCTTCCAATAGCCGAGCCTATCGATTGGATTCAA
>JAOAFU010000081.1 GCA_026416115.1 Bacteroidales bacterium | reverse complement strand
CCTGATGGAACAAAGTCATATATTCTTGCTCCTCAAGGACTTAAAGTTGGGCAGAAAGTTGAAAGCGGAGAAAATGTTGCTCCCGAAATAGGTAATACTCTTCCTTTAGCTAATATACCTCTCGGTACCATAATTCATAATGTCGAATTATATCCTGGTCAAGGTGGTATTTTAGCACGAAGTGCAGGCTCATATGCACAGCTTGTTTCACGCGAAGGGAAGTATGCTGTTGTAAAGTTACCCTCGGGAGAAACACGCATGGTTTTAGTCACTTGTCGTGCAACGGTAGGAGCTGTCTCAAATCCCGACCACAATAACCAGAAACTTGGCAAAGCTGGTAGAAAACGTTGGTTAGGACGTAGACCAAGAACCCGTGGTGTCGCTATGAACCCCGTTGATCATCCGATGGGAGGTGGGGAAGGTAGAGCGTCGGGAGGTCATCCTCGGTCGAGAAAGGGTATACCTGCTAAAGGTTACAAAACTCGTAAGAAAAATAAAGCCTCAAATAAATATATCCTTGAACGCAGAAAATAAATTTTATAAAAGAGCACTATGAGCCGTTCACTGAAAAAAGGACCTTATATTAATTATAAACTTGAGAAAAAAGTTCTGGCTATGAATGCCAGCGGAAAAAAGTCGGTTATCAAAACATGGGCACGTGCAAGTGTCATTTCTCCCGACTTTGTGGGTCATACCATAGCTGTGCACAATGGGAACAAATTTATCCCTGTTTATATTACTGAGAATATGGTAGGACATAGACTGGGAGAGTTCGCCCCAACACGTACATTTAGAGGACATAGCGGAAACAGAAAAGAATAGTAAGTCAAATTTGAATTGATTTTACACAATGGGTGCTAGAAAAAAACAAATGGCCGAAAAGCTGAAGCTTGAAAAACAGCAAAAAGTAATTGCTACATTGCGAAATTATCCAACTTCACCACGGAAGATGCGATATGTTATTGATCTTATTAGGGGTAAAGAGGTTAACAGAGCGCTCGATATTTTGCGATATGCCGAAAAAGCTGCAGCAAAACCTGTTGAAAAACTCTTACTTTCGGCTATTGCCAATTGGCAGGCTAAAAACGAAGGAGTTCGTCTCGACGATGCTTATATTTTTATAAAGGAAGCTAAAGTCGATGGAGGTAGAATGCTAAAACGACTCAGACCTGCACCCCAAGGTAGGGCCTATAGAATTCGTAAGCGTTCGAATCATGTTACACTCGTTTTAGATTCAGTTGTTAATAAAGAAGAAAGTTTAACCAATTAATTCCATGGGACAAAAAGTTAATCCGATAGCGAATCGTTTAGGAATCATCAGAGGATGGGATTCCAATTGGTATGGTGGCAAAAATTATGTTCAAAAGCTCATCGAAGATACTAAGATACGCGAATATCTTAATGCTCGTTTGGCAAAAGCCAGCATTTCAAAAATTATTATTGAACGCACCCTTAAACTTGTCACTATAACTGTCAATACTGCACGACCGGGCGTTATTATCGGAAAAGGTGGTCAGGAAGTGGACAAGTTGAAGGAAGAATTAAAAAAGATTACCAATAAGGAAGTTCAGATCAATATATTTGAAGTAAAACGCCCAGAACTCGATGCAAATATCGTCGCCAATAATATTGCACGTCAAATCGAAGGAAGAATTTCTTACCGTCGTGCTATTAAAATGGCCATCGCCTCTACTATGCGTTTAGGTGCCGAAGGTATTAAAGTTATTGTCTCAGGAAGATTGGGAGGTGCCGAAATGGCTCGTAGCGAAATGCTTAAAGAAGGGCGTATACCATTGCATACATTCAGAGCCGATATCGACTATGCACTAGCTGAGGCACATACAAAAGTTGGCCGTATTGGTGTTAAAGTATGGATTTGCAATGGCGAAGTTTATGGAAAACGCGATCTCTCGCCAAATGTGGCGCTCAAGAGTGCTAAATCGTACAAAGCCGAACCTAAAAGGAAAAGGAAATAGCTGATTATATAATAGACAAAACAGATAACCATGTTACAGCCAAAGAAAACAAAATATAGAAGACAACAGAAAGGGCGTATGAAAGGCAATGCCCAAAGAGGGCATACCATAGCCTTTGGTTCATTCGCAATTAAATCTGAAGAAAGTTGCTGGATCACCGGTCGTCAAATCGAAGCCGCTCGACAGGCTGTAAGTCGTTACATGAAACGCGAAGGACAGATTTGGATACGTATTTTTCCCGATAAACCTATTACCCGTAAGCCTGCCGAAGTGCGAATGGGTAAAGGGAAAGGATCACCTGAAGGGTTTGTGTTTCCTATAACTCCCGGTCGTATTATTATTGAGGTAGATGGTGTGCCTTACCATGTTGCTAAAGAAGCACTGCGATTGGGAGCTCAAAAGTTACCTGTGACTACCAAATTTGTTGTTCGTCGCGATTACGCCGAAACTGCTGAATAGAAATGCAGGGTATACCTAAAATATAGAATACAATGAAAACGTCTGAGATAAAAGAATTAACCACAAAGGAACTTGAAGAAAGGATTGAGGCGGAAAAAATCATGCTTACTAAACTTAAAATAAATCATGCTATATCGCCTCTTGACAATCCTATGAAAATACGTCATACCCGTCGCGATATTGCACGTATGTTAACCGAGCTGAGAAAAAGGCAACTGAGCAACAATAAATAAGGCTGACAATGGAGAGAAACTTAAGAAAAGAACGTATTGGTACAGTGGTAAGCAATAAAATGCAGAAAACTGTTGTAGTCTCTGTAAAGAGAAAAATGATGCATCCTATGTACCACAAATTTGTTAATAGAACCTCGAAATTTTACGCTCACGACGAAAACAATATTTGCGGAATTGGCGATACGGTAAGAATAATGGAAACACGACCCTTGTCGCGTTTAAAACGATGGAGAGTTGTTGAAATAATTGAGAAAGCAAAATAACTATGATACAGCAGGAATCAAGAATGGTTGTTGCCGACAACAGCGGAGCAAAAGAAGTATTATGTATCCGCGTATTGGGTGGAACACGACGTCGTTATGCCCGCGTCGGCGATAAAGTTGTAGTAACAGTCAAAAGCGCTCTGCCTTCTGGAGATATCAAAAAGGGAGCTGTCAGCAAAGCCGTGGTAGTACGCACAAAAAAAGAAATTCGTCGTCCCGATGGATCGTATATCCGCTTCGATGATAATGCTGTAGTGCTACTTACCAATGCCGATGAAATCAGGGGTACACGTATATTTGGACCTGTAGCCCGTGAGTTACGTGATAAATATATGAAAATAGTATCTCTAGCTCCGGAAGTGCTTTAAATATTAATTTATTGAACTATGCAAAAAAAACTTCACATAAAAAAAGGCGACATTGTTTTTGTCAATGCCGGCGATGATAAAGGAAAAAGAGGAAGGGTTCTGGAGGTAAATCGTGATAAACTTACAGCCATAGTCGAAGGTGTAAACATTGTATCACGCCATACTAAACCTTCAGCTAAACATCCGCAGGGGGGTATTATTAAAATGGAAGCACCCATCCATATTTCCAACCTGCAGGTTATAGACCCTACTACAAATGAACCAACACGTATTGGACGCAAATTGAACGAAAAAAACAAATTGGTTCGTTACGCAAAGAAATCTGGAACTATTTTACCATAAGCTATAATAGCCCTATGCGATATATTGCATAGAAAACTGAAAATATTTGAACAATGAAATACGTACCAAACCTTAAGACAAAATATTCTAAAGAAATTGTTCCGGCACTGATGAAAGAATTTAACTATAAGACAATCATGCAGGTGCCACGGTTAGAGAAAATTTGCATCAACCAGGGAGTAGGAGCAGCTGTTTCTGACAAGAAACTCATCGAAGTAGCTGCAAATGAGTTATCTGCCATTACAGGTCAGAAAGCTGTTTTAACCTATGCCAAGAAAGATATTTCCAATTTCAAACTTCGTAAAAATATGCCTATTGGCGTAAAGGTTACTCTTCGGAATGATAGAATGTATGAATTTCTCGAACGTTTAATACATGTCGCTCTACCACGTATACGCGACTTTAAAGGCGTGAATGCCAAATTTGATGGACGTGGAAATTACACACTTGGTATTCGCGAACAAATTATTTTTCCGGAAATTGATATTGATAAAGTTACCAAAATAATGGGCATGGAAATTAGCTTTGTCACAAATGCTCGTACCGATGAGGAGGCTTATGCCCTGCTACGTGAATTTGGTATACCCTTCAAAACGTCCAAAAAGAAAGAATAAATATGGCAAAAGAATCAATGAAAGCTCGCGAGGTTAAAAGACAAAAACTCGCTGAGAAATACGCAGAAAAAAGAGCAAAGCTGAAGGCTGAAGGAGATTATGTAGGTCTACAGTTATTACCTAAAAATTCTAATCCCATACGTCAACGTAATCGTTGCCAGATTACGGGGCGTCCTCGTGGATATATCAGAATATTTGGGATTAGTCGTATTCAGTTTCGCGAAATGGCATCAAAGGGACTTATTCCCGGAGTTAAAAAAGCAAGTTGGTAACCCGTTATAAATTCACCAAACCATGACAGATCCAATATCAGATTATCTGACCCGTTTGAGAAATGCAATAAAAGCTCGACACAGAATCGTCGAAGTACCAGCATCAAACCTTAAAAAAGAGATTACAAAGGTTCTTCACGAAAAGGGATATATTTTAAATTATAAATTTGTAGACGAAGGTCCTCAAGGGACAATTAAAATAGCTTTAAAGTATAGCCCGGTTGATCGTGAGCCCGCTATTAAACATATCGAAAGGGTTAGCAAACCAGGACTTCGGAAATATGCCGATCATGACAATCTACCCCGAGTACTTAACGGTTTGGGAATAGCCATACTGTCGACATCGCAGGGGATTATGACAGACAAAGAGGCCCGTGCAAAAAATATCGGGGGAGAAGTTATATGCTATGTATATTAATCGTGGAGGAGATAAATCATGTCACGAATAGGAAAATTACCAATTGCAATACCCAAGGGCGTTGAAGTTAATATCAGCTCAACGAACGAAATTACTGTGAAGGGACCTCTTGGGGAACTTAAACAAAAGGTAGATCCCGACATTAAAGTCACAATCGAGAATCAACAAATTTTAGTTAGTCGGCCAACCGATCAAAAACGTCATAAGTCCTTACATGGACTATATAGAGCTCTTATTGCCAATATGGTTAAGGGAGTTTCGGAGGGATTTACCATAGAACAGGAACTTGTTGGTGTTGGATACCGTGCTGAAGCTAAAGGTCAGAATCTGGAGTTAAGTTTGGGCTACTCACACGAAGTTTTATTTGCATTACCGAAGGAAATTAAGGTAGAAACACGTACTGAAAAGCGTTCTAACCCCATAATTACCCTAAAAAGTCACGATAAACAATTGTTAGGACTTGTCGCTGCAAAGATACGTTCGTTACGTAAACCCGAACCATTTAAAGGAAAAGGTATTCGCTTTGTTGGAGAAGAAGTGCGTAAGAAAGCTGGTAAGACAGCCGGTAAATAAACATAAATAAAAATTAAAACCATGTCGCTGACAAAAATTGAAAGAAGAGTTCGCATTAAGCATAGAATAAGAAAGAAAATTACCGGGACTGCTCAGAAACCCAGAATGTCGGTGTTTAGAAGTAATAAACACATTTACGTACAATGCATCGACGATCTAGCTGGGCATACATTAGCTGCAGCAGGGTCTCGTGAAAAAGAAATTGCAGAAGTAGCTAAAAACAATAAGATGGAACAAGCTCGGCTTGTTGGAAAAAAGATAGCTGAAATATGCTTAGCTAAAGGAATTACCGAAGTGGTTTTCGACCGCAACGGGTATTTATATCATGGACGTGTTAAAATGTTAGCCGATGCTGCTCGAGAAGGTGGCTTAAAATTTTAAAAAACTATGGCAGAAAGCATCCGAAAAATTAAAACAACAGATCTCGAACTAAAAGATCGCTTGGTAAGTATCCAACGCGTAACGAAAGTTACTAAAGGTGGTCGTGCCTTCAGTTTTTCAGCTATTGTTGTAGTTGGAAACGAGAATGGCATTGTAGGCTATGGACTCGGGAAAGCCAATGAAGTTACCACTGCAATATCGAAGGGTATTGAGGAAGCTAAAAAGAACCTAATCAAGGTTCCTATTTATAAAGGGACGATACCTCACGAGCAATATGCCAAATATGGTGGAGCTAGTGTTTTTATCAAACCAGCTTCAAGCGGTACCGGAGTAAAAGCCGGAGGTGCTATGCGTGCAGTACTCGAAAGTGTTGGAATTCACGATGTGTTGGCAAAATCTAAAGGTTCATCAAACCCACACAACCTTGTCAAAGCAACAATCAAAGCACTGATGGAACTTCGCGATCCAGCGCATATTGCAGCAGTTCGTGGCATTCCTATCGAAAAAGTTTTTAAAGGTTAAAATATAAACCTCAAAGAACTATGGGTAAACTCAAAGTTACTTTAATGCGCGGTAAAGCTGGTGTTTGTGAGCGTCAGCTGAGAACATTACAGGCACTTGGACTTACCAGGAGAAACAGCACAGTTATAGTAGATGATACCCCCGTTTTTCAAGGCATGATTGCAAAAGTTAAACATTTAGTTGGGGTTGAATCAGTTAAATAAAAGTCGAACGGTTAAATTGCTTATACATGAATTTACATAGCTTACATCCGGCAAAAGGTTCTGTCAAAGACAATAAACGTCTCGGACGCGGTCAGGGTTCTACTGATGGAGGTACCAGTGGAAGAGGACATAAAGGGGCTAAATCGCGTTCTGGCTACTCGCGTAAAAGAGGATTCGAAGGAGGTCAAATGCCTATGCAACGAAGGCTTCCAAAATTCGGATTTACTAATTTCAACCGTGTCGAATATAAGGCGATAAATCTCGAAACATTACAACGTCTTGCTGATAAAGGAATAACCACAATTACCCCAGATGTGTTGTTCGAGCATGGTCTTATACATAAAAATAGTCAAGTGAAAATTTTAGCTAAAGGCGAAATCAAAAGTGCTCTCGATGTTCAAGCACACGCTTTTTCTAAATCGGCCGAACAAGCCATCTTAGCAGCCAATGGTAAAGTTGTTAAATTAGCCTCCGAATGAAACGATTTATTGAAACGTTACAAAACATCTGGAAGATAGAGGATCTACGTTCGCGTATCCTATATACATTAGGTATTATATTGATTTATCGACTAGGCTCATACATCGTGTTACCCGGAGTCGATCCTACCATGTTAGAAGGTTTAAAACAGCAAACATCTCAGGGAGTTTTAGGACTTCTTGATATGTTTTCGGGCGGTGCATTTTCAAACGCATCGGTATTTGCATTAGGTGTGATGCCATACATATCCGCATCTATTGTTATGCAGCTACTGGGTATGGCTGTTCCCTATTATCAGCGGTTGCAGAAAGAAGGCGAGAGCGGTAGAAAAAAAATTAATCAACATACCCGTTTGCTCACAGTAGTTATCCTTTTTCTTCAGGCGCCTGCCTATCTTACAAACCTACATGTCCAATATCAAGGAGCTATAACCGGGGGAAGATGGTTCGATATTACAGGTGTATTCTTACTTACAGCTGGAACCATATTTGTGATGTGGTTAGGTGAACGTATTACCGAGAATGGAATAGGAAATGGGATATCTCTTCTGATTATGGTGGGTATTATAGCTCGTTTTCCTAGTGCTTTTCTTCAGGAACTTGCTTCTCGTCTCGATCAAAAAGGTGGAGGATTGGTCATACTTTTAATCGAAATAGTATTACTGTTCCTTGTATTTGTTGCGACCATAATGCTTATTCAGGCCACCCGTAAGGTGCCTGTGCAATATGCTAAACGTATTGTCGGCAATAAACAATATGGTGGAGTTCGCCAGTACATACCCTTAAAGGTGAACCCTGCTGGTGTGCTGCCTATTATTTTTGCACAAGCTCTCATGTTTATTCCAATTACTATTGCAGGCTTTACTAAGAGTGAAAGCATGACGGGTTTTGTAGCTGCATTTGCTGATTATACCGGATTTTGGTATAATTTTACATTTGCTTTACTAATTATTTTATTCACCTATTTTTATACTGCCATTATTATTAATCCCAACCAGATGGCTGAAGATATGAAAAAAAATGGGGGATTTATACCTGGAGTTAAGCCAGGCAAAAAAACGGCTGAGTTCATTGACAATATATTATCGCGTATCACTTTACCTGGGGCAATATTTCTTGCATTGGTAGCTATTTTGCCTGCCTTTGCTATGAAGGCCGGAATGACGAGTGGTTTTGCGCATTTCTACGGTGGAACAAGTTTGCTAATTTTAGTTGGTGTTGTTCTCGATACCCTCCAACAAATCGAAAGCCACCTATTAATGCGTCATTACGATGGTCTCATGAAGACGGGTCGTATTAAAGGTAGGAGTGGAGTTTAAGAATGATTCCAATTCGTAGCGAAGAAGAAATTGAATTATTAAGGTCGAGCAATCTTTTGGTTTCAAAGACCTTAGCAGAGGTTGCGAAATGGATTAGACCCGGGATTACTACTCTCGAATTGGATAAGAAGGCTGAAGAATTTATACGCGATCATGGTGCAATACCGGGTTTTCTTGGGTATAATGGTTATCCCAACACTCTTTGCACCTCAGTAAACTGCGAAGTGGTACATGGTATACCATCAAAATATACTTTAAAGGAAGGTGATATAATTTCGATTGATTGTGGCGTTCTTTTAAATAATTATTATGGCGATTCGGCTTATACTTTTGAAGTAGGCCCAGTTAACGAGAAGGTAAAAAAACTTCTACAAGTTACTAAAGAAAGTTTATTCTTAGGAATTGAGCAGGCTATAGAAGGAAAAAGAACTGGTGATATTGGGTATGCTATTCAAAATTATTGCGAATCGCATGGATTTTCGGTAGTACGTGAGATGATTGGCCATGGAATTGGTCGTAAGCTTCACGAACCACCTGAAGTTCCAAATTATGGTCGAAGAGGCAATGGCCCACTTTTAAAAAAAGGAATGGTCATCTGCATCGAACCTATGATTAATATGGGTGCGAAAAATATCTATATCGATCATGATGGTTGGACCGTAAAAACTAAGGACAATCTGCCTTCAGCACATTTTGAACTTGCTGTGGCTGTTGGTAAGGGCAAGGCAGATATCCTTTCAACTTTTAGATATATTGAAGAAGTTTTAGAAAATAAGTGAATTAAATTAATGATATGGCAAAACAACCTGCAATTGAGCAAGATGGTACTATAATTGAGGCACTCTCTAACGCCATGTTCAGGGTTGAACTCGAGAATGGGCACATCATCACTGCTCACATATCGGGTAAAATGCGTATGCATTATATCAAACTTTTGCCTGGTGATAAAGTAAAGGTAGAAATTTCGCCTTACGACCTTACAAAAGGACGTATTTCGTTTCGCTATAAGTAAAAAAAATATCAAGAAACAATAAAATAGCTAAAACTATGAAAGTTAAGACTTCGATAAAAAAGCGCAGCCCAGAATGTAAGATAGTTCGACGAAAGGGAAGGTTGTATGTTATCAACAAAAAAAATCCAAAATATAAACAACGTCAAGGATAATTGATTACCTTTGCAACTCAAAAAATTTTTAAAATAATATGGCACGAATAGCAGGTGTAGACTTACCAAAAAATAAACGAGGTGTAATTGGACTAACATACATCTATGGAATAGGTGTAAGTTCGGCCAAAAAAATCCTTCAACAAGCTGGTGTGTCGGAAGACACTAAGGTTAAGGATTGGAACGATGAACAAATTGCGAAGATTCGTAATATTATAAATGAACAATTTAAAGTAGAGGGCGAACTTCGTTCAATGGTTCAAATGAACATTAAACGACTGATGGATATTGGATGCTATAGAGGAATTCGTCATCGTTTAGGTTTACCTGTAAGAGGGCAACGGACAAAAAACAATGCTCGAACCAGAAAAGGTAAACGTAAGACTATTGCCAACAAAAAGAAAGCTACAAAAGGTTAATGATCAATCCAGTCGAAATGCTGGTATAATAATTATAAAGTTATTATGGCTAAAAAAACGGGAACATCAAAAAAACGTGTCGTAAAAGTAGAAGCTACAGGTCAGGCCCATATTCATTCATCGTTCAATAACATTATTATTACTTTGACGAATAATGAAGGTCAAGTTATATCATGGGCATCGGCCGGAAAAATGGGATTTAGAGGTTCGAAGAAGAATACTCCCTATGCAGCTCAAACTGCTGCCGAAAATTGTGCTAAAACTGCCTATGATGCAGGTTTACGTAAGGTTAAAGTATTTGTCAAAGGACCTGGAGCAGGGCGTGAATCCGCTATTCGTTCCATTGCAGCCTGTGGAATAGAGGTAACTGAGATTGTAGATGTAACCCCCCTTCCACATAATGGATGTCGTCCTCCAGGAAGAAGAAGAGTTTAATATATATTTTTTAGAAAATATCGTTTTTAGTTTATTGTTTAAGTATAATTAATAGAAATGGCTAGATACACAGGACCTAAAACAAAAGTTGCAAGAATTTTTGGTGAACCCATTTTCGGACCAGATAAGGTTTTGGAAAAAAAGAATTATCCTCCGGGACAGCATGGTCTTAACCGTAAGAGAAAAAAACTCTCGGAATACGGATTGCAGTTAAGAGAGAAGCAGAAAGTTAAATATACCTATGGTTTGCTTGAGCGTCAGTTTGCCAATCTTTTTGACAAGGCTCAACGAAGCAAAGGTGTTACAGGTGAAGTATTGCTGCAACTACTCGAATCACGCCTTGATAATGTTGTTTACAGACTCAGTTTAGCCAATTCGCGCGACGGCGCTCGACAATTGGTTAGCCATCGGCACATTACAGTTAATGGGGAAGTTGTAAATATTCCTTCTTACCATGTAAAACCGGGCGATGTAATTGCAGTACGCGAAAAATCCAAATCCTTACAGGTAATTAACGATGCATTAAGAAGTGCTCGTTACAAACGCTATTCGTGGCTCGAGTGGAACCCAGACACTTATACGGGTAAATTTCTTAATGTTCCTGAGCGTAGCGAAATACCCGAAAATATTAAGGAACACTTGATTGTTGAATTGTATTCGAAATAATGATAATATGGCTATACTAGCATTTCAAAAACCTGACAAGGTTATAATGGTGAGCGCCACCGATACCCAGGGGGTGTTCGAATTTAGACCCCTGGAACCCGGCTATGGAATCACCATTGGTAATGCTCTACGTCGAATTCTACTCTCTTCTCTCGAAGGTTTTGCTATTACTAGCATAAAAATCGAAGGTGTAGATCACGAGTTTTCTACCATTAAAGGGGTAATTGAGGATGTAACTGAGATAGTTCTCAACCTTAAGCAAATTCGGTTTAAAAGAGTAGTCGACGATGTTGACCATGAAAAAGTTTTTGTTTCTATTTCTGGTGTCAACGAATTTAAAGCGGGAGAGCTCAACAAATACTTAACAGGTTTTCGAGTTTTAAATACCGAACATGTGATTTGTCACATGGAACCATCGGTAAAGTTGCAAATGGAGTTAAGCATTAATAAAGGTAGAGGTTATGTGCCTTCAGAGGAAAACAAACCTGCCAACGCCGAAATTGGGCTAATTCCTATTGATGCAATTTTTACCCCAATCAAAAATGTTAAATATTCGGTCGAAAACTATCGCGTTGAGCAAAAAACCGACTACGAAAAATTAATTATTGAGATAATAACAGATGGGTCTATTCACCCTAAAGATGCTTTGAAAGAAGCTGCCAAAATACTTATCTATCATTTCATGCTTTTCTCTGACGAAAAGATTACATTGGATACCGAAGAAAAATCGGTTACCGACGATTTTGATGAAGAGATACTTCATATGAGGCAGCTACTTAAAACCAAGTTGGTAGATCTTGATCTCTCGGTGCGTGCTTTGAATTGTCTTAAAGCAGCCGAAGTTGAAACATTAGGCGACTTGGTAAAGTTCAATAGGAACGATTTATTAAAGTTCAGGAATTTTGGAAAAAAATCTCTTACCGAACTCGATGAGTTATTGGAAAGCATGGGACTCACTTTCGGGATGGATGTTAGTAAGTATAAACTCGATAAGGAATAAAAATATACGCAATGAGGCATAACAGAGTGATCAATCATCTGGGTAGGACCAGTTCGCATCGTAAAGCATTATTAGCTAACCTGGCCGTTTCGCTTATAAAACATAAAAGAATTCATACTACCCTTGCTAAGGCAAGAGCTCTTAGAACTTTTGTCGAACCTATTATTACTCGTACAAAAGAGGATAGCACACACAACAGAAGAGTTGCATTTAGCTATCTTAAAGATAAGGAAGCTGTTAGTATCCTATTTAGAGAAGTTGGGCCCAAGGTTGCAAATCGTCCAGGAGGCTATACCCGTATTCTTAAGTTGGGTAACCGGGTGGGGGATAATGCTGAAATGTGTTTGATAGAGTTAGTTGATTTTAATGAAAACATGTTAAAAGCTGCACCTGAGAAGAAGGCCAAGAGCACACGTCGAGGTCGTAGCAAAAAAGCTGCTGCAAGTGCTCAAGCTCCTCAGACAACCAATGAATCTGCAAGTAAATCCACTGCAGCAGAATCGAACGAAAATGCATCTGAAAATAAACAGGAATAGAACTGTATATTGGGATAAAATTTGGAGGGGATAAGGTAACAAAATTAACTTTATCCCTTTTTTTATAATAACTTAAAAATATTACAACATGAGTGAAATAGTTAACATACATGCGCGTGAGATTCTCGACTCTCGTGGGAATCCTACCATTGAAGTTGAAGTAATGCTTGCTAGCGGTAATTTTGGTCGTGCTGCTGTACCTTCTGGTGCCAGTACCGGTGAAAACGAAGCAATAGAGCTTCGCGACGGAGATAAAAGCCGTTATCTTGGAAAAGGTGTTCTGAAAGCGGTTTCGAATGTAAATGATATTATTGCCAACGAGCTCATAGGGATGAATGCCTTAGACCAGGTAGCCATCGATCGTAAGATGATTGCTTTGGATGGTACTAAAACCAAGAGCAAGCTTGGAGCAAATGCTATTTTGGGCGTTTCGCTGGCAGTAGCTAAAGCTGCAGCAGAATACTGCGGCTTGCCTCTGTACCGGTATATAGGAGGTACTAATGCTAAATGTCTTCCTGTTCCTATGATGAACATTATCAATGGTGGTTCTCACTCTGATGCTCCAATTGCTTTTCAGGAATTCATGATTCGTCCCGTAGGAGCCAACTCTTTCCGTGAAGGGCTTCG
The DNA here is from genome assembly GCA_026416115.1 of Bacteroidales bacterium. Taxonomy (GTDB): domain Bacteria; phylum Bacteroidota; class Bacteroidia; order Bacteroidales; family DTGW01; genus JAKPGM01. Next base: position 4,287 of record JAOAFU010000081.1, on the reverse strand, counting down.
TATGGGAGCTGAAGTGTTTCATGCTTTGAAGGCAATTATCAAATCTAAAGGTTTAAGCACAGCTGTTGGTGACGAAGGAGGTTTCGCACCTAATTTCTCAGGTGGAACCGAAGAAGCTCTCGATAGCATTATAGCTGCTATTGAAAAAGCTGGATACAAACCTGGCAAGGATGTAATGATTGCTCTCGACTGTGCTGCAAGTGAATTCTTTGTAAATGGAGTATATGATTATACTAAATTCGAAGGAGCTAAGGGAGTTAAGCGAAACAGTCAGCAACAGGCCGAATACTTAAAATCGCTCGTTGAAAAATATCCTATCGACTCTATCGAAGATGGTTGCTCCGAAAACGATTGGGAAGGCTGGAAGATACTTACCGATTTGTTGGGAAGTAAAATTCAGCTCGTAGGGGATGATTTGTTTGTAACCAATGTAGAGTTTTTACAGAAGGGTATTGAGATGGGTTGCGCCAACTCTATTTTGATTAAGGTCAACCAAATAGGTACTCTTACCGAAACACTCGATGCTATTGAAATGGCTCATCGTGCAGGTTATACAACAGTTACTTCACATCGTTCGGGTGAGACAGAAGATGCCACTATTGCCGATATAGCAGTAGCAACCAACAGTGGTCAGATTAAGACAGGTTCGCTCAGCCGTTCCGATCGTATGGCCAAGTATAACCAGTTGCTTAGAATCGAGGAAGAACTTGGTGAATCTGCAATTTATGGTTATAAAAAAGTAGTAAAAAAATAAGCTGAAGAAATTAATTTAAATTCTATAAAGGCGGGCAATAGTTCCGCCTTTATTTTTTGCATACTTCATAGAGTAGCACTATATTTGACAAAATTTAATCCATGCGACTTATAAAACACTTACCCAATTTTCTTACTCTGCTTAATCTATTCTGTGGTTTTATTGCAATTGTGTTGTCGTTCAACATTAACACATTAATCTATGCCCCCTATTTTATTTTCATTGCTGCAGGTTTCGATTTTGCCGATGGACTTGCTGCTAGGGTGCTAAAAGCCTATTCCGATATTGGTAAGCAACTCGATTCGCTTGCCGATGTGGTTAGTTTTGGAGTAGCTCCAGGAATATTAGCATTTCATCTTTTACAGCTTTCTAATTCAGCTCAAAGCTCTCCCCTTTTTTTATTTGTTACTGTTTTAATAGCTTCGTTTATACCGCTCTTTTCTGCATATAGACTTGCTAAGTTCAATGTCGATGAGCGTCAGCAGACAATATTTTATGGTTTACCTACTCCTGCTAGTGCTATTTTTATTTCATCGCTAATATTGTTAGTACTGTATTATCCAGCTCTAACAATATCAACTGTAGTTTTAAATTTTTATTTTCTATCAATTATAATAATTCTCGATGCAATCGTTATGGTCTCTGAAATTCCTATGTTTTCACTAAAATTTAAGAATTTACGTTTTTTTGATAATTTTATTCAGTACATTTTTCTTATTTTTTCATCGCTACTGATAATTTTGTTCGACTTTAAAGCTCTGCCTTTACTCGTTCCTTTGTATGTTTTAGTATCGTTAGTCTTATATATTCGTAAAAAGTATGTGTCGGCTTAAGTTCACATTACTTCAGTCTAAGTAAGTTATTCTCTATAGCAAATTTGATTAGTTGAGCGGTATTTTTTGTACAAGTTTTTTCAAGTAAATTTTTTCTGTGGGATATTACTGTGCTTTCAGAAATAAAGAGTTTATTGGCGATATCAGTGGAACTGTCACCTTCAGCTAAAAGTTGTAAAATTTCTTGTTCTCTTCGTGTTAAATAAATATTAGAATGGTATTTTTCGATTAAATCTTTAAAGTATTCTGTGTGGTCATCATCGCTTAAAAAGGTAAAACATATTTTGTTTGAAGATTTTAATGAGGTAATATCAGTAAATAAGATTAGCGCAAATACAATGTTTCCAAAATGATCAGTTTTATAACAACATGAATTTTTTGTTACACGTATGTAGTTACCATTGGGCCTGCAAATGCGAAAGTCAATCATAAAGGAAAAATACAAAGGGTCTTTAAGGAAGTCATCTTTATGATCCTGTGAAAATGCAACTGTTCTATTCGAAAACTCGAAAACGCAGTCTCTGTCGTCAGGATGAATGATGGAAAAAATGTTTCCAATTTCCGTGAAAAATGAAGTTGGGTAGCCGGTAATTTTTTCTATATTTTGATGAATGTATATATTTTTAACTTCATCGAGATCATTAATTAAGATAAACTGATTCGGCAGAATTATTAAATTATTGAGTTTGTGCCAGTCTATCAGTTCAGCTTTATAATTTGGTAATAATGGATCGAAAATCAAATTTTTACATAAAGTGCTAATTTCCTCGTTATAATTTCTCTGTTTATTTTTCTGTTCCATAAATACTTGATCATAATCTTTTCTATTTGATTTAAAAATAAGCGAAAGTATCGTTTCTAAATTATTTTTAAATATTAAATCTTTAATAAAATTATAAAATTTTTTGAAAATCCCCCAATTGAGGGATTGACATTCTTTATTATTCTGAACTAATTTTAATCAATTTAAAATAAAATCAACTATGAAAAAATATACTTTTTTATTATACCTACTCCAAATTTGGTATATAGGTGAAGCGAAGATTTATACTGTAAGTAATAATGTTTCTGCACCGGCTCAATATAATTCTTTATCTGCCGCTATATCTGCTGCATCCTATGGTGATACCATCTATGTAATGGGTTCGCAAAGTAGCTATGGCGATTTTATTGTGAATAAAAAACTGACGATTATAGGTACTGGTTATGATGTTTCAGGAACAGATTATAACTTATCCGTGACGGTTGGAACCATTACATTGGATAGTACTCTTATTGCTCCAATAGATGGTATTACCTTAGTCGGTATAAATTTTTACAGAGTAAATTATGCTTCAGGAGATAGGGGGTATATCGATAATGTTATTATAAAAAACTGCATGGTTAGATGGGATATTATTGTTTGTGGTCGAAACTGGACTATATACAATAATATAATTGATGGACCTATCGATATTGGAAACTATCCAAATGTGTTTATTACTAACAATATTTTTTATAAGGGACAAATTATTAATTCCAATCAATCTTCGGTTTTTGTTATTAACAATTTATTTATATATTACAACAATAGCTATTTTCTTGATAATGTAAAGAATTCTAATATCTATAACAACATTTTTTACGACAATAGAGTATCTGTTAATAACTCAACAAGTAATGTATTTAATAACAACATTTCATATAATGCTTCATTAGATTATTTATTACCTCCGGCCGGCAATTCAGGTACAAATAATTTTCAACAAACTGATCCTCAGTTTGTCTCGCTTAATATCCCTGCTCCTGGTTCTGGTTCTATTGCGATAGCAAATTTGAAAAATTATAATTGGAGGCTTAGAACGACCTCTCCTGGAAAAAATGCTGGTACTGACGGCACGGATATAGGTATTTATGGTGGTCCATATCCATGGCCAGGGTTTACAGGTATGCCCAATTTACCAGTTATTGAAAAATTTTATATTAAGAATCCGATTACCCACAAGGATAGTACACTTAAAATATTCATAAAAGCTCGTATTCAGTAACATTAATTCCCTAAATCAATCAATATGAAAATATTTGCGAAAGTCTTTATAGGGACTTTGGTGCTTTGGGGGAGTACCATAATTGCTTACACTCAAAAAATTTCATATTGTGAATATTTTATTGACATTGATCCTGGATTTGGTAAGGGCATATCTATTCCTATTACTTCTGATTCGGCAATTAGTGTTTCAACTCAGATATCATTGCCAGAACTTAATTTGGGTGCCCATCGGCTGACACTTCGGTGCCGCGATATTATTGGACGTTGGAGCTTTCAGCAAACGCAAACATTTACTCTATATTCTTCTGAGCCAAAGCAAACACAAATTGTTGCTGGGGAATACTGGATAGGCGATGATCCAGGGCAAGGAAAGGGTTTACCTTTACTAATTTCACCCGATACGGCAGTTAATCTTCAGTTTAATGTTTCTCCACTTTATGATATAGGAACTATCTCGGTGCGTTTTAGAAATAATCTTGGTCAATGGGGGTTGATTCAAGGGCGAACTTTTAAAACTATTATTTCACCATCACAAGACAGTCTTTCGATGTTTGCTATCTATCTCGACGACACTCTTCACGTGGACAATCCTGTTCAGAAAAAAATTATTGCACCGGCTACTGCATTTAACGATACTTTGCGTATAAAGCTATCGCCATCAGCAGGCGAAT
>JAOAFU010000079.1 GCA_026416115.1 Bacteroidales bacterium | reverse complement strand
CCATAATTTTTGATTTAAAAACTGGTGCAAAGTTATAATAAGCCTGTAAAATACAAAATAAGAAAAAAATAAGAAGATTAAGGCTTAGCTAGTATAACGTTGAAGGGTAAAAGAAAATGTTGAGCCCACCCCCGGGGCACTACGGACATGAATGGTTTGGCCGTGAGATTCGATTATATGCTTAACGATAGCTAATCCCAAACCCGACCCCCCTAGGTTTCGGCTTCGACTTTTATCGACTCGATAAAAACGTTCGAACAATCGAGGAATATGTTTTTCTTCAATTCCTATTCCATTATCCGATACTTCAACCAATATCAAATCGTTCATCTCATAAAAAGAAACTTTAACACGGCCATCCTCATTACCATAATTAATGGCATTTTCGATCAAGTTATTTAGTACTTGTCTAATCCTTTCCCTATCGGCCATTACCCAAATGGGTAAACCATCATCATGTTTTTCGTTGAGCTTAAGCTGAATATTTTTCTGCCTTGCCTTTAGCTCAAGCATTTCAAACACCTCTCCTGTAAGGCTTAAAATATCGAAACGGGAATAATTCATTTTTATCTCGCCCGATTCAAGTTGAGCAATAATTTCTAAATCTCTCACCAGATTGATCATTCGCTCGAGATTCCTGACAGCTTTTTCTAAATACGACCTATTAACCTGGGGATCGTCTATGGCCCCTTCGAGTAACGTTAGTAGGAAACCCTGTAAGTTAAAAAGGGGGGTTTTAAGTTCGTGCGAAACATTTCCAAGAAACTCTCGCCTATAGGCCTCCATTTTCTTTAAATCGTCTATCTCCTGCTGATTCTTTTGTGCCCATAGACTAACATCCATACTAACTTTTTCAAGAACATCTTCGTTTAGGTTTATAGGCTTATTTTTTTCCTTCTTAGGTAACTTTAAGGTATGGATAGTTTTATATATTACCTTAATTTTATCGTAGATAAATTTTTCGAGAATGTAACGAAATATCAGATAGGTAACAAAAAATAAAACAACTAAAGTGATGATAGCATATAGAATAGAAAAATATCTGTAAAAAATAACATAAAGCAGAAGTACTCCTAAAAAAGCTACTGCAATTGAGCCAAAAATGAGAAGATTTATTGGTTTTTGTATTTTCAGCATAGCCATCAGATCTGTTCAAACTTATACCCAACCCCTTTTACTGTTTTAATGACTTCGTCCCCGAGTTTCTCACGAATCTTCCTAATATGAACGTCAATCGTTCGATCACTGACAATTACATCGTCGGACCATATTCTGTTAAAAATTTCATCGCGAGTAAACACTCTACCTGGTTTAGACGCAAGCAGATATAAAAGCTCAAACTCCTTACGAGGTAAAAACACTTCCCTTCCGCCAACAAATACTAGGTACTTTTCTGTATCTATCACAATATTACCTCGAACCATTACAGGATCTGTAGCAGTCTTGAGAGGGTTATGTCTTCGCAGCAAAGCTGCAACCTTGCTGACAAGTACTCGGGGCCGGATAGGTTTAGTAATATAATCGTCAGCACCAGCATCCAAACCTGCTATTAAAGAATAGTCTTCGTTACGGGCAGTAAAAAAAGCAATAATACACGATTGTAATTCTGGAATATTGCGTATTTCGCGGCACGTTTCTATACCATCCATTCCGGGCATCATTACATCCAATAAAATCAGATGTGGTAAATGTTCGACAGCCGAACGGATAGCATCTCTACCATTTTGTGCAGTAAATAGCTGGTATCCTTCTTTCCTTAAATTATAGCTAACAAATTCGAGTATATCCTCTTCATCGTCAACTATCAGAATTTTTTTTGCTTCTGTTTCCATGGCTGGTAGAATTAAAGATGACTATATCAGCCGGTCTTTGTTTTTTTGATGTCTGATAACTTTTGCCTCGAGATAAAAGACAATTTCTTCAGCAATAGCTTTTGCCTGATCACCCATGCGCTCAATCCGCTGAACAGCAAGTAATAACTCAAGTAAATTCTCAGCTTCTTCAGGTTTCTCTTTTATTAATCGAGCAATTACCGATAGCGCATTTTTGTTCATTCGGTCGAGCTCTTCATCGTGTTTAAATATGGGACGCAAAAGTTCAATATTTTCCTGCTCGAAAGCGTTGTAAGCCGACTGAAGCATATTCGAAGCAATCCCCGACATTGCAACCAGATTCACATCGGCTATTTCCTTAGCTTTAAAAGCACCCGATACATCTTTAATAACCTTGGCTAAGGTGCGAGCATAATCGCCAACACGCTCAAGCTCAGCATTTATTCGTAATACCGAAAGTACAAACCTTAGATCGTTTGCTACTGGATTAAACAAAGCCAGAATCCGCTCACAATCCATGTTAATTTTTAGCTCGAAAGCATCGACCCTTTTCTCATTGGCTAATATCTCACGAGCTAAATCCTTATCAAATCTTTCAATAGCTTTTTCGCTTTTATAGCATTGTTTCAGGACAAGACTCCACATTTCGAGAAGACTTTCCTTTAACTGCTGAATTTCTGTGTCGAGATGTGTCATAATTCATAAATTTTAACCAAACCGGCCTGTAATATAGTGTTGTGTTTGAATGTTCGAAGGGTTTGTGAAGATTGTCGAAGTGTCGTTCCACTCGATAAGTTCGCCAAGATAAAAAAAGGCCGTATAATCACTTACCCTTGCAGCTTGTTGCATATTGTGGGTAACAATAATTATAGTGTAATTTTTCTTTAGCTCGTGTATCAACTCCTCAATCTTAGCCGTTGATATAGGGTCGAGTGCAGATGCTGGCTCATCCATTAACAAAATTGAAGGTTCAATTGCTAAAGCACGAGCAATACAAAGACGTTGTTGTTGTCCACCAGAAAGCTCAAAAGCATTGGCAGATAGTTTGTTCTTTACCTCATCCCATAGAGCAGCTTTCATAAGAGATGTCTCAACCCGATGCCTAATAAATTCCTTGTCCCTAATCCCATTAACCTTTAAACCATAAGCGACATTCTCAAATATAGAAATGGGAAATGGATTAGGCTTCTGAAAAACCATCCCAACTTTTTTCCGCAATTCTTCAACAGACTGACTCCGATCGTTAAGATTAACCCCATCTACTATTGCAACACCCTCCGTCCTCACATTATCGATTAGCTCGTTCATACGATTGAAAACCCTTAACAACGTAGATTTTCCACAACCCGAGGGTCCTATAAAGGCGGTTACTGTATGCTTGTAAGCTTTTATATTAATATTTTTTAGAGCATGAAAATCGCCGTAATACAAATTATAATTCTCTGTCAGTAGTTTAACCTCACTCATGAGTTTTTTCATTTGTTACAAAATAATTTAGCAATTGTAAATTCAATGTCAGTGTAAAATTAAGAAATTGTTAAGTTTGGTTTAAAGTTTTTGAAATTTCTGTAAAATAAAATCTATACACAGTTTTAACTGAGGATTAATGCAAAATTTCCTAAATTTGCTATAAATTAAACCATAAAGGCTATGCCCTATCTGTTTATCACAGTTCGATTTCTCGACGTTATCGATATTTTGCTTGTAACTTTTCTCATGTACCAGTTTTACTCACTTGTTAGAGGTACGGTAGCTATCAATATTTTTATCACAATATTTTCTATCTATCTCATATGGTATGTGACAAAGGCATTGAATATGCAATTACTTTCATCTATCCTTGGTCAAGTTATTGGGGTAGGTATTATTGCTTTAGTTGTCGTCTTTCAACCCGAAATTCGGCGTTTCCTACTTTTGATGGGAACTCGCTACATGTCAAGAAAGTTTGCACTTCAGAACCTTTTTATTGGACGAGATGTAACTCCACAAATAAGAATCAAAGAAATTGCCAGGGCTTGTAGCAACCTTTCCAAAAACAAAACCGGCGCCCTTATCGTTATCGAACGAAATTCCGCCTTACAACTGTATGCCGAAAGCGGTGTTATTATCAATGCTACTACCACCGCACCTCTTATCGAAAGCATTTTTTTTAAAAATAATCCACTTCACGATGGGGCAATCATTATTGTCGATGAAAAAATTTTTGCTGCCCGCTGTATTTTACCAATATCCGAACGAAATGACCTTCCCACTCATTTTGGCCTTCGCCATAGAGCTGGCCTAGGAATTACCGAACTTACCGATAGCATTGCTATTATTGTATCAGAAGAATCTGGACAAGTCTCCCTGGCTGAAAACGGACGTATAACCTCAAATGTAAGTCTGAAAACACTTATGAAGTATCTTAACAACCTTGTAAGCGGTCATTAAATCAATAGTGTTTAAAATCCTAACTTATTTTTAGGTTCCTGATACGTCTTTCGCGAATGAATTAACACCCCTACACACTGAGGTGTTCCTCTATCCTTTGCAGTGGGTTCATCGGGAACCGAAATTTCAATAATAATCCTTCGAGCAACATTGTTCGAAAAACTTACCTCGGTAACATACTTGTTCTCTGCATTATCGAAAAGTACTGTTTTATCTTCGTTGTCTTCAATTAATCGAAATCGAATATTTTTAATTTTAAACTGATAACAAATGCTAATATGATAGTCTTCACCTCCAAAGGTTACCATTTTAAATTGGGATGTCATCCCATAGGTAAATAATGCACTACGTGACTGACCGTTAATATAGTAAGTATTGTCTGGAAATTTACACTGATACTCATGAAAATAATAACAGTCCTGTGCTTCGACCATCATATGTATCCCAATCAATATGAAAAGTATGCCTATCAACCTCTTTTCCATCTTGCGAAAAATATTTTTTTTCAACATTTTTTCCATTAATTTACACGCAATAAAAAGCACTTCACTAAATAAATTTCTGCCTTAAAACAAAAACTTCATCGCGTATTTGATTATAAATTTTTTCATCAAGTATTAACTTTGTCCCCCCTTCGAAAATAAGATTGCCATTTTTATCCTGCCGCACTATAGTTTTATTCGTTTTATCTTCCTTTATCTTATCAAAAAGACTTTTTAATTTCTTCATGTCCATAGCCACTTCCTTAACCTGCTGATTATCTGAATAAATCTCGAGATAGGAATAAAGGTTATCAAATGCATATTTCAAATCTATTATCTTAGCAACTAAAGGGTTGGAAGAGGAATAATTACCAGAAAGATTAAATGCTATGTAAAAACACTCGGCATAGGCTCCAGCAGCAATTAAAGCTAAAGTGGTTTCTCGGTTGTTCATAATAAGAAATTCAACCATACTTGAATACGACTCAACCGAAATATTCTTAAGAGAATCGAGATTTAAAAGATTTTTTTCAATTCTTTTGGCCACCTCTAAATCATAAGCCGAAGTAATACGAACCTTCTCGCTCAGATTGTGGATCGCTTTATAATAAGCAAGTGAATTATTATACGATTCAAAAATGGTAATATAAGCCAGATCGGCAATATAAACTCCCAATGCTATTGTCTGCGACTTGGAATCGATATACTTTTGAACATTTGATACCGGATTTATTAAAGCAGGATTGAAAGCAAGATTTTCACTTTTTATAAAGGTAAAGACTTCATTGGGCGTTGGAAAACGATAATAAACTGTTTGAAATTTTTTCTCCTGTTGTGTTGCTAAACTATCGTTTCGTTGCGTTGAATTTTCCTTTCTCCCCGATGTTTTGCATCCACCTGCTATTAAGACACTTACCAGGAAAAATACTAATATACCTCTCATCAGTTTATTGTTTAAATTTTATGGCAATTTAAAAAGTAATTTCTTATCTAACAAATTATTTTTATTTTTAAATAATTTTAACAGATTCCCACCCCTGGAAGAAACTCCAAAATTACTTTTGCTTTCAAATGATCTTAAATTACACTGTTCTTTTATTTCTTTACTTCTACAAATTTAAATATCATGCAAGAAAGGTTAATAATACATTAAAGTAAAGTACAAAAATCAAAAATGCAACTTCGACCAATACAAAGGAAAGATATTTTATCTAACAATATCATCTGAGATAAAATTTAAGCCGTTGAATATTTTTATTTGACTAAATTATTTAATTTTGGAAAGTATAATCAAACATAATAGCTGATGAAAAGCTTTGTTAATCCAAGTTTGCTGTTGGGCCTTCTTTTTACAATTTTTTTTTCCGCTTGTTCGAAAAACGATAACAACACCAAAGTTGGTGTAGATGAAGGGTATGTTTCTGTGTCAATAGGCGACAGTGCCACTTTATATAAAATTGAAGAAATTAGCTACATGGTATCAAACGACACTACCACACTCGAGCTAATAGCTTTAAAAGCCAATTCTTCTAATGATTACATAGTTATAGGGTTACACAAAATCTCTAAACTCGGTGAAAAAGAATACGTAATAACCAATCAATTCGAAACAGAACCCGATAGTAGCTCAACCTATTTATATTATATGACTGGCAACAATTCACAGCTGCAAGTTATTGAAGAAGGAAAGTTAAAAGTTTTAAAATATCAATACAACAATACATTCCAAGCCAATTTCTCTTATGTTATATACCAAAACAACGATACTTTGCCGGTTAATGGAGAAGTAAACCTCAATTTTGCCAAATTCGACCCAAGTCGTATCCCTAATGTGCCAATTCAACCGGGTAAGATGCGCATAAAAACAGACAGTATGCAAATTACTATAAGTTGCGTTGCTAGCTACATATCCGCTTCCAACCAATATGTGATTAACGGAGTTGACAACGGTATCTCGCTAGTTGTCGAAATAAATGGTATCGAACCTAAAATAAATAAAACCTACCCTATAGGGCAAACTATAGACTCTACAGGATTTATTAAATTAACCTATACCAATCCAGACGGAACTTATATTTGTGATGGAAAAAACTCTACCCATGGTCAGTTAACCATAGCAAAAATTACTTACAACTCTTTGCAAGGCTACGTCGAAGGTAATGCTTATCAAAGTAAAAATAAAAAAGTAATTACTTTCTCCAACGGCGTATTCTTTGCCCGATTAAAGCGAATTAATAATTAATACAAATAGATTGCCGATATGACAACAATCCTCGATCTATTCGAAACAAGTGTCTCAAAATTTAGCAACAATCCTTATTTGTGGGAAAAAAAAGATTCGCAATATCAATGCTACACCTATCAATCGGTTTATGAGAAATCTAAAGCTTTTGGCGCTGGCCTTATAGCTATGGGCGTGGAAAAGGGCGACCGAATAACTCTGTTGGCCGATGGTTGTGCAGCATGGGTAATAGCCGAACTTGGTATATTTTACGCTGGTGCAGTAAGTGTTCCAATTTCAGTTAAAATTAACGAATCTCAGGATTTAATTTTTCGACTCAATCACTCGGGTTCTAAAATAATTATTACAACTGCCTCGCAGGCAAAGAAAATTGAAAACTGCAGAAACCAAATCACACAGGTAAAAACTATTATTTTCCTCGATACTCTAATTCCTCTTACGAATTTCTCTTGCGATACATTCGATAATATTATTGAAAAAGGCACCGATTTTGCCCAGAGGAATGAAGAAATATGTAAAAACCGACGTCAGTCTATACTTCCTTCCGATTATGCCAATATTTGCTATACATCAGGAACCACGGCCGACCCAAAAGGCATTATACTTACCCATAGAAATTATACCGCTAACACCGAACAAGCTCTCAGCCTAATTGATGTTCCTTCTCATTATACTACCTTGCTCATATTGCCATGGGACCATTCGTTTGCCCATACAGCAGGCATCTACACTCTGGCTAAAGCTGGTGGTTCGCTTGCTGCCGTTCAATTAGGGAAAACTCCTCTCGAAACGCTTAAAAACATCCCAACCAATATCAAAGAAATAAAACCTCATTTCCTTTTAAGCGTACCAGCACTGGCAAAAAATTTTAAAAAAAATATCGAACAAGCTATTGCAGCTAAAGGTAAAGTGATTGCAAATCTCTTCCTGTTTGCTTTAAAAACTTCATACTTATACAACGGCATTGGGATAAACAAAGGCAAAGGCTGGAGAAAATTATTATATCCGTTTGTTAAATTGTTTGATAAGATTTTTTATAGCAAGATAAGAGAAAACTTTGGTGGACGACTCGAATTTTTTGTAGGAGGTGGAGCATTACTCGATATTGAGTTACAAAAGTTCTTTTATGCTATAGGTATCCCAATGCTTCAAGGGTACGGACTTACAGAAGCTTCTCCAATAATTTCGGCCAATTCGCTCAAAAATCACAAATTAGGCTCATCGGGAAAAGTTGTTAAACCGCTTGAAATAAAAATTTGCGATGAAGACGGACGAGAATTGCCTGTAGGTCAAAAAGGCGAAATTGTTATCAAAGGTGAAAACGTAATGGCCGGATATTGGGAAAATCCAAAAGCAACCCAGGAAACAATTAAAAATGGATGGCTACATACGGGCGATATGGGATATCTCGATGCTGATGGGTATCTTTATGTTTTAGGACGTTTTAAAAGTTTGCTTATTGGAAACGATGGTGAAAAATATAGCCCCGAAGCAATAGAAGAAGCAATAGTAAACCATAGCCGTTACATCGAGCAATGTATGCTTTACAACAACCAAAACCCATATACTGTTGCCCTTATTGTTCCCAATCGCGAAGCTATAAAACAATGGTTGAAAGAAAAAAATACAGAAACTCCACAAAACTATGTTGAACAGATTCTTCAACTTATCGAAAATGATATTAACGAATTCAAAACTGGTGGTAAATACCAACACATGTTTCCTCAACGTTGGCTTCCAGCAGCTATTGCTATTCTCGACGAACCCTTTACCGAAGAGAATAAAATGATCAACAGTACACTCAAACTGGTAAGAGGCAAAGTTGTTGAACACTACCAAAAAAGAATTGAGGAACTATATACACCCGAAGCCAAAAAAATTACCCATTCATCCAATATTGAAGCTCTTATGAAATTGCTTAGCTTATAAACTTCTTTCTTCATTTTTTTCACCCTTGTTCGACTCTTCAAATAAAAATCCAACACAACACTGTTACTTTTGTATTATTTTAATACTTTTATGTAAATTTAAATAACATTTAGTTCCAAACTTTAATTGCAATTATCTGATATTTAATGTTTTATTATTTTACATTTTCAAAATTTTGAAGATAAATAATTGGTTGAAATAATTAATTATTCAAGAAAATTACTGAAAATGAGAATATTATAAAATATTTAGTATAACGTTTAAAAATTTATTATGTTTGATAAAACATTTTTATCTGAACAATCGTATATGTCTTGTTAAAACAAACGATCCTATGGCACGAAACAGAAAAAAAACGAGCTCTGAACCTTTAGATATCGTATACGATGCAAAGACGGTTATTCCCTTGGATTACGAGAGCTACATTCAATCCATTAAAATATGCGAGAATCCATTTTGTATAGGACCATATTTTATCTTGCTTATCGACATGGCAACCCGAAAAGTGGTATATGCAAGTCCAACCGTTAATCACGTGCTAGGTTATTCGGCTGATGAATGGATAAATAGCGACCTGACTCAAATTTTTGGCAAATTTCATCCCGACACTTTAGCAACACAACACGCTCTTTATAAAAGCATTGTCGACTTCTTCGAAAACATCAGTCTTAGGGCAAGAACAAAATATCTTTTCTCGTATAATATTAGGATTAAGCATAAAAATAACCACTATGTACATCTTGTTTTGCACAACCGATGTATAAAATACGATCCTACAGGTCGTCCTCGACTTATCATGGTTACCTGTTTCGATATGACTCACTATAACTTAAACAACGAACAGGTTTTAAATATTTGTAAAATAACGGCCAATTCGATAAAACGAATATATACAAGCACCTTTTTCAGCGAATTCGAAAAGGGGATCCTTACTCGAAAAGAGGTTGAGATTTGGAACTACATTCAAAAGGGTTTAACAGGTAAAGAAATTGCTGAAAAACTTAATATTAGCGTACATACCGTTAACACACATCGTAAAAAAATATACAAAAAACTAAGAAGTAACGGATTATATGGTTGATTAGTTTTCGGGTTAATAATTGGTTAGCACGAAGTCTCCACATGTTTGGGGACTTCTTTTTTTTAAATTGTAGCCATCAAAAGAAGGTAGGAAGAGGAAAGAGATTTAATTTATTGAGCGGTGAGGGGGGGATTCGAACCCCCGGTACCCTATTCGAGTACGACAGTTTAGCAAACTGCTGGTTTAAGCCACTCACCCACCTCACCAGATGCAGCTTAAAATTGCTGCACAAAAGTATAAAAATTGGGCAATTATAAAAAGGTTACATCAAAAAACTTATTTTTTTGTTGAATCGGCCGAAGGAGTATTACCAGTTTTACTAATTGATTCTCGCATATTGGTATCAGCTTCAATATTTTTTATTCTATAATAATCCATAATACCTAAATTACCCTGACGAAATGCTTCAGCAATGGCAAGTGGTATCTGAACTTCGGCTTCTATTACCTTAGCTCTTGCTTCCTGAGCTTTTGCTTTCATTTCCTGCTCAAGCGCAACAGCCATAGCTCTTCTTTCTTCGGCCTTAGCCTGTGCAATGTTTTTGTCAGCATTGGCTTGATCCATCTGCAGGACAGCACCAATATTTTTACCAATGTCTATATCGGCAATATCTATCGAGAGTATTTCGAATGCGGTACCTGCGTCGAGACCTTTTGCAAGTACAAGTTTCGATATACGGTCGGGATTTTCGAGCACTTCTTTATGTGATGCCGATGAACCGATAGAAGAGACAATTCCCTCCCCTACACGGGCAAGTACGGTTTCCTCACCTGCACCACCAACTAAACGCTTAATATTGGCGCGTACAGTCACCCTGGCTTTTGTAATAAGCTGAATACCATCTTTAGCCACAGAAGTAACCGGTGGCGTATCTATTACTTTAGGATTAACCGACATCTGAACGGCTTCAAATACATCACGACCGGCTAAATCGATAGCCGTCGCAGCTTTGAAATCGAGCGGAATGTTGGCTTTATCGGCCGAAATAAGGGCATTAACCACTTTTTGAACATGTCCGCCTGCAAGGTAGTGAGCTTCTAACTGATCGGGGCTTAAATCGAGTCCAGCTTTTTTCGAATTAATAAGCGCATTGACAATTATTGAGGGGGGCACTTTTCTCCACCGCATAAGAATGAGCTGAATAAGGGATACCCGTACGCCCGTAAGGATACATTGAAACCACAAACCAAGCGGAACTAAATAGAAAAAAATCCATAGCACCACAAGTGCTAAGGCGGCCAATATCAAATATATTCCTATTTCCATAATCAATTAGGTTAAGGGTTTTACATATATTTTTTTTTGTTCTACTTTAACAATCTCAATTTTTTCGCCAGCATCAATGTAAGGGCCAATCGACTCGGCCTCTGCAACCAAATCGTTAACAACAATTTCTCCGATGGGAGACAATTTGCTTTTGGCAACCCCCTTGTCTCCAGGGTGAATACTGTCGGTAAAATTATCCTCAATTTTACTGTCGATTGCTGTGTGGAGAGAAATTTTTTTCCACGTTCCGGGTTTTAAGGCAATGACAATGGTAATAATTACCGCAAGAAGTGTTGAAAGAAGAGTAATGTTACCTATGGTTCCTCCAAAATATTTATATGATAGAATTACACCCGCAGAAAGAAAGACTAGTGAAGCAATTCCTGCTACACTCACTCCTGGTACAACAAGCAACTCTATAATTAAAAGTAATAGTCCAACCAGGATGAGGGCAACGATAAGGGTTACCGACATCGAGCTACGAATTGATGGTAACTATCAAACCTCTTCGTGCCAAACCTTTTTTAAAAGGCAGCAAATAATCGTAAGTGCCACGTTTTATGTCGCATTTACCCTTATAGTGTACCAGGTAAGTACATTGTTCGGCCTGTTCGGTATCGTGGTTACATACTTCAATTAAAGACTCAATTACATACTCAAAGGTATGAATATCGTCGTTGTGTAGAACCAGAGAATACACGTCACCATTCCCACTATCCTGTAAATTTTTGCTCTCGGGTTTTTCGCGAACCTTGCCTAAATTTTTCATAACATAAAATTTTCTTCTGATTAAAATTAAAATGATTTAATTTCAATCCGTATTCAAATTTACGTTTTTTTATTAAAAAATTATCAACAATCGACGGTGATTCTCATTACCGATACGTGTAAATTTAACATTTTTTATCGATTTAGGCTTTTTTCAAGTTCTTGTGCTCTACTAAGCGGAATCTTTTTATTATCGTAATATGCCACAATGAAAGCCTCCTTGAATCCAGCCCTTCTGACAACCTGTAACGAGCTATCGGCACTGGCAAACTCAGAAAAAACCCCAGCATAATACTTAACCAATTTTTTATCGTCCAAAAGCTCGGCTACTATGGGCTGAATCCCACCAAAATATGATGGATTTACTTTTTTACTAAATACTCCCAATTGGATAGTATAAACAATTCCAGCGGGAAAATTTAATTGTTCTGGAATAGGATTTTCAGCAGAGTAAATAGGCTGTTCTTCAACCGAGAATAAATTAATTTTTACAAGCTGCGATGAATCCGAAATTATTGGATTCTCAAGTTTAACCAGAATTTTATACATCTCGTTAACAGATACTTGGCGAGCTTTTATTTCTTCTTCATTCTTTTTCCATTGGGCATATAATGCTTTTCTTGAATCGTCATTGGACATTTCATCCAATTTTTCACGAATGAACCAATTTGTGATGAGTAACGAATCGACAGATTTTTGAAGCAATAAAGCAGTTTTTATTTGCTCAAACTTTGTATCGTACATTTGTTTCTCAATAGACACGGTAACATTTGAATGTACTTTTGGAAGCAAGTTGGAAACTGCTCTATCTGTAGTAAAGTTGTTTATAAAAAAACAACGATCAATAATTTCACTGTTTATGGAAGAGCTTTTCGCTTTATCTTGCCAAAGTCGATAAATACTAACTTTATCGGGTCGGTTAACTCTATCGGTAATAAGGTAATAGGACGAGCTGTCGCAGGGAATAAAGACATAGTCGTTCCATTGCGAATTAACAGGAAACGGAAAGGGTTCTGCAATCCCAACGGGTCGTCCCGAAGGATCGGTTTTACAGTAATAGATATCGTAACCTCCTAACCCCGACGAGTGATTAGTTGCAAAAATAAGCATGTTATGAGCAGGAACGTAAATCGGAAAAACTTCATCAGCTTCTGAGTTGACTGCTTCGCTGAGCAATTCGATTCTATTTTTCCCTGTATTTTTATCGGTATATCGACAATAAATATCCCTTAATCCATACTTGCCTGGTGCCGAGAAAAAAAGAGCACTCGCAGTATCTTTTCCCGACATTTTAACAACATAGCTAAAGTAAGTATATTGAAGATATTTAACAGGATAGACACTAATAAGCTTAGAATTCTCTATAAACATCAAAATACTATCGAATTTGAAAGTGTTTTGTAATTTACCAGTAAAATTTGCAGGTTTTTTAACTAAAGTTTTAAAATTTTCGAGGTTGGATATCGCTGTCAAAAGCTCTTTTGCTTTAGTTGATTTCGAGTTGGAAATTTTTTTAGCCTCGGCAAAAGCACGATTAGCATCTTCTAACCTGAACTGCTTGTAATATGCAACACCCAGATAATAGTATCCTTCGGCAGATGGGAATTGTTCCAGAACATTTTTAAGAATTGACTCAGCAACATCGAGTTCTTGGTTTAACTCGATCAAACAAGCTGCATAATAATAGGTATATAGAGGATCGCCTGGATACCGATTTATAAGCTTGCGAAATATTTCGGCCGATTCTTCGAAATTTTTATTTTCAAAAAGTTCAATTGCCTTTAAAGCTTGTGAAGAGAGAGTACGCTGGCATTTCCCGCTAAGCGCAAGGGCAGCAAAAAAGAATATAAACAGTAAATATATCCAACTTGAGTTACGAAAAAAAGTCATTAATAATTAATAATTGAATTCAACAATTCCGATCAAAAATCTGTTTATTGATTAAATTTAAATGCAAATATAAACTAAACTCTAAATCATAAAGTTATGGTACAGGTTGGAAATACAGCTCCCGACATACAGCTGCCGGATCAAAATGGTAATATAGTTAGTCTTCGCGACTATGCTGGTAAAAAAATAATTCTTTATTTCTACCCAAAAGATGATACGCCAGGTTGCACAGCAGAAGCCTGCAGCTTTCGCGACAACTATCAGTCGCTATTATCCAAGGGCTTTGTAATTATAGGCATTAGTGCCGATGATACGGAATCGCACAAAAAATTTGCTGAGAAGTACAAATTACCATTTCCATTAGTGGCCGACCCAGAACGAAAGGTAATAAAAGCTTATGGTGCTTGGGGCGAAAAAGTGCTATATGGCAAACGAAGCGAAGGAATTCTCAGAAAAACTTTTGTCATCGATGAACAAGGCAAAATCCTGCATATCATAGAAAAGGTAGACACCGAGCATGCAACTGAGCAAATTCTTAAACTTTTTTCTTAAAATTTAAGCATAAGTTTATTAAATACCCATAGAAAAATCATTTTTCTAAAAAACCCGAATTCAGTGTTTAAAAAAATATGCTGAGTTCGGGTTTGATTGTTGAAAAAAACGTTGGATCCTTCTAATCCATTTCGGTAAAAAAACTTAATTTCGTTTGCCGAAAAATAGTCAAATAACAGATTGTTTTTTCAAAAAAATCAGTAGAGAAAATTTGAAAACACTCAACATGGAAAAAGAACAGACAACAAAAAAGGAAATCAATAAAGAAAAGCTAAAAGCTTTACAACTGACCATTGATAAGATTGACAAGGATTATGGTAAGGGGACGATCATGTGGATGGGCGAAAAACCCACAAATGATGTTCCGGTTATTTCGTCGGGAAGTATTGGTTTAAATGTAGCGCTAGGCGTTGGAGGCTATCCACGAGGCAGGGTTATAGAAATTTTTGGACCCGAGTCGTCGGGAAAAACAACTTTGGCAATTCATGCAATGGCAGAAGCACAGAAGGCTGGAGGTATTGCAGCATTTATTGATGCCGAACATGCTTTTGACCGATCATATGCCGAAAAACTTGGCGTAGATCTTGAAAATCTGCTGATCTCGCAACCCGACAATGGCGAACAGGCACTTGAAATTGCAGATGCTCTCATCCGCTCAGGAGCCATAGATATAATAGTCATTGACTCGGTTGCTGCACTTACACCAAAAGCTGAAATAGAAGGTGATATGGGCGATTCAAAATTAGGTTTGCAGGCCCGACTTATGTCTCAAGCATTGAGAAAGCTTACAGCCAACATTAACAAGACCAACACCTGTTGCATTTTTATCAATCAGTTACGCGAAAAAATTGGTGTGATGTTTGGAAACCCCGAAACTACTACGGGAGGTAATGCACTAAAGTTTTATGCCTCGATACGACTTGATATACGTAAAATACAACAGATTAAGGAAGGCGAAGAAATTCTGGGAAGCCGTACACGAGTTAAAATAGTTAAAAACAAGCTTGCACCTCCCTTCAAGAAGGCAGATTTTGATATTATGTATGGCGAAGGAATAAGTAAAACAGGCGAAATAGTTGATCTAGGGGTCGAGCTTGAGATTATCAAAAAAAGTGGGTCGTGGTTTAGTTATGGCGATACTAAACTTGGTCAAGGTCGCGATGCTGTAAAAGCCCTACTTAAAGATAATCCCGAACTCATGCAGGAACTTGAAGATAAAATAATGAAAGCCTTGCAAACATCGGGAAAGAACATACTTGTAGACAAGTAATTTTTTAGTAAAAGAAAATATTTTTTTGTTGTTGAAAAAATGTTGATTACATTTGCAACCTCAAAATAGATTTTGAAAGTTATTGAAAAATATTAAAACACATGGCAAATCACAAATCGGCTGAAAAAAGAATCCGGCAAACCGAACGTCGACGTTTAGCCAATCGCTACCATGCAAAAACAGCTCGCAACGCTGTTAAACGTTTACGTAACACAACTAATAAAGAAGAAGCTCTGGCTCTACTTCCAAAAGTTACTTCACTTTTAGACAAGTTGGCAAAACGTAACATTATTCACGCAAACAAAGCAGCTAATCTTAAAAGTAGTTTGGCCAAACATGTAAATAGCCTCTAACAGATTCACAAATAGAATACAAGAGCCTTCATTTGAAGGCTTTTTTTGTTTTTCAATGTTATTTTTTAATTCAAAATTCTATATAGCTAATAAAAGCTTAGTTGAGTTCTGTCGTAAAAATGTATACCTAAATAAATTTCGAAATTTAATCACTAATTTTGTGCTTTTGTTAAAGGATAGACATGTCAGCAATCGAACCAATAAAAATAGTTTTGGCCGATGACCATACGCTTTTTCGCAATGGGTTAAAACTGCTTTTATCTGGTAATCCCGACATGGTGGTTGTTGGAGAAGCATCTGAAGGAGGCGAACTTTTGTCGATACTAAAAAAACAACCTGTTGATGTAGTTCTTATGGATATTGAAATGCCAAGAATAAATGGTTTTGAGGCTACAAAGGCAATATCCAATCAATTTCCTGGAATAAAAGTTATATCATTATCGATGTATGGAGAAGAGGAATACTACTATCGCATGATAGAGGCAGGGGCAAAAGGATTTATTTTAAAAAGTTCTGAAATAAACGAGGTGAGCGAAGCCATAAGAAGAGTAGCAAAAGGGGGAACATATTTCTCATCCGAAATTTTATACAACGTAGTAAAAAACATACAGACAGTAGTATCCAAATCCGAAGCATCGACACTTCATTTGTCGCAACGCGAGAAAGAAGTTTTAGAGCTAATTTGTAGAGGCCTTTCGAATCAGGAGATTGCCGACCAACTGTATATCAGTAAACGAACTGTTGAAAAGCATCGTGCAAGTCTACTATCGAAAACCAATACAAAAAATACCGCACAATTAGTTATGTATGCTGTTGAAAATAAACTGATCGAATAATATGAGTGAAAAAAAATTAATTATTCCCGAAGAAAAAATTTTATCCATTGTAAACAACTACCCGACGCCTTTTCATCTTTACGACGAACGAGGCATACGCGATAATGCACGTGAATTGATAAAAGCATTTTCATGGAATAAAGGATTTAAAGAGTTTTTTGCTGTAAAGGCAACT
This sequence comes from Bacteroidales bacterium, assembly GCA_026416115.1. Classification (GTDB taxonomy): domain Bacteria; phylum Bacteroidota; class Bacteroidia; order Bacteroidales; family DTGW01; genus JAKPGM01. The sequence continues at coordinate 13,438 of JAOAFU010000079.1, read as the reverse complement.
CCCAATCCAGTTATTGTTAAACTACTTAAGGACGAAGGCTTTGGAGCCGACTGTAGCTCACTACCCGAGCTCGTACTTGCTGAGCGTGTGGGTATTAGAGGAGAAGAAATCATGTTTACCTCGAACGATACCCCTGCAGAAGAATTTATTAAGGCCAAGGAATTGGGAGCCATTATTAATCTCGACGATATACGTCATTTCGACTATTTGGCACGTCATGCCGGATTGCCAGATTTAATTTGCTTCAGATATAACCCCGGCCCATTAAAAGAAGGCAACCTAATTATTGGGCATCCCGAAGAAGCAAAATATGGACTAACAGAAAGTCAGCTATTTGAAGCATACAAAATGGCTAAAGAAAGCGGCATAAAACGTTTCGGGTTACATACAATGGTAGCTTCGAACGAGCTAAATCCAACTTACTTTTTCGAAACTGCCGAATTACTGTTTGAACTGGTTATACGATTATCGAAAGAAATAGGTATCACTTTTGAATTTGTAAACCTTGGAGGAGGTATTGGTATTCCCTATCGTCCTGGCGAAACCCCTATAAGCTGGAAAGTGCTTAGCGTTGGTATTCAGGAAAAATATGAACAAATAATTAAAGCTAACGGACATCCAGATCTGCGCATTTATCTTGAGTCGGGACGAGCTATCACAGGACCATACGGTTGCTTAGTGTCGCGCGTGTTGCACATAAAGGACACTTATAAAAAATATGCAGGGCTCGATGCGAGCATGCATAACTTAATGCGTCCAGCCATGTATGGAGCCTACCACCACATTACGGTTCTTAAGAAAGCTCATCTGCCACACAATGTAAAGTACGATGTCACAGGTTCGCTTTGTGAGAATAATGACAAATTTGCAATAGACAGGATGTTGCCCGAACTTGAGCCAGGAGATATTATAGTAATTCACGACACGGGTGCACATGGTCATGCTATGGGTTTTAACTACAATGCCAAACTTCGATCGGCCGAACTACTGCTTCGCCCCGATGGAAGTGTTATTCAAATTCGTCGGCCCGAAACTATAGACGATTACTTTGCTACCGTAAGCTTTGATCAAGCAAACAGTTTTGTATAACCAAGAAGTACCTTTAAGATAGGTTCAAAAGCAAAAAGCATTATCTTTGCCAAAATTTTATGGCTTAGAAAGATTTCCTTATACAATTGTTCGGGGTGTAGCGCAGTTGGCTAGCGCACCACGTTCGGGACGTGGGGGTCGTGTGTTCGAGTCACATCACCCCGACTTTTTTAATTTCGTTTGCTAAACCCTATTAATTAAATTTAATTTCTTTTTAAAATCTTTTAATTGGTATTATATTTGCATACTAAACGTTCGGTATGTAACAATATGAGCAGTACGAGAGACTATATCATCGATAAAGCATACGAGCTTTTTTTAAATAAAAGCTACGAAGGCGTATCTATTAGCGATATAAGCGAAGCTGTAGGTATGACTAAGGGAGCATTATATCATCATTTTACTAACAAAGAAGACCTATTTAAAGCTGTAATAGATAAATATCTTGTCTTTCCCAACGTGCAAGTCGATATCGAAAATACCCTTTTGAGCAAATTTAACGAATTGATTGTGGATGAAATTCACCGCATGCTTCGCAATATGTTTGCGCCTCATGTGAAATTTATCCCTATACACTATATTACTATGATATCCGACGCATTACGACATTACCCGGGCTTTAAAGAAGAGAAAGAACAATATATTGAAGAAAAAACACAAATGATATCCAAAATTATTGAAAATGCAATTAAAAGAAATGAGATTAGAAGCGATATCAATACCGAAACCTTAGCACGACTCTATCTTTCCATAGCGATGGGTTTAGCCGGGAATTTGATTATTAAAAATTATTCAGTAGATGAATCTATTTCGCTTTTAAGAGATCAATTAAATCAAATTTACCAGCTGTTAAAAGTTTGATTTTTTTTTGAGTATAGCATACCGAACGTTTAGTATGTAATAATTAAATATTAAAAAACAAAAGTTATGACAAAAAAGGTTGTAATAGGAATTATGGCGTTGGTTATGTTTGGATGCCAAACAAAGAAAGAAGAGGCGAAAAAGGTAACCGAGGGTATAAGCGTTAGTTCATTTAAAATATCGGAAGAAACTAAAACTAAGCGGTTGAAATACAGCGGGACCATAGAGGCTTATCGAACAATACCCCTGACATTTCAGGTTACTGGAATAGCTGAAGAAGTATATGTAAATGAAGGCGACAGGGTTAAAAAAGGGCAGCTATTGGCCAAAATTGAGTCCACCGATTATGAAAATGTTTACAAAGCATCATTAGCTAAATACGAACAAGCTAAGGATGCTTACAATAGATTAAAATCGGTATACGAACAGGGTAGTTTGCCAGAAATAAAATGGGTTGAAATAACAACAGGATTAGAACAGGCTCGATCTTCGATGGAAATTGCAAAGAATAATCTTAACAAATGCCGCTTATTTGCGCCTGAAGATGGATTTATTGGCCGACGAAATATCGAGCCTGGACAGTCGACTTTGGCGGTTTCCGCTGCACCCATAGAGCTTGTTAAAATTGAAAAAGTATACATAAAAATATCGGTACCCGAGCAGGAAATTAACAGCCTTAAGGTAGGAATGCATGTTCAAGCAAGCGTAGAAGCAGCAGGAGGAGAAACATTCGAAGGAACTATCAGTAGCATTAGTCCTGTAGCCGAAATGTTGTCACGAACATATCCTGTAAAAATTTTGGTTAACAATCCCTCACTTGTACTCAAACCAGGAATGGTTTGTGATGTAGTTATAGACATTTCAGAAAATCAAAGCATTGTACTTATCCCATACCGATCTGTAACAGTTGATGACCGGGGAAAGGCATTTGTATTTGTAATTGATACACTTACAAAAAAAGCAATTAAGCGCTATGTTCAGCTTGGTAATTATAAAAGCTCAATGATTGAAGTTACGGATGGCTTAAAAAAAGGAGATATTGTAGTAGTAGATGGTAAAGAAAAACTAACCGAAAATCAACTAATTGAGTACTGATATGAAAAGAACGGGATCGATAGAATGGGCAATGCGGCACCGTAATGTAATTTTAATAATTACAGGTGCGCTTATTATTGCAGGTATTATAGCTCTTTTGATAATGCCTCGAAACGAATATCCACAATTTACGATAAGACAGGGACTTATCGTTGGGGTATACCCCGGAGCAACATCGAGTGAAGTAGAAGAGCAGCTTACAAAAAAAGTAGAAAATTACATCTTTAGCTTTAAAGAGATAAAAAAATCGAAAACATATTCTTATTCGAAGGACGGCATCATGTACATATTTGTTGAGCTCAACGATAATGTCAAAAATGCCGACCAGTTTTGGTCGAAACTAAAGCATGGTCTCGATGAGCTGAAGATGTCACTTCCGCCAGGGGTAATAGCTTTAATTGCCAACTCGGATTTTGGCGATACAGCGGCTTTACTCATAACCCTTTCGTCGGACAAACGTTCGTATCGAGAGCTTGAAGAACAACTCGAAAAATTGGAAGCAGAGATACGAAAATTGCCTGCGACTTCTAAAATGAGAAGATATGGTTTACAACGCGAAAAAATATATATTCACATACAACCAGAAAAGCTCAATGAATACAAAATAAAAACTCTTGGCCTATTAGGAACATATCAGACTAATGGCTTAGTTAGCTATGCGGGTAAACTAAAAGATAGCATACTCTACTTACCTATACATTTACCAGCAAATTTTAATTCTGAAAGAGATCTGGCCGAGCAAATTGTTTATACCGATCCAAAAGGAAATGTCGTACGATTGAAGGATATTTCGAAAATAGAGCGAAGATACGAAGAGGCTGATAATTATATTAAGCAAAATGGAATGAAAACGATATTGCTTTCGCTCGAAATGCAGCCTGGAAACAACATTGTAGAATATGGCAAGCAAGTTGACGAAGCTCTTAAGCGTTTTCAGAAAAGTTGTCCTTCGGATATCAAGGTAGCAAAAATATCGGAACTACCTAAATACGTTCAAGATTCGGTCAATAACTTTTTGAAAGAATTTTTCATTGCAATTGCAGCCGTGATATTAGTTACGATGATCCTACTACCCCTAAGGGTTGCATCTGTCGCAGGAATCACTATTCCAATCTCAGTTTTCATAACGTTGAGTATCTTGTACATGATAGGAATAGAGTTGCATACAGTTTCTCTTGCATCCCTGATTCTTGTGCTTGGGATGATTGTAGACAATTCAATAGTGGTTATTGATAATCATGTTGAAAAAATCGACACGGGTATCTCGCCATGGCATGCAGCTATAAAAAGTGCTGAGCAGCTATTTGCACCAATAGTTACAGCAACGTTAGCAATAATGGTGTCGTATATACCACTTGCATATCTGGTTCCTGGTACAGCAGGTGAGTTTTTAGAAACAATGCCTATTGTAATATCAGTGGCTCTTTCTGTATCGATCTTAGTAGCAGTTTTTCTTGTACCCTACTTAAATTTTATATTCATCAAGCGAGGGATTAGAAAACAAAATGATGAATCTTTTCTAAACCGATTGCAAGTGTGGTTTGACAATTCTTTAGAAAAGGCCTTCAATCACAAGCGATTAGTGGTGGGTGGGGGTGCAATTTTTGTTGCACTTGCCATAGCATGGTTTACCTCTATTGACCAACAGCTTTTTCCAGAGTTAGAGCGTAATCAGTTTGCAATAGAAGTTTATCTGCCTACAGGATCATCGCTCGAAAGCACTGAAACAGTAATGGATAGTGTTGAAAAGATCCTATTGAGCGACAAGCGAGTTGTAAACGTAACAGCATTTATAGGAACAAGCTCTCCGCGATTTCATGCAGCTTACGCTCCCAACATGCCAGCATCGAACTATGGTCAGTTTGTAGTAAATACCGTTTCGGACAAAGCAACTCGTCAAATTGTTAATGAGTACGGAGAAAAACTGATGAATCATTTTGCCAATGCACATGTTAAATTCAAAATTCTTGCACTTCAGCTCAACAAAGCTCCAATTGAAATACGCATTTCGAGCGATACGATTGAACATATTAGAAAGGTACAGAGAGAAGTTGAACAAGTTCTTGAAAAAACACCCCATATTGCATGGTATAGGAACGACTGGGAAGACAAGCAACAGTATGTGACGGTAAATATTGACAAAGACAGATCCAATCGGTTAGGTTTATCTAGATCCCTTATTGCGACGTCGATAATGGTAGGCACAGATGGGATACCCCTAACAACGATATGGGAAGATGACTACCCTGTTGAAGTAGTTTTGAAGCAGGATGCCAAAGAATTAAAAAGTACATCGAAATTGGAAAATCAATATATTACTTCACCCTATAGTTTTGAAGCAGTTCCTTTACGTTCAATTGCCAATTTAACGCCTTCGTGGGAAGAAGGGAATATCGTTCATCGTAACGGAACACGAACGCTTACCATCTTTATCGATAATGATGGCAAAAAGGCAGCATCACGAATTTTTGAAACAATTAGACCACAGATCGAAAACATCAAATTGCCCGAAGGCACTAAAATAACATACGGAGGAGATTACGAAGCCCAGGTGGAAGTTTTTAATCCAATGGTAGTTGCACTAATTATAAGCATTGGATTAATATTTTTAATTCTTCTTTTCGAATTCAAAAAAGAAAAAACAGCCTTGCTAATCATGAGCTCAATGGCATTAACCCTACCGGGAGCTGTATTAGGATTAAAACTTATGGGCTATCCTTTTAGTGTAACAGCCTTTGTAGGTATTTCGAGCTTATGCGGTATGGTTGTTCGAAATGGAATAATACTTATCGATTATATAAGAGAACTGCGCGATAAACAGCAAATGCCTGTGAAAGATGCAGCATTAGCGGCAGGCAAGCGACGAATGCGCCCCATTTTTCTCACTTCAGCAGCTGCATCTGTTGGCGTTATACCAATGATTATTAGCCGTTCACCTCTCTGGGGTCCATTAGGTACTGTTATTTGTTTTGGACTATTGATATCAATGATACTGGTACTTTACATGCTCCCCATCATGTACACCTATATTTACAGCGATAAGCCCAAAAAACAGAGATTTTGGTCGATACCTGTTCGTCCCATCCTGCTATTTGTGTTATTTTTTGCAGTAAGTCCTTCATTACTCGGACAGGGACGAACACTTACAGTCGACTCTTGCAAAAAATTGGCATTGCAAAACAATTGGGAAGTTAAACGAATGAGTATGGAACTCGAAGCAGCTCGACAGGTGAAAAAAGAAGCTTTTACTACCTATTTTCCAAAAATTTCGGCAGGGGCTGTAGCGCAAAAATTTGATGATTATCTTATAAAAACTCAGATACCTCAAATGAACTTGCCAGTATATGATGGAAACCCTGCTAATTTACAACGTCCGTCACAGTTTGCTTATTTTCCGGGCATGCCATTACAACTACTCGATTATATGAATTTTGGGTATGTATTAGCAGTCCAGCCTGTTTTTACTGGTGGTAGAATAATCAATGGGAATAAGCTAGCCTCAACAGCTTACAATATTTCCGAAGATAAATTGAAAAATACTCAAATAGAAGTGATGGTAAAAGCCGAAGAGCTATTTTGGCAAAATATCTCTTTACAAAAGAAAATGGCAACAATTGATCGATTTATTCAGCTGCTCGACACCCTATATAGAGATGCTACTGCAGCCTATAAAGCAGGAATGGTTAACAAAACCGATCTTCTTAAAATACAGCTAAAACAGAACGAGTTAAAAGTGAATCGATTAAAACTAATTCATGGTATCACTCTTTCACGAGAAGCACTTCTGCAACATATTGGCTTACCAATCGATACCAATATTAATCTTTATTACGACAGTATCATTGTCGAAAACCCTAATCAGTATGAAGTCGACAGAGAGGTAGCTATTAAGGACCGAAACGAATATCGTATGCTCGAAAATGCTGTTAAAGCACAACAATTACAAAAAAGAATAATTACAGGCGAATATCTTCCTCAAATCTCAGTAGGTGCAGCTGGTCTGTATACCGATATAGAAAACAAAACTGCGACCCGTGGGCTTGTTTTTGCAACTGTATCAATACCCATTAGCGATTGGTGGGGAGGAAGTCACAAAATTCGTCAATACCGTGCTAAAGAAGCAGAAACTCGATTTCAACTTTTGCAAACCTCTGAAATGCTGAAACTTCAAATAAAGAAAGCATACGACGAATTAACAGAAAATTATTTTCAGGTTCAAACAGCAATGCAATCGGTGAGCATGGCAACAGAAAACTTACGAATAACTCGCGACAATTATAAAGCAGGTGTTGTTTCGGTTTCGGAACTACTAGAGGCGCAGGCCGAACAACAAAAGGCCCTCGATAGTCTAACCGAAGCTCAATGTAACTTTCAAATTGCTAAAATTAGATATCTACAAACCATAAATCGATACCAATAATACTGGAGGGGATTCTAATAATCCCCTTCCATTCCTTATACCCAATTTATCGGTATTTTAAGCCTGTTAACCGATTATTCCTTTAATTAAAAATTTTAGTGGGATACTTTTGAAAATAATTAAAATGCGATCATGTATAACAAAGTACCTGAAAATAGATACCCTTTTCGTCACATATTAAGAAGAGGAATCTTAATGTTAATTTTATTTGCAGCATGCTCCGACATGGTCGAATATAGTCCTTTCGATACGCTTGTGATCGAAAAAGATATCAATCAACGTAATATTGACAAAATAGAGATTTCTTCGGTCGACACTCTTTCATTTGCCTATCTATCCGACACACACAATTTTTATGATCAACTGCTCAAAGCCATTAAATATATTAATTCCGATAAAACAATCCAATTTGTAATTGTTGGAGGCGACATAACAAACTTAGGATTGGTACAAGAATACGAATGGTACTATAACATTATGAAAAAACTCCATTTTCCATTTATTACAGGAATAGGCAACCACGACTATTTATCGAATGGTGGTCGTATTTATAAAAAAATGTTTGGTGCTACAAATTTCAGTTTTGTTAAGGGTAATTATAAATTTATTTTTTTCGACGACGTAGTTTGGGAAAACGACAATTCATCGCCAAATTTTGAATGGTTAAGTTCTCAGCTAAAAGATACATTACATAAAAACATACTTGTTACGCATATTCCGCCTTGGTCCGATCAACTGGAAAATAAATACGAACCAGTTTTTTCCCAGATTTTGCAAAGCCATCCACCTATTATTTCCCTCTTCGGACATACCCATGTTTTTGAGCAAGGCACCTATGCAAAGTCGCCCTACCTAATAACAGGAACAATAGAAGATAAAACATTTTTAAAAGTCAAAATTAGAGGCAATAAAGTAAGTTTTGAAAAAATTCAATACTAATTTATGCTACAAAGAACTTTTTGGGTTATCATTTTGCTTTTACCAATTCAGGCAAGTGCTCAACATAATGAAAAATCTGATCAAATTTGCCGTTTCAACTTACAATATGCAGGAAACATAGGACTTTTATCAGCAGGTGCTGGGACGGGACTTTTCAAAAACTATGTGATAGCCGATTTACACTATGGCTATCTGCCAAAACGCTCATCAAAAAATCAAGTACATACAATAGCTTTAAAAACATCCATCAAAATTTATAGAAGAGAGAGTAAGGAAAGATTATATCAACTATACATAGGAACTACATGTGCATATAGCCATACAGATAATACCTACCTAAAATATCCTGGTTATTTTCCATACAGTTACTACGATTTCCCGAATTCGATTCACCTACACCCGTATTTTGGGATTATTGTCAATAGCAAACACAAACCAATAGGGTGTTATGCTGAACTTGGAAGTTCGGATTATAAAATTATTTCGGCTTTTCGCAATAGCTATATTGGAGTGAAAGAAATAGTTAACCTATCGTTTGGTATAAGTTATTACTTGAATTCACAATAATGAATAACGAATAAGAACCAAAATAATTCGTGAATTTTGAAATAAAATATTTTTAAAATTTTGATTTTAGGTTAATTTTGCTTACAAAGCATTGGGTCATGCGTTCGTCTCAAACAACTATAAAAGATATAGCTGCGAGGTTAGGCATTTCGCCATCAACGGTTTCACGCGCCCTAAAAGATCATCCGGATATAGGCATTGAAACTAAAAAAGCTGTAAGGGAATTAGCCATTCAGCTAAATTATAAGCCCAATGCACTTGCCATCAGCCTACGTAACAGCAAAAGCAATATCATTGGAGTTATCATTCCAGAAGTAGTACATTATTTTTTTTCGACTGTTATAAGTGGTATCGAGGATGTTGCTTACGAAGCCGGTTATCAGGTTATGGTGTGTCAGTCGAACGAGCTATACCAGCACGAAGTAAAAAACACTCAAGCTCTTTTGCTGTCGCGAATTGAAGGTTTATTAGTTTCGGTATCAAAAGAAACGCGGGATTTTAGCCATTTAAGAAATTTACAAAGTTTAAATATCCCCATTGTATTTTTCGATCGTGCGGTTGATGAAATTCCAGCCGATAGGGTTGTAGTAGATGATTTTGAGGGAGCCTATCGGATAGTAAAACACATGATTGAGATGGGTTGCAGACGAATAGCTCATCTGGGTACAGTAGAAGATTTAGCAATCGGGCGTAACCGCTTAAACGGATATCTAAAAGCCTTGAAAGATCATAATATTCCGATAGACGAAAAATTAATAGTACGTTCGGACACGATGCAGTCGGCACAGATTGTTACTAAGCGGCTTGTATACGAACTTAATCCACCCGACGGTATTTTTGCCGTGAACGACCTTACAGCCATAGGAGCATTACAAACAATTAAGGAATGTAAGCTTCGTGTACCCGACGATATATGTGTTGCAGGCTTTGGTAACGGATTGTACAGCGAAATTACCGACCCTCCTATCACTACAGTCGATCAAAATGGATACCGAATGGGGCAAATTGCCATGAACCTTTTACTCGACCGATTGGTAAGAAAAGATCCATATCCTTACATAACCGAAGTGCTTGAAACAAGCCTTATAATCCGCAAGTCGACCCAACGACCAATGAAACCTCAGCCTATTAGTTAACTTGCTTTCTGGCGCTTGACTTTCTTATTCGACAAATTCGGTCATAGGGTCTTTAAAACTTAACTAATCGTGTAATGGAAATTTTTTCGAAAGCTTACGATGCGTAAATTTTCTTTTACCCGAGCTATACTCGGCCACAGTATGACCATTACCTATTAATTTCCATTTATAAATTACCAGCCCTTCAAGTCCAACAGGACCGCGAGCATGAATTTTATTAGTGCTTATTCCCACTTCAGCACCAAGGCCATAACGATAGCCATCGCTAAAACGCGTACTGGCATTCCAGAAGACATTCCCACTATCGCACAAGTCCATAAAAACTTTGGCAGTATGCGCATTTGTTGTTACAATACTTTCAGTATGTCCCGAGCCATACTGATTAATATGGTCAATGGCTTCGAACACAGAATCGACTATCCTTATAGACCAAATATAATCGAGGTACTCCGTTTTCCAATCTTCTTCAGTTGCAGGACCAACTGAGATTATTGCCCGAGTTCTTTCACAACCGCGAAGTTCGACAGGAAATTGATCGAGCTTCTCTTTAAGCAAGGGTAAAAATTTTCTAGCAATGTCCTTGTGTACAAGCAAAGTTTCAGCAGCATTACAAACAGCTACATATTGAGTTTTGGAATCCACTGCAACTTTGAGAGCCAATTCAATATCGGCTTCGGCATCGATATAAACATGACATATTCCATCGGCATGGCCTAAAACAGGAATGTTAGAATTTTCCATAATATAACGAACGAACTCATTAGAGCCCCTAGGGATGATTAAATCGATGAACTTATCCATCTTAAGCATTTCATTCACATCGGTACGCGATTCAAGTAGCTGAATCCATCCTTCGGGTATTCCAACTTTATGAGAGGCATTAGCAATTATCTCAGCAACGACTCTATTGGTGTGCATTGCTTCACTTCCCCCTTTTAGCAATACAGCATTACCACTTTTCAAGCACAAGGTCGAAATTTGTACAAGCGCATCGGGACGCGATTCAAAAATAACACCTATTACTCCAATAGGACAAGTTACCTTGTACAATTCGAGGCCTTCATCAAGCTCGGTTGAAGCAAGAGTTTCGCCCACTGGGTCGGGCAAGCGAATCAAGCTCTCAATCCCTTCGACTGTTGATTTTATCTTATTTTCATCAAAAACCAATCTTTTTAACAAAGGTGCAGACAGATTATTAGCCTTGCTTATTTCAATGTCCTTGTTGTTTGCATCGACAATGGCATTCAAATTGTCCAATAAGGCTTTAGCTATCTCCTGCAGGGCCTTATTCTTAGTTTCGGTCGATAATGCCGAAAGTTTTACAGATGCTTCCTTGGCTTGTTTTGCCTGTTCAGTTGTAAAAGCCATAATGAAAAAATTTTAACCAAGTTTATCACGGTAAACAAGAGGCTGTTGGATAGCCACACTTTCTGTTGCAGATTGAGCGACAAATAGAGTACCAACATCTTTTCCTCCGAGAATATCGAATATAATGTCGGGTTCACTCCCAAGAGCAATCACCATATCAATACCAGCCTTATTACATAACTTAGCTGCAGCAATTTTAGTAATCATCCCTCCACGGGCAAACTCCGACTGTGTGGAATGAGCAAATTTCTCAACCACATCGATAGAATTTACTCTCGAAATTATTTTAGCATTTTCGTCGATTCGTGGGTCTCCGTCGTAAAGTCCATCAATATCGGATAGAATGATCAGTAGGTCGGCTTCGGATATAACAGCCACATAAGCCGAAAGTGTATCGTTATCGCCGAATTCAATTTCATCGGTCGACACTGTATCATTTTCATTAATGATGGGTATTACCTGCATATTAAGCAGGGTATTAAGGGTATTTTTTGCATTCTGGCGTCTGATTGGATGTGTAACGACATCCTTTGTTAGTAAAACTTGCGCTACAGTGAACTTATTTTTTGAAAAAAATTCTTCATAAATTTTAATAAGTTCAGCCTGTCCAATAGCAGCCATAGCCTGTTTTTCGGCAAGTTTATCGGGTCGCTGGGCCCTACCCATTTTTCTCGAACCTACAGCTATGGCACCCGATGTAACGAGCATTACTTTTTTGCCTTCCGATTGTAAACGCGAGAGTGTATTAGCCAGTTTTTCGAACTTTTCGTAATTGATTTGTCCATTATCGCATGTTAAGGAACTGGTTCCTATTTTTACTACAATTTTTTCTTTATTTTTTAGTAATTGTCTGTGTTCCATAATCGTCAAAAAAGAGGACTTAAATATCTGACAATAATTGTTCCAAAGCAGAATCTATTTTTTCGAAGTTAAAATCCGAAATTATTTTGCTCATTTTATTTCTAATCTGTTGGTTACACAGATTACCTATACTACCCTCATGCGTGTGATGGATATTTTGAGAAGGTGAAAATTCATTTTTCTCAATAGCATCGGCAACCCTACGATAGGCATCCCGAAAAGGAATCCCTTCGAGTACTAGTCGATTAACTTCTTCAACACTGAACAGATAGGCATATTTAGGATCGTTGAGTATTTGTGTATTTACCTGGATTTGTTCCAACATTCGGGTAAGAGCGGTCAGACAATCGAGTGTATTGGTTAATGCAGGAAAAAGCGATTCTTTCAAAATCTGAAGATCGCGATGATAACCTGAAGGCAGATTCGTGATAATGAGCGTAATTTCATTGGGTAAGGCCTGAAGCCGATTAGAACGAGCACGAATAAGCTCAATTACATCAGGATTTTTTTTGTGGGGCATTATACTTGAACCGGTAGTCAGTTCTTCGGGAAATGATATAAAACCAAAGTTCTGACTCATGAATAAACACATATCCATCGACATCTTGGCCATAGTTGCTCCCAACGAGGATAAAGCAAATGCAATTGTTTTTTCGGTTTTTCCTCTACCCATTTGAGCATAAACCACGTTGTAATTTAAATCGTCGAAACCAAGCAGCTGAGTGGTTAAAGTTCGATTTAATGGGAACGAAGAACCATAACCGGCAGCCGAACCAAGTGGATTTTGGTTTGTAATCCGATAAGCCGATTGCAGAAGTAACATATCATCGGTAAGACTTTCGGCATATGCACCAAACCATAATCCAAACGAAGAGGGCATAGCTATCTGCATGTGGGTATAGCCTGGCATTAAAACCGACTTATGCTTTTCGCTTAGCTCAATCAGCAAATTAAAAAGCAGTTCGGTACTTTCTACAATTTTACGGATTTGATCGCGAAAAAATATTTTTAAATCGACTAGTACCTGATCGTTTCGAGAGCGTCCACTATGAATTTTTTTACCTACATCACCCAGTTTTTGAGTGAGCATCCACTCAATTTG